>DASZHY010000479.1:0-2802 GCA_035949675.1 Thermoanaerobaculia bacterium
GCGGTGGCCACGACGGAGTCGCCGAAGACGGTGCCCCATTCGCCGACCGAGCGGTTCGAGGTGATCAGCAGGCTGCCGCGCTCGTAGCGCCTCGAGACGAGCTGGAAGAACAGGTGGGCGGCGTTGGGCTCGAAGGGCAGATAGCCGAGCTCGTCGACGATCAGGAGCTTGGGCTTGGTGAAGAAGCCGAGGCGTTCCTCGAGGCGGCCCTCGGCATGCGCCTTAGCGAGGCTTGCGGCCAGCGCCGGCGCGGTGACGAAGAGCACCGAATAGCCCTCGCCGATGGCGGCGCGGCCGAGCCCGATAGCGAGATGCGTCTTGCCGACGCCTGGCGGCCCGAGCAGGAGGAGCGCGTCTCCATTGGCCACCCAGCGGCAGGCGGCAAGCTCGCGGACCTGCTTCTTGTCGAGCGAGGGTTGGGCGGCGAAGTCGAAGCCGTCGAGATCACGCAGGTAAGGGAAGTGCGCGATCTTGGTCGCCATGGTGATGCGCCGCTCGTTGCGCCGGTCAAGCTCGCGCTCGCACAGCAAGGCCACCGCATCGCGCAGGTTGAGCTCGCGCCTGACGGCCTCGTCGAGGAGGCTGTCGAGCTGATCACGGATCGCGGTCAGGTGCAGCCGCGTCAGCCTCTCGGAAAGCGCTTGGGCGTCGAGGCTCATGACCAGCTGCCTCCCGCCACCCGCTCATACTCAGACAAGGGCCGCAGCAGCTCGGCTTCGACGAGGCCAGCTGGCGAAGCCGCCGGCTGGCTCGGGACGGATTGCGGCCGGCTGATGATGCCGGCGAGGTGGTCGGCCGTCATCACCCGCTGGCGCCGGCCGATGGTCTCACCGTGACTGGCGACCTCGCCACCGCGATGGCGGATGCTGACCCGGCCGCCGGCGACCGCCACCTCAACCGTCTCGCCAATCAGCCGCCAGGGCACGCTGTAGGCGTTGGTGTCCACTTCAACCGTGGCATCGGGGAGCACCCGGCGGATGAGCTCGCGCATCTGTCCGAAAGGCGGCCTCCCGTCGAGCGGGCCCAAGCTGGCCGCTTCCTCCCGCACGAAACGCTCGATCGGCCTCTCGCCGGTGGTGCCGTGCACATGGCTGTCGGCAATCTCGCGCAGCCACCAGTCAAGATGCCCCTCCAGCGCCGACCAGCTGGTGAACCGATGCCCGGCGATCGCATTGCGCTTGACGTAGCCGACGCTGCGTTCGTCCTTGCCTTTGGTGCGTGCCCGGTACGGCGCACAGGCCCGTGGCCGGAACCCCCAATAACGGGCAAATGCCAACAGCCGCATGTGGAAGCTGACCTCGCGGGTGACCGCGTCATGGCGGTCGACCAGCGCTCGCGCATTGTCGAGAAGCACTTCCCGCGGCACCCCGCCGAAGTGGCGAAAGGCCGCCTCCATTCCGTCAAACCAGGCCGACTGCCGCTCATGCCGGAAGGCACGCACGAACAGGCGCCGTGAATAGCCCAGCGTCGCCACGAACAGGTAGAGCCGAACGCCCTCCTCCCCCACCAGCGCACGCGTCTCGCCGAAGTCGACCTGCAGCTGATGCCCCGGCGGCGTCTCGAAACGCAGCGTCGCCCGTGCCTCCGCCGACAAGGCCTGGCGCAGCGGCGCGACCGCCCGCTCGAGCGTGCGCAGGCTGACCACAAGCCCCTTCTCGCGCTCCAGATCCTGGCGCACCACGTCGGCATTGCCGCGATGCCGCCGAAACCGCTCCGTCAGCCACACCTCAAGCCCATCCAGCTTCTTCCCCCGCTGCGGCGTCCGGTAGCTCACATAACCACCCGCCGCCAGATAGCGCCGCACAGCCCAGCGACTGCACCCCAACTCTCTCGCTATCCGTCTCTCACCAAAACCCAACGCCACCAGTCGCAGCATCGCCGCGACCTCATCCGGCGTGCGCATCTCTTCCCCTCGCAGCTGACCATGCCGCGAGAAACGCTCAGCTGATTCGTCCATCAACCGCACCTCCGTTCAAGCTGAGGTGGTATGGTTTTGCCTGTCGCCTCCGGTCCGGTTTTGCATGTCGCCCGACAAGCCGGGCGCAATGACAACGCTCGCCCTTCGCGCCGCCCCCTTAGTCGATCCGGCAACCGCCTCCGAAGGAGCGCGGGGCTTTTCTTTGCGGAATGGGGCGGACCCCGCCAACCCGGGGGCAAGCGAGGCCCTGGCCACGGCTGAGGGGGGAACATCTACCGCGGTTACCGCCGAGCCTACCACGGGCCGCGCCAGGGCCGCTAGGCAGCCCGCTGCACGCCTCCGCTCTCTACGGCTACCACCGGCACCGCCCAGGCCAGCCAATACCATCAGGCGCAAGCCCCAATGTGCTGCTCAGGACAGCGAGCGCCGGAACAAACATGACGCACCCGCGTTTCATTGGCGTGTGAGTGTGGTGGACGGGTGCCCCGCCTCCGAAAGGAGCGCGGGGCCTTTTGTGGAGAAGTGTGGCTTGGCGGCACTAGTCAGCCACCCGTCTGGAGGACCGCTTGCCGTGTCTTCGACAGCTTACCCTCCCGCTGAGTTGGGCTTTCGCCTTTCATCCATTGCGCTGGAGCAGCTCAATGGGATGCTCGACGCCTATCTGGCGGCGATCGATGCCATCAACGGCGTCTACTGTCAGCCCCGAATGGAAGGCGATGAGGATGAATTGGCGATCGTCGTCCTAGCGGAGGAGGTGGACCGGCTGGGCTTCATATGCAGCGAGATCGCCGCTGAGGCGGAGCGCCGTTGTCCTGTTAAAGGCCGGCAGGCGGACTTAAGGGCGGAATTCTTGGTGACCTGGGCTCTGCGCTGCGGCGAGAATT
>DASZHY010000480.1:0-2825 GCA_035949675.1 Thermoanaerobaculia bacterium
CTTGGCGGCACTCGACGGCAAGGCCAAGGCGCCGGCACAGCTCGTCGACGCGGCGCTGACGGCCGAGCGGGCGCTGGCCGCGGCGGGCCAGGGCCGCCCGGTCGAGTTCGCAGAGCCGGCGGCCTGGCCTGAACCGGTGGACGGTGCGGCGTTGCTGTCCGAGGTCGCCGTCACCTTTACCCGCTTCGTCGCGCTGCCGCCGTTCGCCGACGTCGCCACCGCACTGTGGACGCTGCACGCGCATGCGCTCGAGGGCGCCGCGGCATCGCCCCTGCTGGCGCTGATCTCGCCCGAGAAACGCTGCGGCAAGACGACGACGCTGTCGTTGCTCGCCCGGCTGGTGCCCCGGCCGCTGCTGAGCTCCAACATCTCGCCGGCGGCGCTCTTCCGCATCGTCGAGAAGTACTGCCCTACCCTGCTCGTCGACGAGGCCGACAGCTTCCTGCGCGACAAGGAAGAGCTGCGCGGCATCCTCAACAGCGGCCACACCCGCGACGCGGCCTACGTGGTGCGCACGGTCGGCGACGACAACGAGCCGTGCCGCTTCTCGACCTGGGCGCCCAAGGCGGTGGCGCTCATCGGCCGGTTGCCGGACACGCTGGCCGATCGCAGCCTGGTCGTGGCGATGCGCCGCCGCGCTCCGGGAGAGCACATCGAGCGCCTGCGGTTCGACCGGCCAGGCGGCTTCGAGGAGCTCCGGCGGCGGGCAGCGCGGTGGGCCGCCGATCATCTCGCCGCGCTGCGCGGCGCCGACCCCGAGATGCCCGGCGAGCTCGACGACCGTGCAGCCGACAACTGGCGGCCGCTTCTGGCCATCGCCGACCTGGCGGGCGGGGAGTGGCCGGAGAGCGCGCGGCGGGCGGCGCTGGCGCTGTCGGGCAGCGGCAGCGAACCGCCGGACAGCGCGCGCGAGCTGCTGCTGGCCGACATCCGCGAGTCCTTCGACGAGCGCGGCCCCGGCCGCCTCCTCACCGAGGACCTGTTGCAGGACCTGCGCGCGCGGGAGGACAGGCCCTGGGGCGAATGGCGAGGCGGGCATCCTCTGTCGGCCGTGCAGCTGGCGCGGCTGCTCAAGCCCTTCGGAGTGCGGCCGCGGTTGTTCCGCACCGGGCCGAAGGTCGCCAGAGGCTACCTGCTGGAGAGCTTCTCCGACGCCTTCGCCAGGTATCTGCCCGGCGGGCCGGCGGACCCGCTGCCAACCAATGCCGTAGCGGGTTTGGCCGCCTGTCTGACAGGCGACGGTAACGGCGGTGTAGCGGCTCCCGAAAACGGCGCAAACCCGCATGGGGACTGCGTTGTAAAGGGTGTAACGGCTCAGCGGCCCGGGGCTCCAGGCGGGGAGGGGGGTGCCGGGGCCGACGGGGTCGACGCTGACGACGAAAAAGAGGTACTCGACCTGTGATGATGGCCGAGGAGCTGCTCGAGAAGCTGCGGCGCTGCGGCGCCCAGGTGGAGGCCCGCGGCGAGGTGTTGCATGTCGAGGCGCCGCGCGGCGCGCTTTCGCCGGAGCTGGTGCAGTCGCTGCGGAGGCTCAAGGCGGACCTGCTGCGGCTCGTTGCGCCCGAGGCGGCGCGGACGGTTGGCGAGACACTGGGCGGCGTGTCGCAGACGGGCGCCTCGCTTCTGACCGCGGGCGTGTGCGCGATGCTGCTCGAGGACTTCGCCCGGGCGGGCCTGGTCGTCGAGGTGTGGAGCGCCGTGCTAGACGAGGCCGTGGTGTTCGCGAGCGACGACGCACGGGTTGACCCCGGGGAGCTGCGGACCGTGTACCGGGCACACGAGCTGCGGGTGCTGCTTGGGCTTACGACACCGCGGGAACTGCGGCGAGTTCACGAGGTCAAGCGGCTGTTCCGCGGCACCATCACCGACGCCTCCCCCACATCCCGGCCTATCTCCATCATGACACGTCGATCGTCTCGGCAATAAAACGAAAGTCCCGATCCCGTCTAAGGACTGCCCTAACTATCAGCGGCTGCTGACTACCCGCTGTCCGTAGTTCAAGGGTCAAGCGCGCTAAAGGTCCAGGAGTCGGCGGCGGCTCAGACCAATCAGCTGATCCCATAAGATCGAGCTTTCCGGGTCCTATTGCAATTACATCCGCAGTGCTAGGTAGCACATTCTGTGAGCCGCTCTGGCCCGTCGTTGGATGCCCATACGAGGTGATCGTTATCCTGTCGAGCCTCACTGGTTCCGGAACTCCTTCGACTTCGACTTGCCCATGACAGCGATGGAACGGGATAACTACAGGGTCCTTTGTTGCAGGCACGATGTAGAACGAAAAATACAGATTCCAGATAAACCGCTGAGGCACTGACGGGTTGTAAGCGTTGCCAGCGAAGGAGCAACTGATGGGCTCTAAGGTCGGCACCTGAGAGGCAGGTACGAGGATTCTCAGTAACTCTGATCGATGCGCTGATCGCGTGGCAGTTCCTTCCCTCCATGGTACCTCGAAGGCGACTGGGCCACCGCCTGGACTTCCATGGACAGGATTGCGAACCACGTAGGGTGCCCTATCTGAGCGGAAGCTGAGCGCCAGCACGGCCCCTGGTCCAAAGGGAACAAAAAGGTCTTCCATGGCCGGTGGAAGCTCATCAAATTCCGCACATACCTGCAACCACCAGCTGGCAAGATCAATGCTGGGTAGCGTCGTAAGTACGCCTGACTCATCGGCACCCACAATCCAGAGAACGTCCTCGCCGCTTGCTGCATTGCAGAGCGCCGCTATCCGACGAGCTGCCCGCTGAGGCTCCGGTAATTCCCTCTTTAGCTCAACTTTCTTATCTTCAACCTTGCGCCCGTCTGCAAGGTTCTGAAGCCGAGTGAGG
>DASZHY010000481.1:0-2818 GCA_035949675.1 Thermoanaerobaculia bacterium
CAGGTCGCGGTCGTAGTGCGGCAGGTTGAGCAGCTCGAGCAGCAGGTCGTCCAGGCCCTCGCGGCAGAAGATCAGCGGCACCTCGTAGATGGTCGGCACGTCGCGGGCCTCGATCACCTGGCGCGGATCGACGTTGCAGAACAGGGCGATCTTCTTCTTCATGTCCGGCGGCAGCGGGCGGTCGACCCGGCACAGCAGCACGTCGGCCGAGATGCCGATCTCGCGCAGCTCGCGCACCGAGTGCTGGGTGGGCTTGGTCTTGAGCTCGTCGGCGGCGGCGATGTAGGGCACCAGGGTGAGATGGATGTTGACGGCGTTGCCGCGTCCCAGCTCCTGGCGGAACTGGCGGATGGCCTCGAGGAACGGCAGCGACTCGATGTCGCCGGCGGTGCCGCCGATCTCGACGATGACCACGTCGTGCGAGTCTGCGACGCGGCGCATCGCCTCCTTGATCTCGTCGGTGATGTGCGGGATGACCTGCACGGTCTTGCCCAGGTAGTCGCCGCGCCGCTCCTTGTCGATCACCGATTCGTAGATGCGGCCGGTGGTGAAGTTGTGCCGCTTGCTGGTCTTGGTGTGGGTGAAGCGCTCGTAGTGGCCGAGGTCGAGGTCGGTCTCGGCGCCGTCGTCGGTCACGAACACCTCGCCGTGCTGATAGGGCGACATGGTGCCCGGATCGACGTTGACGTAGGGATCGAACTTCATCAGCGTGACCGAGAAGCCGCGCGCCTCGAGGATCGCTCCGACCGAGGCGGCGGCCACGCCCTTGCCCAGGGAGGACACGACGCCGCCGGTGATGAAGATGTACTTGGTCGCCATGGTCGTCTTTCCCCTCCGGTCTCTATCGCCCGGTCTATCGCCCGTCGTGGGTCGTGGAGGCGGCCGTCCAGTGGCCGGCTCCCAGCGCCAGCAGCCGCTCGGCGCGCTCGAGATCCTCCCGCGTGTCCACGCCGGGCAGGCCGGGGGCGGTCAGCAGCACGCGGATCGAGATGCCATGCTCGAGGGCCCGCAGCTGCTCGAGCGCCTCGCTTCGCTCCAAGGGGGAGGGCGGCAGCTCGGCCAGCGCCAGCAGGGCGGCCCGCTGGTAGCCGTAGATGCCCAGGTGGCGCAGCGGCACGGCGCCGGCGCCAGGTCCCGCCGCGCCGGCCGCTGCCGACCCATCCCCGGCTGCCTGCCTCACATAGGGTATCGCAGCCCGGCTGAAGTACAGGGCGCGGCCGTCGAGGGAGACGACCACCTTGACCACGTTGGGGTTGGCGAGCTCGGCGGCGATCTCGGCCGCCAGGCCGGACGCGGCGAACGGCGCCGCCAGCGTCACCATCGGGTCCTCGGGGTGCGCGGCAAGGTGGGCGGCGATCGCCGACACCGCCTCCGGATCGATGAGCGGCTCGTCGCCCTGCACGTTGACCACCGCCGCGGCGCCCGGCCAGCGGCGCGCCGCGTAGGCGATGCGGTCGGTGCCGCTGGCGCACCCGGCCGGCGTCAGCTCGACCTCGCCGCCGAAGGCCGTCACCACATCGGCGATGCGCTCGTCGTCGGTCAGCACCACGATGCGGGCGAGGCCGCGGGCGGTCGCGACGCGGCGGTAGACGTGCTCGATCATCGGCCGGCCGGCGAGCCGCAGCAGGGGCTTGCCGGGCAGGCGGGTGGAGCCGTAGCGAGCGGGGATCGCCGCGATGACTGCAGGGGTTTCCGGGGAGCTGGAAGCCAGCGGCGCTTCGTCGGCGGCGCCGGCGGCGGTGTCGGCGCCGTCGGCGCCGTCGGCGGTGTCGGCCGCGTCGGGGGGCTCGCCGCCCGGGCCCCGCGCCGCTTGCGAGGGCCTGGGAGTCGGGAAGGGGTGCACGTCCAAATGTAAGCCATCGCGTCCGGAGTGTCAACGCGGCGCGCGGGCTGGTAGTGGGGCATACCCCACGACCCGCGGTCTAACTTTGCTGGCTTACCCCATCGGCGGTACTCTTGCGTGATGCGACCCCTGCGGTATTCCATCAACGTCACATTGGACGGGTGCTGCGATCATCGTGAAGGCTTCGCGGACGAAGACTTGCATCGTCACGCGGTCGAGAACCTCGATCAGGCCGATGCCCTCCTCTTTGGCCGGGTGACTTACGAAATGATGGAAGCAGCGTTTCGGCCGCCGGCGCGGACGGGAGCGAGGCCTGATTGGATGGAACCCTTCGCCCGGACGATTGACGCGGCAAAGAAGTACGTCGTGTCGAGCACCTTGGACCGGGTCGATTGGAACGCGAAGCTCGTGCGCGGGGATCTGGGGAAGGCCGTTCAGCAGCTCAAGCGGGAGTCGGGTAAGGGACTGCTCGTGGGAGGCGTGAAGCTCCCGCTGGCGTTGGCGGAGCTGGGATTGATCGATGAGTACGAGCTCGTGGTGCAGCCCAGGCTAGCGGGCCACGGGCCGACGTTGTTCGCGGGGCTATCGAAGCGTATCGACTTGAGGCTCATGAGCCGGCTGGAGTTCGGCTCGGGGGCAGTGGCGATGCGGTATGAGCCGAGAAGGTAGCCATTGGACCCACACAAAGTTCCCATTCTCTCGCCGGCACTATCAGGCTGGAAGGCCGACGCACTTTCTTGCCATGAGCGTCTTCCTGCTGTAAGCTTCTTCCTTGCGATAAGCCGCTATGGTACTGGTCAAATCGGCTCCCTGGATGGGCTTGGAGAGGTACGCATCCATGCCCGAGGCGAGACACCTGTCCTGATCGCCTTTCATGGCGTGCGCCGTCAAAGCGATGATCGGCACATGCATCCCGGTGAGCTTCTCGCTCTCGCGGATAGCGCGGCTGGCTTCAAATCCATCCATCTCGGGCAT
>DASZHY010000482.1:0-12099 GCA_035949675.1 Thermoanaerobaculia bacterium
TCGCTAATGAAGACAAAGCCGGATTCTCCTTTGATATTGGCTGCGGGATACCGACCGCTATTGGAGAGCATCATTTCCAGTCCAGTGGGGCCAGCTGCCAACAGAGCGCTATTGCTAAGTCCTACCGGGCCGATCAATGCCCTGTTAGCTGCGATCAGGGCTTCCCTGGAGAGCTTCATCTGCATATAGGTAAAGTATGTGTAGAAAATCAGAACAACAACGCCGAGTGCAGTTACTACAAGGGTCACCATTTCCAAACAGTCGTTAGTCATCTTGGTCGATCTTCTTGCCGCGTCGGTTGCTCTTTGGTTTAGCGGGAACCGCTAGCAATGCTCGCATCGCGTCATCAAAGCTCAGCGGATGCAGGCTCACGGGGCCGGCTCTTTTCTTCCTCTTGCGAGGAGCGGCCGGCTTCTTCGGGGAACCGGCGCCCGTCACGATCCCGCCACGACGGTAGAGAACATGTCGTCGTTCTCTCGGTTGTTGTGCCGGAAGGAGAACTCATTGAGGTAGAGCGGCAGGTACCGCTTGGAGACGTGATGGAAATTGCCCATGATGCCGCGCTTGATGAGCGACCAGAAGCTATCAATGGTGCAGGTGTGGACTTCGCTGCGGACGTACTCGCCGGCCGTATGGTTCACGAAGTCATGGGGCCTCTTGCTGCCGATCCGCTTGTAGGTCTGAAGCTCATCGGTCGCGACCAGGGAGGCGCGATCCGCAACCGTCTTGTCCACGAAGCCTTCCAGCGTCTTGGCGTCGGTCGCCTCGATCACCTGGCAGACCACGTTGCCCTTGCGGGATATGGCGCCGATCACGCCGACCTTGCCGGCGGCGCCGCGCCCGCCCTGGCCCTTCTTCATGCCGCCGCCGATTCCGCCACCGTGCCGGTTCTTGGCCTTGCCGCCGACGTAGGTTTCATCGACCTCGACAACGCCCGTCAATTTCTGGAAAGCGGGGTCCTGCATCGCGGCGCGGATGCGGTGGCACATGTACCAGGCAGTGCGGTATTGGCCCATGCCGATGTGCCGCTGGATCTGAAGAGCGCTCATGCCCTTCTTGGCCTGGCACATGATCAAGATGACCTGAAACCAGTCCCGCAGGGGAAACTTGGTGTTCTCGAAGACGGTGCCGGTCAGCGGGGAGAACTTGTACCCGTTCTTCGCGCACGCCTTGCACTGCCACTTGAAGGGCTTCGCCAGCTTGTAGACCTTCTCGCTGGTGCCGCAACGGGGGCAGTAGACGCCATCGGGCCAGCGCATCGAGGCGAGGTAGGCCAGGCAGTCGTCCTGGGTCTGGAAGCGGTCTTGGAGCTGCCGGAGGGTGAACATGGAAGGAGTGTATGCTCGTTCGTGAGCGGTGTCAAGTGGTGCATTAACAAGCAGAGAGACGGTAGGCTAAGGCGATCTAGGCGTTACACTGGATTGGTGTCAACTGGTACCCAATCGCCCAAACAAACCTCATCGGGCGTCGATTCTCCCCGGCCGTGGCATCAATCCTTCGGCCAACGAGAGCCTGAAGCGGCCGCCTTTCAAGTGCGCGAGGGGCCCTCGGCGGCCCGGCGCTCGCGGGCCGCCAGGCGGGCATCGTGCCAGCTGTTGAGCAGGGTCGCCGCCAGGATCAGGGCGCCGCCGGCTAAGACGCGCTGGCCGACGCGCTCGCCATGCACCAGCCAGGCCCAGAGGGGGTTGAGGACCGGCTCGAGCAGCAGCAGCAGGGACGTCTCGAGAGCCGGCACGCCGCCGACGCCGCGAGTGAGGAGGACGTAGGCGAGGCCGATCTGGAAGAGCCCGAGGAAGCCGATCACCAGCCAGTCGGCGGCACGGACTGCCGGCAGCGGCAGGCTCATCGGGAGCGCCGCAGCGGCCGCCAGCACGTTGCCCCAGAAGGCAGCGACGAGGCCGTCGCTGCGCGGCGCCGCCCCCTCCTCGCCGCCGGCCTGGCTTCCGCCCTCGCTGCCGGCCTGGCTGCCGCCCTGACCGCCGGCCAGGCTGCCGGCCTGGCTTCCGCCCTGACCGCCGGCCTGGCTTCCGGCAGCACGGCCCAGGCTGCGCATGCCCATGATCGTCAGCGCCCAGGTGAGGCCCGACAGGGCGGCCAGCAAGTTGCCGCGCCACGGCTCGGGAGCGGTCGAGGACGCCGGCTCGAGCCCAGTCGCCAGCAGCGCCATGCCGAGCGCGATAGCCGCCATCGAGAGCAGGTCGCCGCGGCGGATGCGCTCGCCGAGCAGCCAAGGGCTGAGCAGCAAGACGAAGAGAGGCGCGCTCGCCTGCAGATAGATGGCGCTGGCCGCGGTGGTGAGCTTGTTCGACAGCACGAACAGGATCATCGTCACGGCGTAGCAGGCGGCGATGCCCAGCATCCGCGGGGTCGGCCGCCGGCGCACCTGCGGCAGCAACAGCACGAGCGCCGCGGCCGCGATGGCCGAGCGCAGGCAGGCGACCGGCCAGCCTGACAGGTGGGTCGCCTTGACCGCGGCCCCGCCGGTCGAGAACAGGGCGGCGGCGGCCAGCACCTCGAGGCGCGGCGCCAGCGCCCGCCGCGCCGGCGGCCGCGCGCCTGCCGGCTCTCGCCGCCGCTCTCGCGTACCGCGCTCGAGTGTCTGCACGCCCGCCATTGTGCATGCCGGCGCCGTCGGCGCAAGTCCGGCGGCCCGGGGCCGAGCATCACCCGCGCTCAGGCCGGCAAGAAGAAGAACAGCGCCGCCAGCACGGTGTAGGCGGCCAGCAGCTGGACCCCCTCGAGCCAGTTCGACTCCCCGTCGGCCGCCACCTGGCCGGCGATGGCCACGGCAGCGGCCACCGCCAGCACCTCGGGCAGGGTGAACACCAGGTCCATCGGGTGCGGCCCGATGAACCGGGAGGCGACCACCAGGAAAGGCGCCACCAGCAGCGCCATCTGCACGCTGCTGCCGACCGCGATGCCCAGAGCCAGGTCCATGCGGTCGTGGCGGGCCACCTGCACCGCGCCGGCGTGCTCGGCGGCGTTGCCGATGGTCGCCAGCACGATCACCCCGACGAACAGATCGCTCATCCCGAGCGCCCGGGCGGCTGGCTCGACCACCCCCGCCAGCACCTCGCTCACCCAGGCGGCGAGGACGGCGGCCCCGGCCAGCACCGCCACCGCCTTCCCCTTGCCCCAGGGCACGAAGGCAGCCGGCTCGGGCGCCGACTCCGAGGCGCGGCAGCCGGTGCCCAGGAACAGCCGGCGGTGGGTGCGCAGGGAGAACAGCAGGCCGCAAGCGTAGGTGAGGATCAGCACCACCGCGATGGCGAGCGACAGACCGCTCGAGCCGCTGGCGCCGCGCCCCGAGACGGCCGCGAACGCGGCCGGCGCCAGCAGGGCGATGGCGGCGAGGGTCAGCATGCTGCTCTGCGCGCGCGCCGCCGTGGCGTTGAAGCACTGTACGTCGCGCCGGGCGCCGCCGGCCAGCACCGCGGCGCCCAGCACCAGCAGCAGGTTGCCCAGGATCGAGCCGGTCAGCGAAGCCTTGACGATGCCGATCAGGCCGTGGCGCAGCGCCGCCAGGCCCAGGATGATCTCGGCGGCGTTGCCAAGGGTGGCGTTCAGGAGGCCGCCCAACCCTTCGCCGAGACTATCCGCCAGCTGCTCGGTGGCCCGGCCGATCCAGGCGGCGAGCGGCACCATGGCGGCGCAGGCGCAGACGAAAAGGGCCACCCGCCGCTCGGGCGCCAGCGCCGCGAGCGCCGCCACCGCTGGCAGGAAGGCCAGCATCAAGTACCGGGGCGAGGCCGCCCGGCGGAGCGTCGAGGTCATCGCCCGGGATGTTACCCCGGAGAGCCCCCAAGTCGCCGAGCCGCCGAGCCGCCGCCGGAGGCTTGCTCCGGCGGTGGGTTGGGGTTACCCTGTGGTCAGCGGCCAGATGACGACGGATCCCTGGAGACGACGGCCCTCGGAGCCAGCCCCATTGCCTCGCACTCCCTACGAGAGACTATGCAAGGAAGCCTGACCAAAATCTTCGTCCTCGACACCTCGGTCATCCTCTACGACTTCAACGCCATCCTCAACTTCCAGGAACACGACGTCGCCGTCCCCATCACCGTCCTCGAAGAGCTGGATCAGTTCAAGAAGGGCAACTCGGTCCTCAACCTGCAGGCGCGGGAGTTCATCCGCCAGCTCGACCGCCTGTCCAGCCGCAACATGCTGGCCGAGTGGATCCCGCTCGACGGCGCCGCGCACGGCCGCTTCCGGGTCCTCACCGAGGAGACCACGAGCCATCTCGACTCGGCGGAGGTCTTCGGCACCAAGAAGGCCGACCACCGCATCCTCAACGCCGTGCTCGCGCTCACCCGGCGCGAGCCCGACCGCAAGGTGGTCCTGATCACCAAGGACATCAACCTGCGCCTCAAGGCGCGTGCCCTGAACCTCACGGCCGAGGACTACGAAACGGTCAAGATCAAGGACCTCGACCATCTCTACAAGGGCAAGAGCGAGATCCAGGTCGACGATCCGGCGAGCATCGACCGCCTGTACCGGGGAGAGGCGCTGGCGGTCGAGGAGCTGCTGGCCGAGCGGCCGCTGCCCAATCAGTACTTCATCCTGCGCAGCCGATCGAACTCCGGCCTCGCCTACTTCAACCCGCGCAGCGACCGCCTGGAGCGGGTGACGAAGACGCTCGCCTACGGCATCTCGCCGCGCAACGCCGAGCAGACGTTTGCATTGCACGCGGTGCTCAACGACAACGTGCCGCTGGTGACCCTGTCCGGCGCCGCCGGCACCGGCAAGACGCTGCTAGCCCTGGCCGGCGCGCTGGAACAGCGCCGGCAGTTCCGCCAGATCTACCTGGCGCGGCCGATCGTGCCGCTCTCCAACCGCGACCTCGGCTATCTGCCCGGCGACATCCACTCCAAGATCGACCCCTACATGCAGCCGCTGTGGGACAACCTGTCGATCATCAAGAACCAGTACAGCGAGAAGGAGCGCGAGTACCGCAAGGTCGAGGAGCTGGTCGAGACCGAGAAGCTGCACATCGTGCCGCTCGCCTACATCCGCGGCCGCAGCTTCTCCAACGTGATCTTCATCGTCGACGAGGCGCAGAACCTGACGCCGCACGAGATCAAGACCATCATCACCCGCGCCGGCGAGCGCACCAAGATCGTCTTGACCGGCGACATCTTCCAGATCGACACGCCCTACCTGGACGCCCACACCAACGGGCTGTCCTACCTCATCGACCGCACCAAGGGCAGCGCCCTGTACACCCACGTCAACCTCGAGAAGGGCGAGCGCTCGGAGCTCGCCAACCTGGCGAGCCGGCTGCTGTAGCCGCCAGGCGTTCAGGTCCGGCCGCCCCGGCGGGCCGGCGCCCAGCTCCGGCCGGCGAGCCGCCGCCGCCGCGGCGGGCCGGTGCTCAGCTCCGGCCTGTCCACCTCCGCCGCCGCCGCGCCGCACGCCAGCCGGCCAGGCCGAGCAGCGCGGTCAGCAGCGCCAGCCCGGCGGGGTCGAGCGTCGGGATCTCGGCGATCGAGACCGGCAGCTGGAACACCGTGGGATCGCTGTTGTTGCCCCCGCGCCGACCTGCACCGCCGACTTGAGAAGTGGTTGCGCGACGGCCTCGGGGGTGGCCAGCCCGAGCGCGGAGAGAGTCAGGACGCAGAAATACAGGGCGCACAGGTGCAGCCTCGACATGCAAGACCTCCAGGTGGGCCGCGGGCCTGGGGGCCGGCAGCGAGACGTTCAGTAGCCCCGTTTTGAGCGGGTGTACCTTAGCTAAAACAGGCAGCGGGCGCAAGGGTTCCCGTGTGACAAATGTGACAAACGCGTCGATCAGTCCGCCGGCCAGAGCGCCCAGAGGTGAGGCGCCGGCAGGCGGTGATCTAGTGTCCCGAGTCAGAAATTCGCATCATCATTCGCCGGCGCTCCGGCCCCCTGGCGGCGTTGCGACCTGCGGGGAGTGCCGCCTTGGCTGGTGGCGGCGGCCGCCTCCTCGACATAGCTTCGACTATGCCTGCGTCGGCGCGCCTGGCCAGGAGCCCGGATCGCTCGACGACTAATGATGCGAATTTCTGACTCGGGACACTAGCGGGTTAGCGGGGCGCGGACGAACGGGCGGGCCGGGAGGGGCCGGGAGCGGGGGCGGGCGCCGCGGCGAGGTCGCTCTCGCCCAGGTACCAGCGCGGGCGCGGCTGCCACACCAGGCCGAAGTCGCAGACCGTGTTCATGATGCGGCTCATCGCCTCCTCCGGCGAGTCGGTCAGCAGCAGGCGCTCGACGTCGACCGGCGAGATGGTGCCCTCGGGGATCATGCTCTTGCGGAACAGGTCGAGCAGGGGCTGCCAGAAGTCGACGCCCATCAGCACCACCGGGAAGTCCCGGATCTTGCCGGTCTGGATGAGCGTCGCGGTCTCGAAGATCTCGTCCATCGTGCCGAAGCCGCCCGGGAGCACCACGAACGCATAGGAGTACTTGACCAGCATCATCTTGCGGACGAAGAAGTAGTGGAACTCGAGCCAGAGGTCGAGATAGTCGTTGTGCTTCTGCTCCTGCGGCAGGACGATGTTGCAGCCGACCGAGCGCGCCCCGACGTCGCGGGCGCCGCGGTTGGCGGCCTCCATGATCCCGGGGCCGCCGCCGGTCATGACGGTGAAGCCCGCCTTGCCGAGCCGCTGCCCCATCTCCCGCGCCAGCTCGTAGTAGCGGTGGTCCGCGCCGAAGCGCGCCGAGCCGAAGACGGTGACGCACGGGCCGACGAAGTGCAGCGCGCGGACGCCGCGAACGAACTCGGCGCCGATCCGCAGCAGGCGGGCGACCTCCGAGGAGCGCGGCTGCGGCCCGCGCAGGAAGACTCCTTCATCGCCGCTCTGCGTGCCCTTGCCCCAGCGCGGCGGCTCGCCGCTCTGCCGCGAGACCTGCTGCTCGGCGGGCGGGATGCCGCCGCTCCCCGAATCGCGCGGGTCGGGGCCCGGGCCGGCGGGGGCGGGCGCCGGACCGGCTGGCGTCACGGGTCGAGAAGGATCGGCGGTCGGGCCAGGCTTCGGCGGCAGGTCGTCACCCACGGCGGGATTGTAGCAGCCGGTCCGCGAGCCGGGCCGCCGCGGGGCGAGGCGGCGCGCGACGGTCCGGCCTCGCCGCGCCGCCCGAGATCACCTCGGCTCGGCCTAGCTCAGCTCACCAGCTGGTAGCAGCGGTGCAGTGCCTCGACGGGCAGCCCTCCCTGATGGGGGCCGTGGACGATCGTGCCCGTCGTGGTGACGGTCAGGGGGGCCGAGTCCGCGGCGTAGTGCCGGAACCGGACCACGACGCCGGTGGGAGTCGTGTGCGCGCAGTAGACGTGAGGCACGACCGTCATCTCCCGGTGCCGGCTGCCCATGACTTCCTCGATGGTGGTCGCCTCCGCCAGGCCGGCGGACCGGGCGAAGTCGATCACGGTATAGATGTCCCCCGGTTGGGGCGGCGGGATGTACTCCGCCGTCGACGTCCGGGTGCCGGCGTTCCCCGGTGCGAAGGCCGCCAGCAGCAGGCCTGCCGAAAGGAAGAGGTTCCGCATCCTGGACCGCAAGATGGACCGCATCGCGACCTCCTGTGAATCCGGCGCCGTCGGCCAGCCGACGCCCCGCAGTCCCCTTCGCCCCAGTCGGGCCGCGCGCCGCGCACGCCGCATGTGACGACTTCAGCGAATGCAAATCCGGGGCCCGTGGCCGGGCGTTCCGGCGCCGGGTCCTCTCTCCTTGCGACGCCGCAGGGCCACCAGCGGATCGACCCGGCCAGTGCACTCAAATGGTATACTTCTACCATGCGAACTACCATCGATGCCGCTGGGCGAGTCGTCATCCCCAAGGAGCTTCGCAGCCGGCTGTCTCTCGTCGGCGGCCAGGAGCTCGAAATCCGGGAACGCGACGGCCGGATCGAGATCGAGCCGGCAGGGGCTTCGATGTCGCTGCGCAACAGCGGCGACGGCCCGGTCGCGGTCCCCGCCGAGGAGCTGCCGGCGCTCACCGACGAGATCGTCCGCGAGACCTTGGAGCGAGCCCGTCGTTGATCGCCGTCGACACCAGCGTCGTCGTCGCGGCCTTCGCTTCGTGGCACGAAGGGCACCGTGCGGCCTTGGAGTGCCTGCGTCGCGATCCACGCCTGCCGGCGCATGTGGTCATCGAAACCTTCTCGGTCATTACGCGGCTTCCTGCCCCTCATCGCGCCCCCGGCAAACTGGTCGCCGAGTTCCTCCGCCAGCGCTTTCGCAATCCGCTCCTCACGCTGCCGCCGAATAGCCACCTGCGGCTGGTTGAGCAAGCGGCGGCGGCCGGTCTGGCCGGTGGTGCGATCTACGATGCCTTGATCGCCGCAACGGCGAGCCGTGCCGGAGCCACGCTACTGTCGCGCGACCATCGCGCGGCAGCAACCTACGAGGCGCTGGGCGTCGACTACGAGCTGGTGCCCTGAGAGCCTGGCGGCGCCAAGTTGGCAAACCCCCGATCTGGTGCACGGCCGAAGCTACGATGGCGTGAGGGTCGAGAATCCGTTCAAAGCTCGCGCTTGAGCCGCTCCTGAGCATACGCCGGCCGGGCGGCGTCGCCGCCGACGCCGGCGTGCTATCTTGCGCGTTCGGGGAACGCCGGGAGGCGCCGAGGCGTGAGCACCATCAAGCCCATCTTCCTGCTGGCCGACAGCCAACTCCTTTTCTGGCGCGACGAGGGGGAGCCCTTCCTGCAGCGGGCACGGACGCTGCTCGGCGCGGACGGGGAGCGCGCGGGCAGCACCCCGAAGGCAGCCTACCTGGGCGCCTCCAACGGGGATGCGCCCGAGTTCTACAACCTCTTCGTCGCCGCCATGGAACAGGTCGGCGTCCGCGACTGCCGGCACATCCCGGCCCAGCCTGCCGCCGAGGATCTGAACTTCCTGGCCGGCGCCGATCTGATCCTGCTCGCCGGCGGCGAGGTGAGGCGGGGGTGGGACGCCTTCAAGGCCGCCGGACTCGACCAGAAGCTGGTGGAGCGCTACTACGGCGGCGCGCTGCTGCTCGGCGTCTCCGCCGGCGCGGTGCAGCTGGGGCTCAAGGGCTGGGACGAGAGCGGCACCAAGACGAGCGACATGCTGCGCGTCGTGCCGTTCGTCGTGGACGTCCATGACGAGCCCGGCTGGGCCCGCCTGCTGCAAACGGTGCCGCTCGCCGGCGAGCACGCGCGCGGCATCGGCATCCCGAGCGGCGGCGGCGCCCTCTATCACCCTGACTACTCGGTCGAGCCGGTGCGGCACCCGCTGGTCGAGGTCAGCCAGACCGAGAACGGCTTGCAGCAGGCGCTGCTGCTCCCGGGGCAGGCGTCCGCGCCGGCGGCCGGTGCGGCGACGGCCGACGCCGCGGCGGAATCGCCGGCGGCCGGCGGTCCCGACCGGCGGCAGGGCGGCGCCGAAACCGCGGACCTCGACCGGGAGCGGAGCGAGCTCGGCTACTCCATCGATGCCGACGGCGTGATCGATCTCCGCCGCCCCGAGGACCCGCAGAAAGAGCCAGTCAACTGACACTGGCGGCACTGACGGCCAGCCGGCGGCCATGAAGCTCCATGCCATCGCCGACCTTCACCTGCGCTACCAAGTAACGCGCGAGGTGCTCGCCGCCCTGCCGGCCTACCCCGAGGACTGGTTGATCATCGCCGGCGACGTCGGCGAGAGCGAGCAACACATGCACTACGCGTTGAGCCTCCTCAGCCGCCGTTTCGCCCGCCTGCTCTGGGTGCCGGGCAATCACGAGCTGTGGACCATCCCAGCCCATACCGAGGAGCCGCGCGGCGAGACGAAGTACCGGCGCCTGGTCGCCCTGTGCCGCGACTATGGCGTGCTCACCCCCGAGGACCCCTACGTCACCTGGCCGGGCGACGGGCCGCCCTGCATGCTGGCGCCGCTCTTCCTGCTCTACGATTACAGCTTCCGGCCGCCCGAGGTGCCGCCCGACGAGGCCATCGCCTGGGCGGCGGAGGACAACCTGCTGTGCTCCGACGAGGTGCTGCTCCATCCCGACCCGCACCCAGACAAACCCAGCTGGTGTGCCGCGCGCTGCCTGGCCACCGAGCCTCGCCTCGCCGCCGCGGCAAGCCAGGGGCCGGTGGTGCTGATCAACCATTTCCCGCTCCGCTACGACCTCGCTGTGCTGCCGCGCATCCCGCGCTTCTCGATCTGGTGCGGTACCCGCCGCACCGACGACTGGCACCTTCGCTTCAACGTCCACGCCGCGGTCTACGGCCACCTGCACATCCGCGGCACCTACTACCGCGACGGCGTGCGCTTCGAAGAAGTCTCGCTCGGCTACCCGCAGAACTACGATGCCAGCCGCCCCATCGCCTCCTACCTGCGCGAGATCCTGCCCGGACCGATGCCTGCTTGATCGGTTCTTCTATCCAGAGGCGTGTCGGCCGCCACTCACGACCCTTGCCGCATCCTTCGCAGCTCGGCGATGCGTGCCTTGACGAGCCGCTTCACCAGGGCCGCCGGCAGCGGCTCGTCCAGCCGGAAACGAATCGTCCCCTTCCCCGAGGTCTCGTATCCCTCGAGCTCTGCCGCCAGGGCGTGCCTGGTCGCCTCGCTGACCGGATAGAGGCTGCTGTGGTGTTTCCAGGCGGCGTACCACACAAAGGGCTTCCCATCGAGCGCGAAGGCGGGCATCCCGTAGCCGAAACTCTCCACGGCGCCGGGGGCGGCCGCGCGGATGGCGTCGCCCAGCTCCTCGAGGTGCCTGCGTGGTTCGCCTGGTAGAGCCGCGAGGTAACGTCGCACCTGCGAGCTGGCCTGCTTCGCACCAGGTTTCGACGAGGAGGAAGATTTCATCGGCTGTCTCCTTTCGTGCCCTGTCTCGGCAGCTGGTCCTACTTTGGCACCGGATCGCCGCCTTCATGGTGTAGTCGGAGCAGATCGGCGGTTCTCGACATACCTCGAGATCATGGCCTTCCCGGCCGGTGGTACCTGTCGAAGATCACGGCGGTGCGCGTCGACCTTCCATCCGCACCTCCCGCACCTCGAAGGCGCGCGATGAAGAGCGCGAAGGAGCGCCGCTCGAGCGTCACCCTGAACCCCGCCCGGCGCCGCCAGCTCGCGCGCAGGAAGAGCCCGGCGGCGGCCAGGACCACGATCAGCGCCACCAGGGCCGGCCTGGGTAGATCGGCGTCGACGTAGCACCCGAGCAACAGGTCAGGAACCGTCACCACGAAGGCGGCCGCGACGTACCAGGCCACCAGGCGCCTCGGCTTTTCGAGCAGCCGGCGGAGCATCACGGCTCGCCCGCCTCGGACCGCTTGCAAAGCCCGAGGCTCTCGGACCGCCTCGAGAGCCTTGACCGCCTTGACCGGCTCGAACGCCTCGAATGCTTTGAGCCATGCCGCAGAGCCAGGCCCGCTCCGGCCATCGCCAGAGCCGCCAGCAGGCCGGCGGCGAGGATCACCCAACCCCGCGGGGTGATGCGGCCGGTGGCACCGGAAGGTGCCCGCCTTGGGAGCGTCGGGAGCGCCGATGAACGCCCGAGGGGCATCAGCGCCCGCGCCGTGCCGCGGCCGGCGGCGACCTGGGCCAGGCTCCGCCAGCCGCGGCTCCATCGCCAAGCTCCGATCTCGCCGTCAGGCGGCCCGGGCGTGCCGCTGCAGTCCCGGCCCCGCCGAGCTCCTGACCTGCCCCTGCCCATCGCCAGGGCGGCGCGCGCCGAGTTCGCCTCTCTTGCTGCAGCCGACCGGGCCTCCCAGGGGTCGTAGCCAAGCGCCAGCGGTCCGGCCCCTGCGGCCATGCGGCCGCCGGTGACGTCGGCGCCGGCGATCGCCACCGCCGCCGGGATCGCTGCCGACACCGAACCTACCGAACCCTCGATGCCCGCCAGGTGGACCCATTCGCCGAGCGGCACCGGCCGCTCAGAGATGTAGGCCCGCCCGGGAAAGGGGCCGGCGAAGACCAGCGCTCCGTTCGACGACCCCGCCGGACCCGAACAGCCGCCCGGAAAGCAGTAGATCCCCAGCCGATAGCCGCCCCAGGCCGCCAGCACCGGGCAGCCGCGAAAGCTGCGCAGGCGCACCCAGGCCTCGAGGCAGACGGGAGGCTGGCGCGGCGCGCGAGGAGGAACGGGTTTCCCGGTACGGTGGGCCAGGTAGCAAAAGTTGGGGAAGAGCCCCG
>DASZHY010000483.1:0-15655 GCA_035949675.1 Thermoanaerobaculia bacterium
TGCCGAAGGGGATCTCGCCGAGCTGCTGCATGAGGTCGCGGGCGGTGATCGATCCGTCTTGCAACCCGAGGCTGGTGCGGCCGAACATCCGGTAGCCGTGCCCGGTCAGGTAGACCAGCAACAGATCGCCGGGCCGCACCCGCCCGCGCAGCAGCGCCAGGGCCTGCCGCAACCCCTGCTCGGTCGCCGGCCGGCGCCAGGTGGCAGGTTCGACGGCGGCGCCGGAGGACTCGAGCGAAGCCGGCGCCAGGGTGAGCGTGTTCTGCGGCGCATAACCCAGCTGCCGCAGGCTCACCAGCGCCAGCGAGACGTTGTAATTGTGAGTGAACGAGTCGTCGCCGTTGACGATCAGCGCGTACTGCGTGAACGGCGCGGTGCCTGAGCCGGGCGCAGCGGCGAAGCCGGGCGCGGCGGCGAGCAGCGCCACGACGGCGGTGGCGGCGGCGGCGAGCAGCGGGCGGCGCCGCCGCGGGGCGACCGGGCGGCGGCCGGCTGGAAGTTGCTGGGCATGCAGGGATCGATCGCTCATGTCGGCCTCCTCGATGGAACGTCCCCAGCATAGGGCCCGCGCCGCGGCGCCTCTATCGGCGGGGCCGCCGACCTTGGGTGAGCGATGGGCGCAACGGGATGTAGGACGAAACCGGACAAGCGACCAGGCGGCGGGGCGCCGGCCACCGGGGCGGCGCCCCAGCCGCGTCACCAGGGATCAGGGTTCGAGATAGTGGCGCCGCAGCAGCTCGGGGTCTCGCAACCAGGCGGCCGTGCGGGTGCGATCGGGTGCGGCTGAATCAGGCAACCAGGGGACGAGATAGCCGCGCGCGGCAAGGATGGGGGTGACCTCCATCCCCGGGGAAGCAGGTGCGGCGGCGCTGAAGACCAGATCCAGGGCCTCCCCCGAGGTCAGCGCCAGCCGTTTGCCGTCGGGCTCGTCGAGCGCTCCGCGCCGGGCGCCGGACAGGGCCAGCCGCTTCCAGACCAGAGGCACCTCCGGCGAATAGTCCACGGCGGCATGGTCGATCTGCCAGGTTCCGGCAGCGCCGCTCAGGGTGAAGGCAAGGGTGTCCCCTTGGACTCCGCTGACGTCGAAGACGAAGGCCAGATCCTCCGCCGCGATCGGGCCGACGTCCGGCATCGGCAGCGCCGCCGGGAGACCTCCATCCTGCACCCGTACCTGCCAGCCCCAGGTGTCGGACAGCCAGTCAGAGAACGCGGCAGCGGCCCGGGGGGAGCTCGCCAGGCCGGCGTACCAGCTGGCCGCTTCCCGGCCGCGGAGCGCCAGCAGATCCTGGCGCACCCGCGAGGCGAGCGGGCTGTTCCTGGCGTGCAGGAGGAGCTTTGCCCTGGTGGCGCCGGCGGGGCGCGAGAAGGTGAGGCGCAGCTCGTCGGTGGTCCGCGAGGCCGCGAGCAGCGCAGGCACGTCGCTCTCCCAGCCGGCGCCGGCTGCGAGCGCGGAGCGGACGTCGCAGTGATTGCCGTCGACGGCCGCGACCGGAGCGTGGGGCTCTCGCACCGTCACCAGGGCTTCCGACCCGGAGAATGCCAGGCGAACGCCGCGCGGGTGCTCGACCGCGTAAAGGGCCAGCTGATCGACATAGTCGGTCTCCGCGGAATGGTTGGCCAATCGCACGCGGTAGGTGCCGGCCACCGGGACGAGCGCATCGAGTTTGTGGAAGGTGGTGCGTTCGAGGCCGGGCGCCAGCGCGCCGGCGAAGGCCTCGGACTGGATGCGGTACTGGCGGCCGTCGAACGATTCGATCGTGGGACAGAGAGTGCCCGAGCTGGAGACGGCGAGCCCGGCGACCACGAACACGGCCAGGGCGATGACCGTCACGGTGATGCCGAGGTTGGCCCAGGACCGGGCCGCCTCCTGACGCCGCGTCTCGAGCAGGGCGATCTCCGCGAGAGGGATCTCGATGCGGCCGGACGAGCTGCTGGCCAGGCGGCCGGCCGAGCGGCCGGTCCTGTCCGGGACCCTGGTGGCGAGGAGGACCGTGCCGTGCTCGTCCTGGCGGACGGTGACCGCCGTGAGCTCGAGGACACTGCCGTCGGTCTTGTGGACCCGGACTTCCTCGGCCCTGGCCAACCTTTCGGCCAGCGCCGGCCCCTCACAAGGGGGTGAGCAGGTACGCCACGGGTTCAGAGTGCAAGACTGGGTCGCGAACACCACGAGGACGCCGAGGCAGACCAGCCGCCGCGGTGACATGCTGCCGCTCTTCATGGCCCTTCCTCCTTTGGCTGGCGCGCCGGCTGCCGGCGACGCCGACAAATGACTTCGGGCCCTCCTGCCTGCTCAAGCGATCGATCGAATTTTTCTGCTTTCTGCTACTTCTCCTTTGCCGTCGATCCGTTTCGTCGGTTGCTGCCAGCGGCCGTTTCTCACGGACAGGGAAGCGCGGCGGTGTCCTGCACCGGCACGGCGGCTCCCTGGTCCTGGTTGGCGTAGATCTGCTGGTTGAGCGCCACGGTGTCGGTCACGCTGAGGGTGAAGCCGACATTGGTGGTCGCCGCGTAGAACACCCAGAAATGTGAGTTCAACCCGCAGCCGTCGATGATCTTGACCAGCATCTCGGGGTTGTTGGCCGCAAAGAACCAGAACATGCCGCCCTCGTTGAGGCCGAGCGAGGAGAGCGGGATGGCGTTGCCGGAGCCGGAGAGGCCGCCGCCCTGGACGGTTGCGAAGCTGACCTTGACCTTGAAGCGGCGGTCGCCGGGGTTGCGGTCGATGCACAGGGTCGTGGCGTCGGGAACGCAGGCGCCGGGGGACACCGAGGGGGCGAGCCAGGGCGCGAGCGAGGGGAAGCTGACGCTGAAGGCGCCGTCGAGCTCGGAGTTGGCGTAGTCGCAGCCGTTGTTGACGTCGTGGCCGGCGAAGGCGCAGCCGCCGAAGAGCTGGCCGACGACCTTGCCGTCGCCGAGCAGCAGCGGCGCCCCCGAGCTGCCGCCGAAGGTGCCGCCCTTGACCAGCGAGGCATAGATGTAGTCCGGCCGTGGCCGCGGGATCTCCCCCGGCGGGGGCTGGTCGCAGACCGGGATGTTGTTGCCGGTCTGGAACGTCGACTGCGAGAACCGCTCGGGGTCGGGCACCGGCTGGCTGAGCGGGAACGGGAAGGAGAGCCGGTACAGGCTCGTGCCCTGCGTCAGGGCTGAGGCGTTGGCGTTCCAGCCGAGCAGGTAGCGGCCCGCCGGCACGCCGTAGAGCCGCACGAAGGTGAAGTCCGAGGTGGTGCCGGTGGCGAGCAGCAGCCCGCCGTTGGCGACTGGAAAGGTGGTCTCGTCGGGAGTCGCGGCGTTGCACGAGGCGGTGTAGAAGTCGAAGGTCGCCTCGAGACTGCTGGCCCCGTACTGGTCGGCGAAGCAGTGGTTGGCGGTGAGCAGATAGGGCGTGCCGTCGCTCCTGGTGTTGTTGAGCAGGCCGCCCGAGCAGAAGAAGGAGAAGATCTGTCCCGGCTCGACGAAGATCAGCTGCGCCACGGCGTGCCGGTATTTGGCGGCGAGGTTGGGCAGGGCGCTGGTGGCGGCGGGGCAGCTCGCGTCGACGATGCAGGCAGGGTCCCCGGGAGGCGCGGCGAGGGGGCTCGCGCCGCCGCCGCCCGGACCCAGCTGGATCAGCTCCATGACCTCGCGCACCGCGAAGCTGGCCGCGGCGGCGCCGGCCGGGACGTGCACCTCGAACAGTAGCGATTCTCCCTTGACGCTCGGCGTCCACAGGTCGCCGAGCGGCGACAGCAGCTCGAGCCCGAACTCGTGCGCCGGGCCGCCGGGCGCCTCGACCCACATGCGGGTGCCGGCCGGGAGGTGGACATCGGAGAGGTGGAGGCGCAGGCGATAGGCGTCCTGGACCGTGACGCGGGTGCCCCACGCCAGCTCGCCGGCCGCGGAGGCGGTGAGCAGGCCGCCGGCGAAGGGCCGCGGCGCCGCCTGCGGCGCGCTGCCGCCCAGGGGGCCGCTCAGGCGGACGATCCCCGGCGACGCCAGGGTGCGGGCGAAGCCGTTGCGCAGCGGCTGCTTGCCGGCGGCGTTCCAGGCCTGGAGGGAGGCAAGCAGGTCGGCGGCGCCGACGCTCGCCGGCGGCAGGGTGTGGAGCGGCGCCTGGGCCATGGCCGCCTCGAGGCGCAACGCCGGCGCGGGCGCGGCAAGCGGTGCGGGGGCGGCCGGCATCTGGAATCCCTGGATGCTCTGGGCGCGGGCGTCCGTCGCGAAGGTGGCGAGGTGGAAGAGGCCAAAGGCCAGGAGGGCGGCGACCAGGGCGGAACGACGACGAAGGTGATTCAAGATGGGCTCCTTTCGCGCTGAGAGCTCGCGCTCGCTCGCGCTTGCGGTCACTCGCGAGCAGTGCGTCGCGCCCGATTGCGGCTCGATTGCGCGCTTGCCGAGCCATGCAAGTATAGCCTTCGGCCGCGGTGCAGATGGCGCGGGCGGCAGCGGGCGCGGGAGACGGCGGCGGTGCCCGCGGGGAGCGGGGCCGGTCGCCTGATGACAGCGGCTACTCCTGGCGCAGGGCTTCCAGCGGGTCGGCGTCGAGCGCGCGTCGCGCGGGCAGGGCGCTGGCCAGCAGGGCGACCCCGCAGAGGAACAGGATGATGCCGGCATAGCTCGCCGGGTCGGTGGGGCTGACCTCGTAGAGCAGCCCCGCCAGGACCTGGTTGAGGCTCAGGGCGGCGGCGATGCCGCAGGCGATGCCGGCCGCCGTCAACGCCATGGCCTGGCCGATCACCAGGCGGAGGACGTGGCGCTGCCGGGCGCCGAGGGCCAGGCGGACGCCGATCTCGCGCCGCCGCTGGCTGACGCTGTACGACAGCACGCCGTAGATGCCGATGGCGGCGAGGCAGAGCGCGAGGCCGCCGAAGATCAGGAACATGCGGCTGAACAGGCCCTGGGCCCAGTAGCCGGCGCGCCGGACCTGCTCCATGGTGGCGACCTGGAAGACCGGCAGGCCGGGATCGGCGGCGTGCACCGCCTGGCGGACCAGCGGCGCCAGCGCGGCGGGGCGGATCCGGCCGCGCACGATCAGGCCGTTGTTGGGGGTCGCCAGGTAAGGGTAGGGGAGATAGGCGCTCGGCTCGACGCGGTTGTGGATCTCGTCGTTCTTGAAATCGGCGACCACGCCGATCACCGTCAGCCAGTCCGGATGCTGGGTGTCGCTCAGCCGAAAGCGGCGGCCGAGCGGCGTCTCGCGGGGCCAGAAGCGCTTCGCGAAGGCGGCATTGACGACCGCCACGGGCGTGCGCTCGGCGGCCTCCGCATCGGTGAAGCCGCGGCCGGCCAGCAGCGGCACGCCGAGGGTGCGGAAGAAGTGGCCGGTGATGCCGGCGAAGGAGGCACTGGGCTCGGCGCCGTGCGGCACGTCCCGCCCCGCGATCCCCACCGTGGCATGGCTGCCGTAGCCGCTCGCGAGCGGCGTCAGGTACGACGCGGCAGCCTGCTCGACGCCGGGCAGCGCCTCGATCCGGCGCACGATGTCGTCGAGGTGCCGGGTCTTGGCTGGGTCGCTGTCGTAGGCCTTGCCGGGAAGATAGACGCGCAGCGTCAGCAGCTGCCCGGTCGCGAAGCCGCCGGACTCCTGGCGCAGCTTGAGAAAGGCGCGGGTGAACAGCGCGGCGCCCACCAGCAGCACCAGCACCAGCGCCACCTCGATCACCACCAGCGTGCCGCGCAGGCGCCGGCGGCCGCGTCCGGCGCCGGCCGCGCGGCCGCCCTCCTTGAGCGCCTGCTGCAGGTCGGACCGCGCCGCGGCCGCCGCCGGCGCCAGCCCGAACAGCAGGCCGGTGCCGGCCGCCGCCAGCAGGGTGCAGAGCAGCACCGGCGTGTCGAGGTCGAACCGGACCCAGTAGGGCAGGGGATGCTCGGCGGCCATCATGTTCGCGAACAGGCGGATGCCCCAGGCGGCGAGCAGGATGCCGAGCGCCGCGCCGGCCGCCGCCAGCAGCAGGCTCTCGGTCAGCAGCTGGCGGACGATGCGGCCGCGTCCGGCGCCGAAGGCGAGGCGCACCGCGACCTCGCGCTGGCGGTCGGCGGCGCGCACCAGCTGCAGGTTGGCGACGTTGGCGCAGGCGATCAGCAGCACGAACAGCACGGAGCCGAGCAAGGTCACGAGGAACAGCCGCGCCTGGGCGTCCACCAGCTCCTCGCGCAGCGGCCGCAGCCTCGCTTCCCAGCCGGTCTCGACTTCCGGATACAGCTTCACCAGGCGGTTGGCGAAAGCGGCCAGCTCGGCGCGCGCCTGTGCCGCCGAGACCCCGGGGCGCAGCCGCGCCAGGACATCGAGCTCGCGATCGCCGCGGGGCCGGGTGGCGCACAGCGGCGCGAGCGGCACCCAGGCTTGCGCCAGCGCAGGGAAGCCGAAGCGCGGCGGCATCACGCCGACGACCGTGCGGGCCTGGCCATTGACCAGGACGGCGCTGCCGACGATGGCGGGATCGCCACGGAAACGGCGCTGCCACAGCTCGTTGCCGAGGAGGATGACGGCGGCCGCGCCCGGCCGGTCCTCCTCGGGAAGGAAGCCGCGTCCCAGCACCGGGCGCACGCCGAGCAGCGGGAACATCCCCGCCGAGACACCCTGGCCCGCGACCCTTTCCGGTTCGTCCCCCTTGCCGGCGAAGGTGAGACTCGCGCTGACGTAAGCGCCGATCGCGGACAGCGTGCGGGTCTGCCGCTGCAGGTCGACGAAGTCGGGATAGGAGAAGCTGTCGAAGCTCGGCTCCTGGGTGCGGCTGCGGTGCAGGGCGACGATGCGGTCCGGATCGGCGAAAGGGAAAGGCCGCAGCAGCACCGCCTCGACGATGCTGTAGACGGTGGTGTTGGCGCCGATGCCGAGCGCGATGCACAGCACCGCGACGGCGGTCGGCCCCGGGCTCTTGGCCAGCAGCCGGCAGGAGAGCCGAAGGTCTTGCAGCAGCGTTTCCAGCGATCACCTCCGGGCGGGCGCCTGCCGCCTCGTCGCTCCAGGATACGGCATCGCCGGCTCGTTGTTGCGCGCCGTGCGGCGGCCCACGAGGCCCTACGGCCGCGGCTCGCCCGGCTCGAGCGGGCGCTGGCCGGCTCGCGCCGCGACGTCCAGGCCATAGATCCGCTCGAGCTCCGCGATGCGGCGCAGCGAGTCGGCGGAGAAGGGGGACCGGCCCGCGAAGGCGTGCAGCACGATGCCCTCGAGCAGGTCGCCCAGGGACCGGTCATAAAGCTCCGCCAGCGCCTTGAGCACCTTCACCAGGCGCTTTTCCATGCGCACGCCGGTCTGCACGCGCTGCGTTGCGGCGGCCGCGGCCGCCGGCGCGGCCCCGTCCTGGTCGGCGGCCTCGTCCTGGTCACCCGGGTCGCCGGGTGTGTCCCGTCCTGGGTGGCGGCCCGGATCGTCGTCGTGCTCTTGCTCTTCCAGATGCCTCGGCATCGCTTTGCCCTCCCGGCCCCGAAGACCGCTTGGCGGGCCGCTGTCAGCATGCGGCCCCCAATCAGCTTGACGGAAAAACGGGCTGGCTTCAGACGCCGCCGATTTCCGGCGCTGCCGGCGCTGCCGGCGGACCGCCCGGGTCCACGGGATGGCGCAGCTCCATGGCCTCGATCACGAAGGTGGCGAACAGCAGCAGCAAGGCGCTCACGGCAAGGCCGGCGAGCACGCCGCTCGGCAGATCGCCGTCGTCGACGATGCGCGCCCAGGCGATGAGCACCACGACTGCCGCGGCAAGCAGCGCGGCGGGCCATCGCCAGCGCGGCCGGTCCAGGGTGAGCAGCAGCGCGGCGCCGCCATAGGCGGTCGCCGCGACCAGGGCGTTGCCGGAGAGCAGGCCCGAGAAGATGCCGAGCGCGCCGTTCCACCAGGTCAGTGCGCGGCTGAGATCGGCGCTGAGCGCGAGGCTGACCAGGTAGGTGACGGCCAGCACGATGCCCTGGCTCCGGCGGCCCCGCGCGAAACACCAGGCGGTCACCAGCGCCACGACGGCCAGCGCCGCCGGCGCCGATCCCAGGGCCGCGAAGGCCGCCAGGAGACCATCCACCAGCGGCCCGCCGGTCGTCGCCAGCCGCTCCGCGACGTGCTGGTCGAAGTGCGTGGCGCGGTGGGCGACGACGCGGCCGGCGACGCGGGCGAGCGTCCCGAGCACGGTGAGTTCGACGGCGACCAGCCACAGCTGGCTCTGGGTCAGCCCGCGGCCCAACGACTCCCGGACCCAGAGCCGCACGCGGTCGCGGTGGCGCTCGGTGGCGCGCAGCAGCAGCAAGCCGGCCACCAGCGCCAGCAGCGACAGGCCGGCACGGCCGACCCAGTGCTCGATGCGGCTGAAGCTCTCGCCGAAGGCGTAGCCGACCAGGCCGACGGCGGTCGTCCACAGCAGGCAGGCCGCCAGGTCCACCGCCGCGAAGCGCCGCCAGGGGATGCGGCTGATGCCCGCGAACAGCGGCGCGATGGCGCGCACGCCGGAGAGGAAGCGGGCGATCAGGATGGTCTTGGCGCCGTGGCGGTTGAAGAAACCCGCGATCGACTCGAGGCGCCCCGCGGTCAGGCCGACCCACCGTCCGTGGCGCTCCACCAAGCCGCGGCCGCCGCGGCGGCCGATCCAGTAGCCGGTGTTGTCGCCGGCCACGGCGGCGAGAAAGGCCGCCGTCAGGACCCAGCCGAGCGAGAGAGACCCCTGGCGGGCGAAGAACCCGCCCGCCAGCAGCACGGTCTCGCCCGGCAGCGGCACGCCGCAGCCCTCGGCATAGATCGCGACGACGATGACCGCCAAGCCATAGCTCGTGAAGGCGGTGACCAGCCAGTGGCCCATGGCGGCCTCTCCGGGGGCAAATGACGTGCCAGAGGGTACTCTATGCGCTTCCCGATGTCTAAGATACTCCGGAGGGGTTGCAAAATAGAGTGAGTAGGGATATTATATGTCCTGTGACAGCCCAGAACGTTCGCTTCTTCGGCCGTGCAAGCCGGCACGGAGCGATCGTGCCGATGCAGGCACTGACCGGGGGAGCGAACGGGTCGGGCGTCACTCCCCGAATGGAGACGACATGATCAAGAGTCTGATGCCCTGTGAGTGCGGCGGCGAGCCTACTGCCAGGAGCCTTTCCTACCTGAGAGGCCGCTGGTTCTGGGTGGTCTGCAACACCTGCCGGTCGCGCTCCGCGGACCGCGCCACCCTCGAGGAGGCGGCAGCGGACTGGAACCTGCGCTCGAAGCGCAGCCAGACCGTGGCGCGGCAGCCCCGCGCCAAGGTCCGGCGCCAGGCCTGACCCGGACCACCCCGAGCGGCGCCGCCGGCCAGCGTTCGAGCGCGCGGCCGGCCGCGCGCCGCCGGCGCGATTGCCGGCCGGCAGCCGCGCCCCCGGGGTCTTCGCCCTCAAAACCTGCCGGCGAGTGCTGCCGCGTTCCCTGCCAACAGCTCGCCGAGGCCGCCCAGCCTCGCCGCCAGCGCCGGCTCCGCCGCCAGCCGGCGGGCCAGCGGCGCGGTGATCTGGCGATGGATCACGCCCGCACCCGGGCCCGGGAGGCCGGCCGGCGCCGTGCGCCGCCGCAGCTCGTCGAGGTGCGCCAGGCTCGCGAGCACCTGGTCGGCGGCGACCCCGAAGTCGATCAGGCAGGCCACCTCGTCGACGCCCATCTGCCGCAGGCGCAGCAGGGTCTCGGCGCAGCTGTCGGGCGTGCCGATGAGCCCGGCGCCCGCCGCCACGTAGCGCTCGTAGGCGCGGGACACCAGCAGGTCGAGCTCGCCGGGAGCCATGGCGGCCGGATCGCCATGCACGCCGACGCTCTCGGCCAGTGAGCGCAGCAGCCCGAACGAGGTCTTGAGGTAAGCGCTCAGCGGCCCGCGCACCGCCGCGTGCACGGCGCCGAGGCTCGGCCCGACGAAGGTATGGAGCATGACGGTGACCCGGCCGCCGTCCGGCGCGTGGCCGGCCTGCCGCCAGGCTTCGCGGTAGACCTGGATCTTGGCGGCGACGTCGCCGGCGTCCTGGCCCAGCAGGTGTGTCAGCACCCCGGCTCCCAGCTCGCCGGCGAGTCGGAAGGTCGCCGGGCTGCCGGCGGCGGTCACCCAGATGGGCAGCTCCTGCTGCACCGGGCGGGGGAAGATCCGGACCTCGACCTGGCCGCCGGCGCCGCCCGGGAGCCGCAGCGCTTCGCCGCGCCAGAGCCGGCGCACCGTGGCGATGCCCCGGCGCATGATCTCGTGGCGGTCCTGGTAGGCGGCAGGGTTGAGCACGAAGTCGTTGGCATGCCAGCCGGAAGCGAAGGAGACGCCGGTGCGGCCGCCCGACAGGTTGTCGACCAGCGCCCACTCCTCGGCGACGCGCAACGGGTCGTGCAGCGGCAGCACGACGCTGCCGGCACGGATCTGCAACCGTTCGGTGGTCGCGGCGATGGCGGCGCTGAGCACCGAGGGATTGGGGTACAGCCCGCCGAACTCGTGGAAGTGGCGCTCCGGCGTCCAGATCGCCTCGAAACCGTGCCGGTCGGCGAACTTCGCTCCCTCGAGCACCAGCCGGTAGTGATCGGCCGCCTCGCCGGCGGCGTAGTTGCCGAAGTAGAACAGGCTGAACCCCATCTCGCCCTTTTCGCCCATTTCGCTGATATCGCTGCCGTGCGCGGCGCCCTGAGCCGCCGCCCGGCGACCGGTCCCGGGGCCGGCTGCGGCGGGCTGGCGCGGGGCCGGTCCGCCAGCCGCCGGATCGGCGTCGAGCACCGCGCAACAGCCCCGTGACAGCGCCCACAGCAGCTCGATCGCCGCGAGCTCGCAGCCGCGGTCGACGGCAACCAGACGCGTGCCGGCGGCGACCGGTAGGAGGTCGCGGTCGATGGCGGCGAAGCAGGCGCCGACAGCGCGGTGATCGACCGCCACCGCCTGCGGCAGCCGGTTGCCGTCCGGGAGGATGAGCACGCAGGCCGGGCTGCCGGCGGCGGCCGCGGGTGAACCGCCCGCGGCGGCTGGCGGCGGGTTGGCCGAATCGCCCGGCGGCAGGTCGGCCGTAGCGTCCGGCGGCGGGTCGGCCGGAGCGCCTGGCGGCGCGGCGTTCGCGTCGTCGAGCCAGAAAACCGGCGCCGGCTGCGGCGGCAATCGCGGCGCCAGGGAGCGCTGGGCGACGACGGCGCCGGGGCGGGCACGGCCAAGCAGCTGCGCCAGGCGGCCAGGCGGATTGCCCTGGTCGAGAGGCAGGCAGGCGCGGCCCGCGCCGAGGATCCCGAGGAGCGCGCCCGGCAGCTCGAGGCCGCGTTCGACCAGGACGGCGACCGGCGCTGCCGGCCCTGCCTGCAGCGATCGCAGACGCCGGGCGAGAGCGTCCGCACGGCTGCCGACCTCGGCGTAGGTCAGGGAGCGGCCGCCGTGCGACACCGCCGTATTGCGCGGGGACGCCGCCACCCGGGCGGCGAACTGCTCGGCAACGGTCGCCAGCCTCTCCGAGGTCCCTGCGTTCTCTCTGTCGTCGCTCGGCGTCACGGCGGCTGGTCCTCGCTCCCGCGGACGGGATTGAGAACGTAGCACGCTTGCCGCTCGCCGTTCGCCCCGGCAGAGGAAGCGACGGATCGAGGATGGTCCATGCCGCCTCGCCCCCAATCGCCGCCGTACCTTGCCGAGGATGGGGGAAAGAAAATGCACCTTTTGCTAATCAGGACGCTCTTGGGTGTTGACTATTGTGTAGTGCATAGTATGATGAGGTCAACGGCGGGAGGCGTGCTACAGGCCCGGGGGGCCTGGGCTCTCGGGTCCCGAATGGGTCTCGGCGGCGCGCGAAGCCGGGGAGACAAGGTGGGCGGCCATGGAAATCGAGAGTGCTGAGCTGCGTAAGTTCCGGAAAGAGCTGAACGCCGGGGCGGTCTCGCTGGTGCTGCTGGCGCTGCTGGAACGCGCCGCGGAGCCGATGTACGGCTACCAGATCGGCCGATCCCTGGAAGAGCTTGCGGATGGAGCGCCGCTGGTCAAGCAGGGCACGCTCTATCCACTGCTGAGGACGATGGAGGGCAACGGCCTGTTGCGCAGCGAGGTCGAACCCTCGGTGACCAGCCCGCCCCGGCGCTACTACACCATCACCGACCAAGGCCGCCAGCTGCTGCCGCTCTGGCGGGGTGCCTGGGAGCAGACGCGAGACTTCGTGGACGCGATCCTGGGCAACGCGCATGCGCACGAGACCGCCGCCGCGAAACCGGCCGGCCTGGGGAGCGACCATGACTGAGAGGAGCGAGGAGGTCACGACCATGCAGGAGTACCTGGAGCGACTGAAAGAGGAGCTGGCGGGGAGCGACCCGGCGCTGGTCCAGGACGCCCTGTACGACGCCGAGGAGTACCTGCGCAACGCGGTGGGAGGTGTCGCCGATGGGGCATCCGAGCCAGACCGGCAAGCGGCGCTGGCGAGCGCCGTGGAGCGCTTCGGCACGCCGCGCGAGGTGGCCGAGGCCTATCACCGCGACGACCTCCGGGTCGCCTCGGCCCTGGCCCAGCCCGCGCCGCCGGCGGCGACCGACCCGGCGCGGCGGATCCTTGGCGTCTTCCTCGACCCCCGGGCTTACGGCGCGCTGCTCTTCATGTTCCTGTCGCTGGCGACCGGGATCCTGTACTTCACCTGGGCGGTGACCGGGCTGTCGCTGTCGGCCGGGCTGAGCATCCTGATCGTCGGCCTGCCCTTCATGCTGCTGTTCCTCGCCAGCATCCGCATGTTCTCGCTGCTGGAGGGCCGGCTGGTCGAGTCGCTGCTCGGGGTGCGCATGCCGCGGCGGCCGCGGTTCGCGGCGCAGGGCTCCATCTGGGCACGCCTGCGCACCTGGCTTGCCGACCGCCGGACCTGGACGACCTTGCTCTACATGGTGCTCAAGCTGCCGATGGGGATCTTCTCGTTCGTCCTGTTCACGGTCCTGATGTCGATCTCGCTGGCGCTGCTGGCGGCGCCGATCACGCAGCTGTTCCTCGACCAGCCGTTGATCAATCTCTACCGCGATCATTACCTCTACGTCCCGCTCTGGGCCTTTCCGCTGTTCTGGCTGGCCGGACTGCTCGACCTGCTGCTGGTGATGCACCTGGCGCGCGCCCTGGGCCGCGCCTACGGCGGGATCGCCAAGGCCATGCTGGTGAGCGCGTAGGCGGTCGCATGCCGCCCGAGCTGTCCGTGGTCGTCGTGGTGGGGGAGCTGCGGGAGCGCGCCGGCGACTGCTTGCGCTCCCTGCTCGAGCAGGGGCTGGGCGAGCGCCAGGAGGTGGTGCTGGCGGACGTTGCAGGCCCGGGGGCGCCGCCGGTGCCCGGCAGCGAGGCGCCGGGAGTGCGGGTGCTGGCGCTGGCGCCGGGCACCACCTTCCCGCGTGCCCGGGCCTGCGCCGTGCGCGCGGCGCGCGGGGCGGTCGTCGCCTTTCTCGAAGAGCACACCATGGCGCTCCCGGGCTTCGGCGAGGCGCTGCTGCGCGCCCACGCCGGCCCCTACGCCGGCGTCGGCCCCGCGGTGGTCAACGGCAACCCCGGCGTCGGCAAGAGCGACATCGCAGGCCTGCTCGCCTACGGCTACTTCTATCCGCCGTGCCCGCGCGCCGAGGTCGGCTTCCTGCCGGGTCACAACGCGAGCTTCAAGCGCGAGGCGCTGCTCGCGCTGGGCGATGACCTCGACCGCCTGCTGCGCTCGGACCTGGTGCTGCAAGCGCGCCTGCTGCGGCTGGGACACCGGCTGCTGCTCGAGCCCGCCGCGGTGTTCGCTCACCGCAACGAGGTGACCCTGCGCAGCCGCGCGCGCGGAGTCTTCCTCTGGTACCGCAACTATGCGGTGCTGCGCGCCGCGGAGGGCCGCTGGTCGGCGGCGCGGCGGGCGCTCTACATCGCGGCGACTCCCGTCCTGCCGCTCTATTTCCTGGCCCACTTCACCCGCTTCGTGGCGCGGCGGCGGCGCGCCCACCTCGGCCTGCTGCTGCGCAACGTCCCGTACGTGCTGGCTTCGATGCTGGCCGGCGCCGCCGGTCAGGCGCTGGGGTTGCTGCTGGGTGCGGGCGACGCCGAGGCGAGTTTCAGCCGCTTCGAGCTCACCGCCGCCCGTCCGCTGCGCTGATCGATCTTGCTTCCACGGCGTCCGACGATCCCGTGCGCCCCCTTCTCTTCGCGTCGGCCATCGGGTTCTTGCCGCGCACCAGGCGGCCGGCATACGCCGCCGCCTCGCCGGCCAGCGAGGCGCCATGGCCTGCCGCGACGACCGGCAGCTGCAGCGCGAAGGAGCCGAGCGAGCGGGCGCGGGCGGCGTGGCGGGCGGCGTGCGCGAGGTTGGTGGCGAGGCGCAGCGGCAGGGCGCTCGCGAGCAGGTAGCCAAGGGCGGTCGGCCGGCCGGCGCGCAGCCAGTCGAGACGCAGGCGGGCGAAGATCTTGCCCCGCCGATAGCGCTCGGCGACGAACGAGCGCCAGGTGTCCAGATGATGGTGCGACGCGACCGCGCGCGGCGCGAACCAGATCGTCTCGCCGTCGCGCCGGAGCGTCCAGGAGAGGACGATGTCCCCGAGCAGGCCATGGCCGCCGAAGCCGCCGGCGCGCTCGAACAGACGGCGCGGGATCAGCAGCGCCGCGGTCGGCCCCATGTCCACGGCCCGCCGCTCGCCGGCGGGCAGCCATTTGCTGAACTTGCAGAGATGGATGCCGGAGTCGAGCCAGCGGCGGCCGTGGCAGGCGAGCGCGCCGGCGACCGGCCCCCCCGCCGCGTCGTGCGCGGCCAGCAACTCCTCCAGCCAGTCCGGCGCCGCGTAACAGTCGGGATCGGTGAACAGCAGCAACGGCGCGCGCGCCATCTCGACGCCCACCTCGCGCGCCGCTTGCGGCAGCAGCCGCCGCGGCGAGTGGGTGTAGCGCAGGCCGGGAACCGCGGCGGCCGCGGCCGCGACGCTCTCGCATTCGCCGCCGGGAGAGCTGTCCACGAGAATGATTTCGAAATCGCGTCGCGTCTGGCGGGACAGCGCGTCGAGACAGCGGGCAAGTGTCCGCTGCGACTGGTAGACGGGCACGACGATCGACACCGCGACGGAGGGGGGAGTCGTCACGGGCAGGCGATCGAAACCTCGGTTGTCACGGGCAAGCGACTTATAGCACGGCTGGCGACGCGCTGCCCCGTCCAGGCGCGGCGCCCCGGCCCGGCCGCGCCCCGGCCCTGGGTCAAAACGGACCCACTACCCCCGAGCGGGCGGCGGCGCCGGTGGCGTCACGGGTTGGCGATAGACTGCCGTTTCCGCATGTCAGCCCATGACTCGCCGCGGGCCATCGCGCGCCCGACTCTCGTGATCCTCGCCGGCTCGTGCGGCGCGGCGCTCGCCTCCTTCGCCGCGCGCTGGCTGATGGCGCGCAGCCTCGCGCCGGCCGGCTTCGGGCTGGTCACCTTAGGCATCGCGCTCGCCTCGGCCGCCGGCGGCCTGGCGACCCTGGGACTGACCGGCGCCGCGGCGCACCGCATCGCGCTGCACCTGGCCCACGGGCGCGCGGACGCGGCGCGCGGCGCCGCCCGCACCGCGGTGGCCGCCGGCGCGGCGGCGGGCCTGCTGGCCTCGGTGGCGCTCGCCGCCGGCGCCCCGGCGCTCGAGCGCGCCCTCGGCCAGCCCGGGCTGGGCGCCGTGCTCAGGGCGCTGGCGCCGGTGGCTGCCGCCCTGGCGGTAGGGGGTGCCGTGGTGGGCGTCTCCCGCGCCTTCGCCGACACGGCCGGGCGGGCGCTGCTGCGCGACGGCCTCGGCGGCGCGCTC
>DASZHY010000484.1:0-2310 GCA_035949675.1 Thermoanaerobaculia bacterium
GGGTCGGCTGATAGAGCACGTAGAGACCGGCCGCCGCGCAGAGGGCGCCGGCGACCGGACCGAGGCGCGGGCGGAGCCCGGCGCCGGCGGGACCCGCGGGACTCGAAAGCGCTCCGGCGAGCCAGGCGAGCGGCGGCACCATCACCACCGCGAGGCTGGTGAGGAAGGCCGAGCGCGAGGGGGTGGTCCAGAGCAGCCCGGTGGTCTGCAGCGCGAATTCGGCGAACAGCAGAACGCCGAGCACCAGCCCGCCCCGAAGCCAGCCCGGGCCGCCGAGCGCGGACCAGGCGGGGGCGGAACCGCCGCCTGCCCGGCGAGCGAGCAGGGGAGAGAGCAGCGGAGCGAGCAGCAGCAGGGTCGCCAGGGAGAAGCGGAAGGCGAGGAAATGGAAGACCGGCAGATCGGCGAGCGCGCGCTGGTTGATGGCGAACGAGGTGCCCCAGACGACGGTGGCGGCGAGCAGGGCCAGGCGGGCGAGCGCTGATGTCCGCCGGGGTCGCCGGGGTGGCCGGAGTAGCCGGGGTGGCCGGGGACGTGAGAGGAGCGCCATCGAGGAGGCCCCTCAACGACCGGACGGAGGGCCGGCGAGTGGCATGCGCAAGGACCGGGCGCGCCGCGAGGGCGAGCTGCTAGATGCTTGCCAAGGCGGCGAGCACCTCGGCGTCGTGACCGTCGACGTTGACCCGCTTCCAGACCTTGCGCACCTTGCCGGCGCGGTCGATGAGGAACGTCGAGCGCTGGATGCCCATCGAGGTCTTGCCGTAGAGGTTCTTCTCGCGCCACGCGCCGTAGGCTTCGGCCACCTGGTGGCCGGGGTCGGCGAGGAGCGGAAAGTTGAGGCTGAACTTGTCGCGGAACTTGCCGTGGCTGGCGACGTCGTCGGGCGAGACGCCGAGCACGACGGCGCCGTGGGCGGCCAGCTCGGGCTGGCGATCGCGAAAGGCGCACGCCTCACGGGTGCAGCCCGGAGTGTCGTCCTTGGGGTAGAAGTAGAGCACGACCGGCTGGCCGCGCAAGGCGGCAAGCCGGACCTGCTTGCCGTCGTCGGCGCGCAGGTCGAAGTCGGGCGCACTCTGGCCCTCTTCGATCCAGGTGGGTTCGGACATGGGAGCGCAGTCTACCCCAGGCGGCCCGGCTCCCGGGATGGGCGCCGGCCGCTTGGTATTCAGGGACGGCCGCGTAGTATTCAGAGGATGGAGCACGAACCACGGACCCCCCGGGAGCTGGCGGAGCTGCTGAAGGGATGGGCGCTCGCGGCCGGGTTCGACCGCGCCGGGGTGGCGACCCTGGAGGCCGCCGAGACCGGGAATGCGTTCGTGCGCTGGCTGGCGCGCGGCGACCTGGCGGGCATGGGGTACCTCGAGCGGCGGCTGCTGGCGCGGCTGCAGCCGGCGACGGTGCTGGCGGGGGCGCGGGCGGCGCTCTGCGTGGCCCTGCAGTACCACCCGCTGGCCGGAGAGCGCGAGCCGGGCGGGGACCTGTGGCCGCGCGTGGCGCGATATGCGCGCGGCCGCGACTACCACGACGTCATGGGAGAGAGGCTGCGGGCGCTGGCGGCGCGGATCGCGGCGGCATTCCCGGGGACCAGGAGCAGGCCGTACGTCGACACCGGGCCGGTGCTGGAGCGGGAGCTGGCGGCCCGGGCGGGGCTGGGCGCGATGGGCAAGAACACCAACCTGCTGCACCGGCAGGGGGGCTCCTGGTTCCTGCTCGGGGAGCTCTTCCTGACCCTCGAGCTGGCGCCGGACGCGCCGGTTCAGGACCTGTGCGGGCGCTGCACGCGGTGCCTGGAAGCCTGCCCGACCGGAGCGCTGCCGGAGCCCTACCGGCTGGACAGCCGCCGCTGCATCAGCTACTGGACGATCGAGCACCGCGGGGAGCTGCCGGCGGCGGCGCGCGAGCTGGTGGGCGACTGGGTGTTCGGCTGCGACGTCTGCCAGGAGGTCTGCCCGTGGAACCACAAGGCAGCGGGAGGCGAGCACCCCGAGCTGAACCTGCCGCCCGAGCGCGGCGGGCTCGACCTGGTGGGGTTGCTGCAGCTGGACCGCGAGGGCTACGTGGCGCGCTTTCGCGGCAGCCCGATGAAGCGCGCCAAGCAGGAGGGGCTGCAGCGCAACGCCGCCGTCGCCATGGGCAACCGCGGCGACCGGCGCTACGTGCCGGCGCTGGCCGCGGCGCTGGGAGGCGCGGGCTCGGCGGTGGTGCGCGGTCACGCCGCCTGGGCGCTCGGGCGGTTGGGCGGCGAGGCGGCGCGCCGGGCGCTGACCGCGGCGCTCGACGGGGAGGGGGACGAGCGGGTGCGGGCCGAGA
>DASZHY010000485.1:0-18423 GCA_035949675.1 Thermoanaerobaculia bacterium
TCGCTCAAGGGTTACGACGGCATGATCTATGCCACCGGCTGGCTGGTGGGCTGGCCGGCGCTGATGTTCCTGATCGCCGGGCCGCTGCGCAACCTCGGCAAGTACACCTTCGCCGACGTCGTCGCCTTCCGCCTGCGCCAGACGCCGGTGCGCATCGCCGCGGCGATCGGCGGCGTCCTCACCGTGCTGCTCTACACCATCGCCCAGATGGTGGGGGCCGGCGCCCTGATCAAGCTGATGTTCGGCATCGACTACGTCTACGCCGAGCTGATCGTCGGCGCGGTGATGCTCGCCTACGTGCTGTTCGGCGGCATGATCGCCACCACCTGGGTGCAGATCGTCAAGGCGGTCCTGCTGCTGGGCGGCGTCACCGTTCTGATGCTGATGGTGCTGGCGAACTTCGGCTTCAGCCCCGGCCAGCTCTACGCGGCGGTGGCCGAGAAGCTCGGCCAGAAGGCGCTCGAGCCGGGCGGACTGGTCACCAACTCGCTCGACGCCGTTTCCCTGGGCCTGGCGCTGATGTTCGGGCTGCTCGGCCTGCCGCACATCCTGATGCGTTTCTACACCGTGCCCAACGCCAAGGCGGCGCGCACCTCGGTGCTCTACGCCACCGGCTTCATCGGCTACTTCTACATCATCATCCCGATCGTCGGCTTCGGCGCCTCGGTGCTGGTCGGCCGCGATCTCATCACCAAGATCGACAAGGGCGGCAACATGGCGGCGCCGCTGCTCGCCGAGGTGCTGGGCGGCACCGCGTTCCTCGGCTTCATCGCGGCCGTCGCCTTTGCCACGATCCTGGCGGTGGTGGCAGGCCTCACGCTCGCCGGCGCCTCGGCGCTGTCGCACGACATCTACCTCAACGTGGTGAAGAAGGGCGTCGCCACGGAGCAGGAGCAGGTGCGGGTGGCGAGGATGTCCACCGTGGTGTTCGGCATCGTCGCCGTGCTGCTGGGCGTGCTGTTCAAGGGTCAGAACGTGGCCTTCATGGTCGGGCTGGCCTTCGCCGTGGCCTGCAGCGCCAACTTCCCGGCGCTGCTGATGTCGATCGTCTGGAAGCGCTTCACCACCGCCGGCGCGGTGTGGTCGATCCTGACCGGCGCCTTCCTCTCGGTTTTCCTGATCATCATCAGCCCGACGGTATGGGTCGACGTGCTGCACAAGAAGGAGGCGCTGTTCCCGATCAAGAACCCGGCCATCGTCTCGATGACGGCGGCCTTCGTCATCGGCATCCTGGTCTCGCTCGCCACCCGCGAGCCGTCGGCCGAAGCGATGTTCGAGGACGAGAAGCTGCGCACCTACCTGGCGGTCGGCGCCGAGTAGGGCGAGCAGGGGACGACCGCGGCGCGGGTCCCGCGCCGCGGTCTGCCCGTCAGTCGCCGTCAGTCGACGGCAGTCGCGCCGGGAGAGCACACCGCGAGGTGGCTCCCGGCGCGTTGCTTTTTCAGGCCGAGGTCACAACGCCCGCAAGACGGCAGCCGCGCCGCTGCCGGTGACCTCGCCCGGGACGTCGACTTCCAGGCTGCGGATCACGCCGTCATCGATGATCGCGGCGTAGCGCTTGGAGCGGATGCCGAGACCGGCGGCGCTGAGGTCGACCTCGAGCCCCATGGCGCGCGCCAGCTCGCCGTTGCCGTCGGCCAGCAGCTCGATCTTCGAGCCGGTGCCGTGCTCGCGTCCCCAGGCGCGCAGCACGTGGATGTCGTTGACCGCCGTGCAGGCGACCACGTCGACACCCCGTGCCTTGATCTCGTCCGCCAGCTCGACGAAGCCGGGCAGGTGCTTGGTCGAGCAGGTCCCGGTGAAGGCCCCGGGCACCCCGAACAGGACCACCTTCTTGCCCCGGCAGAGCTCGCCGGTCGAGACGTCGCGAATCCCTTCCTGGGTGATGGTCTTGAGCTTGACGTCCGGAATCCTGTCGCCAACCGCGATCGCCATCGTTTTTGCCCCTCCGGTTGCCGGTGCCGAGCCCGCGGCGGCATGCCCGGGCGGCGCCCAATTTTCAACCGCCGTCCTGCTTGCTTTATTGCCCCCTCGCGTTGCACCCGCCGCTCGCACCGCGGGCCGGCGCTCGCATTGTTGCCCGCCCCCCGGTGCCGCGGCATGCCCCGCTATACTTCCGCCGCCATGAGCTCTCGCCGGCCGTCCGAGCACGCTCCGCCGCCGCCCGACCCGGAGGCCGGCCTGTGGCGCGGCCGGTCGGTGGCGCGGCGCTTCGTCTCGCCCGACGGCATGACCGTGCTGGTGGGGCGGACCGCCGCCGACAACGACGTCTTGACCCTCCAGCTGGGAGCGCCGCGCGACTTCTGGCTGCACGTCGCCGGCGAGTCGGGCTCGCACGTCGTGGTGCGCAACCCGCAGGGGCTGGAACGGCTGCCGCGCGAGACCGAACGCTTCGCGGCGGCGCTCGCCGCGAGGCACTCCAAGGCGCGCCGCGGCGGCCGGGTCGCCGTGCACCTGACGACCTGCGCGGAGGTGAGCAAGCCGCGCGGCCTGCCGGCGGGCCAGGTGGTCCTGGGCCGCTACCGTACGGTGCATGCCTTGCCGTGGAGCGGGGGCCGTGAGGAGCCGCCCGCGCGGACCTCGCCGGCCGGGCAGCCGGACGGCTGAGGTTAGTGTCACTCTCGCCGCTCAGGCGAGCCGGCCCGTCAGCGGGGGCCGTCGGTTAGCGGGGGGCCGGCGGAGGTCTCCGGGGCCCGGGGGGTCAGGCTGATTCGTCCTCTGGGGGGGTCGCTTCTTCGGGCAGAGCCGGGAGCTTCACCTCGCGCACCGCGCCGCTCCAGTCGATGGTCGGATCTTCGAGCGGGTTGTCGACCCGCACCGTCGCGACCTTCTTCTGCTCCCGCCGCTCCTGCCGCTTCGCCAACTTCTCCTGCGCCTGCTGCATCCGCGCACGCTCGCGCTGCCGCCGGGCCATCGATGCCTGATTGGATGCCATCCACCACTCTCCTGTCGTTCTCCCGCGACCCGGGCCGTGCTCCGGCGACCTCGCGGTGATGTTGCAGTCGCGGTATCTTACCAGACCACCTCAGGGAAAAAAGAGCCCGGCCCGAAGCGGCAAGGCAACCGCGGGGTCCGCCGACCTCGCGCTCGCCGCCCCGGGCACGGGCCAGGGGGACGGAAACTTTCAGGCCGCCGGCTGCACGATCCCCAGGTAGGGCGGCGCCTGGAAACCCGGGAACACCGCAGGCAGGTTGGAATTGAGCAACCGCTTGATGACGATCTCGGCCAGCACGGTCCGGAAGTCGGTCGTCACCTGCAGGTCGCCCGGGCTCGCCAGCTGGTCGGGCGCCAGCCCTGGCCAGCTGCCGTACACCTTGCCGCCGTTGACGCCGCCGCCGAGCACCAGCATGGAGTTGCCGTGGCCGTGGTCGGTGCCGCCGGAGGCGTTCTCGAGCACCCGCCGGCCGAACTCGCTCATGGTCACCACCAGCACGTGCTTCATCCGGTCGCCGAGATCGGTGGCAAAGGCCGCCAGACCCGCCGCCAGGTCGCCGAGCAGCCTGGCCAGCTGGCCGGTGGCTCCCCCCTCGGAGTGGTGGGTGTCCCAGCCGCCGACGTCCACGCAGGCGACCTCGAGGCCCAGACTGGCGCGGCTCAGCTGCGCCACCTGGCGCATCGCCAGGCCAAAGTCCGAGTCCGGATATTGCGCACCGTGCTGCGGCAGGTAGGCGAGCGGGTTGGCCGCGGCCAGCGCGTTGATGGCGTTGAACGTCTCGACGCCCTGGGCGTCGAGCCAGGTGACGTCCGCGTACAGCGACGCCAGGCTGGCCTGGAAGGTCTCGACCGCGCCGAGCCTGCCGCGCAGGTGGAAGTCGGTGATGGATTGGAGGGCGGTGGCGGGCACCGGGCCGCGCAGCGACGCCTGCAGCAGCGTGCCGAAGCCGACGGCGCGGAACGGCGAGACGTCGCCGTCGCCGGCCGCCGCCTGCAAGTGGCGATTGATCCAGCCGGTCGAGAGCGCCTGGCTGCCGGGCGTGCCGCGCTCCATGTAATCCATGGCCTGGAAGTGCGAGTGCGTGGGATCGGGGGAGCCGGCGGCGTGCACCGCCGCCAACGCCTTGTCGTCGTAGAAGGGCTTGAGCGGGCCGAGCGCCGGGTGCAGGGCGAAGAAGCCGTCGAGGTCGATGGCCGTGCCGCCAGTCGCGCCGCCGGTCGCCGGGGCCGACGGCTCCGGGATGCCGATCGTCGGGCGGTTGCCGTAGTAGCTGCTGTCGCCGACCGGCACGATGGTGTTCAGGCCGTCGGCGGCGCCGCGCTGGAAGATGCAGACCAGGATGTCGCGCTGCGGCGCCGACGTCGACTGGCGCTCCGGCGCGGTCGAGAAGGCCAGGCGTGGGAACCAGGCTGGCAGCGACAGCCCGCCCAGCGCTTTGAGGAAGCTCCGGCGATCGCAGGGTCTCATGTCTCGTGGGCTCCTTGTCGTCAGCGCCACTGGAAGTACGGCGAATCGAGGATGAGGGCGATGAGGCCTGGCAGCTTGGCCTCCGCCTGGCCGATGGGCAGCGGCGCGTCCGCCGGCCGGCCGGCCGCGACCCAGACGATCAGCTGCTCGCGGTCTGCCGGCAGCAGCGGCCGCGCCAGCAGGCGCCCGGCGAACAGGTCGGCGAGGTGGGCGGCGGTGACGTTGGGCGGGAAGGTGCGGTCGGCGGTGACCCCGGAGAGCGCATCGGCGCCGAGCGCCAGGCCGAGGTTCCAGCGGCTGAGCATGCCGTTGGTGTTCGCCCAGGCGGCGCCGGCGTCGGGGTAGCCGTTGGGCGGCTGCCAGTTGAACGGCAGCTGCCCCATCAGCCGCAAGGCACCGGCAAGCGAGGCCAGGCCGCCGGCGTCGATCTGGGCGTCCAGCGCGCGCACCGCCGCCACCACCGCCTCGAACGGGCGCCGCAGCTTCTGATCGGCGGCGGCGGCGAGCTCGGCGGAGCCCAGGATGGTGCGCATCACCTCGCGGATGTCGCCGCCGCTGGCGGTGAAGGTCGCGGCGGCGGCGGCGACCAGGGCCGGCGATGGGTTGTCCGACACGAAGCGGACGCACAGCTTGCCGGCGACGTGGGCGGCGGTCGCCGGATGGCCGGCGCAGACGGCCAGCACCGCGAGGCCCTGTCCCATGCCCAGGCCCGCCGGGATGGTCTCGCCGAGGAAGGTGTGGGCGCTGTCGTCGTGGGTCGCGGGGTTGAACCTGAAGGTGCCGCGCAGCGGGCCGCTGCCCTGGATCGTCCAGCCGGTGAAGCAGCGCGCCACCTGCTCGACGTCCTGCTGTGTCTGCCCGCCGCCCAGGCCCAGGGTGTGCAGCTCCATCATCTCGCGGGCGTAGTTCTCGTTCGGCCCCGCCTTGGTGTTCGAGGCATTGTCGAGGTAGCTCAGCATCGCCGGGCTCGCCGCCGAGGCGTTCAGCAGATCGCCGAACTTGCCGAGCGCGAAGGGGCGGACGACCTCGCGGTCGTCGACCGTCTTGAGCCAGAAGTCGAGCTTCTCGCGCCCGAAGACGTTGAAGTGGTTGGTCCAGAAGTCGACCATCAGCTCGAGCAGCTGGCGCTTGCTGTAGATGGCGCGCAGGATGGCGGCGGCGGCGAGCTCGTCGGCGACCGTCTTCTTGTCCATGCCGAGCAGCCGGTCGGGGCGCATCCACAGCGTCGGGAAGGCGCCCAGGGCGGCGTCCAGCGCCGAATCGTCGATCTGCTCCGGGTTGAGCTGCTCCTCGATGAAGCCGTCCCAGCCGAGCTGTGCGGCGCGCGCCAGCTCCGCGGGTTGCTGGCCGAAGGTGAGCCGGTTGACCAGGAAGACGGCGGGATCGGGAGGCGGCAGGCCGGACGAGAGGCTCGGCACGCTGCCGCGGCCTGCCGCGAGAGCCGCCATTGGAGCGGGCCGCGGACCGGCGGCCACCCAGGCGGTGAGCGGCAGGTCCGGGCGGGCGCTGGCGAAGAGCGGGTCCGAGGCGGCGTCGGCCAGAACCGCGGCGAACGCGGCGCCGGCGCCGGCGGTGAAGAGGTTCCTGCGGCTCAGAGCGGTTGCGGACACGGGCACCACCTCCTGCAGGTGAAGGGGACCAACTCGTCTGCAGGGAGGAACCCGCGGCCGCGGCGCTTCCTGCGCCCGGCTATCGATCTTCGTGCATTCTTCGTGGGGCTGGCGCTTACGGTTTGGGCGGCGGCGGCGGCTTGAGGACCGCGGCGATTGGTATGGAGCGTGCGCCGCTGGCACCCGCTGCCCGCACGGCAAAGAATCGGTTGTCGGTCGAGATGCCGGTGAGCACCACGGCGTGATGCTCTCCGGCCCCGCCCTGGGCCGCCGCCTGTCCGTGGTCTTCGGCGGCCGGCGGCAGCGTCTCTAGGATCGACCAGCGCGGATCGGTCGTCTCGCGCCACAGCACCTCGAAGCCGGCGCGCTCCCGGTCCGCGCCCGCCGTCCACTCCAGGCGGGCGCTCGGCGTCACGCCCCCGGAGACCGTCACCGCGACGGGCGCCGCCGGCGCCAGCGCCAGCTGCCGCAGCGTTTCGGCGTTGACCCGCACGACGTCGCCGATGAAGGAGAAGTCGAGGAACTTGACCAGGTCGCCGTACTCGCGCCCATTCTCGACGCGCGGTGTCTGGTGCTCGTGGGCGTAGTCCTCGAGCGGCTCGGTGAAACGCACCGCGGGCAGGCCGGCCTCGACGAACGGCCGGTGGTCGCCGCCGCGCCCCAGGCGGTCGAGGCGGAAGATGAGGCGCACCGCGTCACGGCCGGCGATCTCCTCGACCGCCCGCGCCAGGTCGCGCGACGGCGAGTCGACCCCGTCCGGGCCGCCGCCCGAGAACAGGCGCACGCGGTGGGGGGGCCCGGGCGCAAGGTCGGCGCCGACGATGTCGTTGTCGAGGAAGCCGCCGACGGTGTAGCCGTTGGCCTTTAGGTAGTCCCGCAGCCGCGTGCCGCCGAGCAGGCCCTGCTCCTCGCCGGAGACCGCGGCGAACAGCAGCGTCGCCCGGTAGCGCTTGCCCGGATCGCCGGCCAGCAGCCGGGCGCACTCGATGGCCACTGCCACGCCCGAGGCGTCGTCGTCGGCGCCCGGCGCGTCGGCGGCCGGATCGACGACCGAGCTCGGCATCGAGTCGTAATGGCCGGAGACCAGGAACACGGTCCTGGCCAGCGCCGGGTCCGTCCCGGGCAGCAACGCCAGCACGTTCTCGAGGTGAGCAGGCTTGCCGCCGGTGCGCGGGCTCTCCGCCTCGAAGCGGTCGACGCTCACCTGCAGGCGCCCGCCGCTGGCGCGGGCGATCGCCGTGAAGCGCGCCAGTACGCGGTCGCGGCCGCAACCGATGCCGCGGTGCGGGTCGGTCCACGACGACAGCGACTGCCGGGTGCCGCAGGCCGCCAGCTCCGTGACGATGGCGCGCAGCGCCGCGGTGTCGACGGCACCGCGCGCAATGGCGCCCGCCGGCGCCTGCGGCACCTGAAGCCGCCCGGCCGGCAAGCCCTCCGGCGGCTCGGCCGGATCGCGCCCGGGGCCGGTGCCGGCTGGCGCCATGCCGGCGGCCGCCGCGCCGGCCGGCGGCGCCAGGGCGACGCCCAGCGCCAGGCCCAGCGCGGCGGCTGCCAGGAGCAGGCCGCCGCCGAGCGACGATTGCCCCGATCGGCCGGTCACGGCGTCGCCTTGCCGCCGGGCATCGGCCGGCCCTGGGCTCCCGCGGCGGCGCTCTCGTTCTCTTCAGCCAGCGCGGTCAGGGCAATGAACTCGGGGTCCTGCTTGAGCGCCGTGAAGACGATGTCCTCGCGCGCCTCCTTCATCTCCTTGGCGCGCACCGCGGCGAACCGCTCATAGCTGTAGAAGTGCCGGCGCAGCAGCGCCAGCGCCTGGTCGCGATGGCCCAGCAGGGCGTGGATCGCCGCCAGGTTGTAGGAGGCGGCAAGCAGGTCCTCGTTGGCGTGGGCGATGCGCAGCGCCTCGTCGCGGCGGCCGTCCTCGGCGATGAAGGCGGCGACGAAGATCTGGGTGTAGGGGTCGTCGGGGTCGAGCGCCAGCGCCTTTTCGGCGAAGCCCTGGGCCTTCTCGACCTGGCCTTCCGAGTTCCAGTAGACCGCCAGGTTGCGATAGGCGAGGGGCAGCGGATAGGTGGCGACCGACTGCTCGATCAGCGACAAGCCGCGAGCGAAGTCGCCGGCGTGGATGGTCATCTTGCCCAGGCCGTGCAGCGCCACCGCCCGCGAGAGCGGGTCGGCGGGCATGGCGAGGATCTGCTCGAAGGTGCGTCGCGCCGCCACCCAGTCGCCGGTGTGGTGGCGGTACAGCTCGCCGAGGTAGCGCAGCGGCACCGGGTCCGCCGGGTCCAAGCGGTGGGCCCGGGCATAGAGGCTGCGCGCCTCGAGGTAGCGGCCGGCGTCCTCGGCCGCCAGGCCGGCACGCATGGTGCGCTCGATGCGGGCCGGCTGCCCCGCCGCTGCCGGCAAGTCGAGCACGCCCACGGTGTCAGGGGGCACCGGGCGGCCGAGCTTCTTGAGCGCCTCGGCCGCCTTGCGAGGGAGCCTGCCCGGGACCAGGCAGCGTGCGGCCCACACCTGCTGGTAGAGCGCCGCGGCGCCGTCCACGTCGCCCTGCTTCTCCTTGTTGCGCGCGGCCTCGATCTGGCGGTCGAGAGCCGTCTCGCGCCCCTTGAGCTCGGAGGTCACCAGCTTTTCGACCTGCGAGGCCTTGAGATGCGGGCCGCTGTCGGCTGCCACCCGGCCCACCTCCTTGCCGGCCGCCTCCGCCAGCACCACGTACGGGCCCTTGCCCCCGGGGAAGCGGCCGCGCAGCTCGGCGTTGTCGGAGGCCACCAGGGCGAGGGTCACGCAGCGGGCGGTGAGCAGCGTCAGCTCCCGCGACGCCTGCAGCTCGGAGGCCTTGGCCTCCTGCTGCGAGGTCGGGAACCAGTAGACCACCAGGTTGTCGGCCGGCGCGCCGGCGGGAGCGGCGATGGGCGCCGGCACCGCCTCGCCGTTGTGCACCACGTTCCAGGGGACCTGGTAGATGCCGCCGAGCGGCCCGGGCGCGCCCCGGAAACCGCCGCTGGTGTCGCCGCCCGGGCCGCCGCCGCGCCGGATGCCGCCGGTGCCGCCGCCGCCGCCACCGCCGCAGGTCGCAGCGAGCGGCGGCGCCAGCAGCGCCGGGAGGAGGACCAGGGCAAGAATGGGTCGCGAGTTTCGAGGCGTGCGAGTCATGGAACGGATCTCCAGGTGGCTCTGATGGCCGTGAAGGAGCCAGGTATCTAGCCGGCGTCGAGTATAGCGGAGCGCCCTGCGGTCCCCAGTAGGTTCTCTACGCCCCATCGGAAGTTCATCCCGGCAGCCTGTCAAGTAGGGCCGCGGCGGTTGCGCGTCCGAATCCGGCGAGCCGGCAGCCCCGTTGGGGTGTAGATTGCCAGGTATGACGCGCCCCGCCGGGTCCCTGATCCTGCTCACCACGGACCAGTGCCATCGTGCGACCAGCGCGCGCGACCCGCGCTTCGACGGCGTCTTCTTCATCGGCATCACCACCACCGGGATCTACTGCCGGCCGATCTGCCCCGCCCGGGTCACGATCTTCAGCCGGCGCCGCTTCTTCGTTTCCGCGGCGGCCGCCGAGCGCTCGGGATTCCGTCCCTGCCTCCGCTGTCGTCCCGAGCTCGCGCCCGGACGGGCGCCGGTCGACGCGGTGTCGCGCCTGGCTTTTGCCGCCGCGCTGCGCATCGGCGCGGGCGCGCTCAACGAGGGCCCGGTGGCGGACCTGGCGAGGGAGCTTGGCGTCAGCGAGCGGCACCTGCGCCGCGCGCTCGAGCGCGAGCTCGGCGTCTCGCCGATCGAGCTGGCTCAGACGCATCGCCTGCTGCTCGCCAAGCGCCTGCTCGCGGACACGACCCTGCCGTTGACGCACATCGCCTTCGCCAGCGGCTTTCAGAGCCTGCGCCGCTTCAATGCGGTGTTTCGCGAGCGCTACCGGCTGAGCCCGAGCAAGCTCCGGCGGGCCGCCGGCAATCATCAGGCGAGCGCCGATCGCCGGCGGCCCGCCGCCGTCCCGGCGACGGCGGCCGAGCCGGCGCGGGACCTCGTGCGGCTGACGCTCGGCTACCGCGCGCCGCTTGCCTGGGACGTGCTCTTGCGGTTCCTCGAGCGCGACGCCCTGCCCGGGGTGGAGCTCGTGCACGGCGCTCGTTATGCGCGCACCGTCCGCATCGACGGGCGCAGCGGCGTGATCTTCGCAACGGACCGTCCGCAGGGGCCGCACCCGGCCCCGGCCCAGCGCGACGCGGGCGCCCATCTCGACGTCGAGGTCTCGCTCGGGCTGGTGCCGGCGCTCATGCCGCTCCTCTCGCGCCTGCGGCAGCTGTTCGATCTCGATGCGGAACCCGTCGTCATCGACACCCATCTCGCGCAGGGCGGGCTGGCGGCGCTGGTCGCGCAGCGGCGCGGCATCCGCATTCCGGGCGCGATGGACGCTTTCGAGGTCGTGCTCGGCGCGCTGATCCGCGGCCCCAGACCGTCCGGGAGGACCGCCCGGAAGGCCATGCAGGAGGTCACGCGGCGAGTGGTCCACGAGCTGGGCGAGCCGCTCGAGACCGGCGTCCCGACGCTCGATCGCCTCGCACCCACGGCGGCGCGGGTCGCGGATGCGGGCGCCGCGCGTCTCAGGGCGCTGGGTGTCGCACCCCGCCGCGCCCTCGCACTCGCCGCGGCGGCGCGCGCCGTCGCCTCCGGCCAGCTCGCACTCGAGCCGGGCAGCGACGTCCAGGCGGTGCGCCGCGCGCTGCTGGCGATCGACGGCGTCAGCGAACGGCTGGCGACCGAGATCGTGATCCGCACGCTCTACTGGCCGGACGCCTTCACCGCCAGCGATCGCGCGCTGCAGCGCGCGGCGGGCGCCGCCGGGCCGGGAGCGCTCCGCGCGCGCGCCGAGCGCTGGCGGCCGTGGCGTGCCTATGCCGCCCTGCACCTGTGGCTCGCGGACGCGGAGCAGTACTAAGGCCAGTTGGCGACCAGCGCCGCGCCGTCGACCGAGCCCAGGCCGGTGACCTCGTCATAGCCGTGGCCGCAGGCAAAGCCTTTCAGCTTGGGCACGCTGTTGTTGCCGCTGGTGACGTCGTGGAAGACGGCCGGGCCGCCGCCGGCGTACTGGCTGGTTGCCAGCTGGTAGAAGACCGGGTTGGCGTTGCCCTGGCGCGCCCCGCCTTTCGACTGGACCACGAGCGCCATGATGCCGGCGAATGACGGCGACGAGGCGGAGGTGCCGCTCACGGCGTAGAGCCCGCCGCCCTTGGTGACCACGTAGGCGTCGTGCCCAGCCGCCGAGAGCGAGACGTCGGGAACATCGCGCTTGTGGTCGGCGGGAACGCCGGGCGCGGACTGCCAGGAGGGCTTGGCGTAGATCCGGCTGGCGCCGCCTCCGGAGGACCACAGGTTCGCCCCGCCCGGGACCGTGCCGCTCTCGTTCCAGGCGATCTCCGGGATGTAGGAGAGCGCCGAGGCGTGCGTGCCGGCCTGGTTGGAGGAGGCCCAGAAGGCGCTCGGGTTCGCGGTGTCGTCGAACTGCGTGCCGCCGACGCAGACGTCGTTGGGGCTCGAGCAGATGCCGTTGACGGCAGCGCCGAAGCCCCGCTTGCCGCTGGCTGAGTCACAGCCGGCCGCCCCGGAGTCGCCCGAGGCGATGAACGCCGTGATGCCTTGCGCCGCCGCCTGGGCCCAGATGTTGTTGTAGAGCTTCAGCGCGCTCGGGCCCAGCTTCGACTCGCACAAGCCGAAGCTGGTGCTCATGGCCGCGGCGAGGTTGTGGCTGACGATGTACTGCGCCGAGAGCGTGACGCCGTCGGTCGTCCTGGTCGAGGCCGAGATCACCACGTCGATGGTGGCCTGCGGAGCCACCGCGCCCGACCACTCGGTGTCGAGAAGCGTCTCGATCTCTTCGCCGCCGCCGCGGTTGCCCGGGTCGGCGCCGTTGTGGATCAACACCGGGTCGTTGGTGGTCAGGCCGAAGTCCGAGCGGAAGGCCTGGACGTCCGAGAGGTTGATGTCCGTACGCGCCACGATGGCGATGGTCTGCCCCGTCCCGTCCGTGCCGCTGCTGTAGAGCGAGCTCAGGTTGTAGATCGTCGCGAAGTCCGCGGGCACCAGGTAATGGTGGCTCCCGGCGTTGAACTCCGGATCGAGCTGCGAGATCGGCCGGACGCCGGTGTGCTGTGGCCGCAGCGGAAAGCTGTTGAGTGAGACGATGCCGTGCACCAAGCCGGCGAGGCCGCGCGGCAGCGACGGGTCGGTCGCGTTGGACTGGTGGATGGCGCCCTCGACCTCGTAGTCGTGGATCTCGGTCGAGAACGCGCCTTCGACCTGGGCGACGTTGCCGCTGAAGTTGATCCAGCCGCGCCCCGGGGCCACCTCCTCGACGGTGAAGCCGTGGTTGTCGAGCCAGCCGGTGACGAGCCGGACGTCCTCGTCCACGAGCCCGAACTCGGCGCCGAGCTCTGCCGGCGTGAGCCACCGGTGGTAGCGCGGGGATGCCGGGTCCTGTTGCTCGGCAAGCAATCGCGCCAGCCTTGCCTCGGCTCCGGGACGCAGCTCGAGCAGGAAGATCATCCGTTCCATCGCCAGGGCCGGGTCGGTGCGGCCGCGGTCGAGCTCCGGCCGCGCCAGCGCCGGGACGTTGCCCGGGAGGACGATGCGGTCCGTGTCGTCGATGACGCGCGGGGCGCCGGCAGGCGCGGCAGCGATGGCGGGCGCGGCGCCGAGCAGCAACAGTCCGCACAGGGCAAATCCGGAGTTTCGCATGAACCGTGCCTCCCTTCGAGGGCTTCGTGATGCGGAATTGTATAATAGAGACATCGCGACGCTGCCATGACCGCCTTCCTCTCTCGGCAGCCGCTCCTGTACCTCGGCGGCGCGGACGTCGAGCGCCTGCTGCCGATGGGGGAGTGCATCACCTTGATGGAGCGGGCGCTGCGCGACCTGGCGCTTGGCGCGGCGGTGCAGCCGCTGCGCAGCGTGATGCGGCTCGAGGGCAGGCCCGGCCTGCTCGGGGTGATGCCGGGCCAGATCGCGGTGCCGCCGGCGCCTGGCGCCGAAATCCCTCCCGGGGAGCCGGACGCGAGCGTCGCGGGCATCAAGGTGGTGAGCATCTTTCCCGGCAACCGCGAGCACGGCGACGAATCGCATTTCGGCGCCGTGCTGCTGTTCGAGACCGAGACCGGCAGGCCCATCGCCCATGTCGACGCCGCGTCCATCACCGCCATCCGCACCGCGGCGGTGACCGCCGTCGCCACCCGCCTGCTGGCACGCGGCGAAGCCGGCGATCTGGCGCTGCTGGGCGCCGGGGTCCAGGCGCGCACGCATCTGGCCGCCCTGCGTCAGGTCCGTGAGCTGCACCGGGTGCGGGTATGGAGCCGCCGGCCGGAGAGCGCCCGGCAATTCGCCGCCGAGGAGAGCGCCCGCCACGGCCTGCCGGTCGAGGCGGCGCCCTCGCCTGCGGCAGCGGTGGCCGGGGCCGACATGGTGTGCACCGTGACCGCCTCCCGCGAGCCCGTCCTCGCCGGCGCGTGGCTCTCGCCCGGGACGCACGTCAACGCCGTCGGCGCCAGCATCGCGTCGGCGCGCGAGCTCGACAGCGCCGCGGTCGCCCGTGCGCGCTTGTTCGTCGACCGCCGCGAGTCGACGCGCAACGAATCGGGCGACTTCCTCTTTCCGTTGCGCGAGGGCCTCATCGGCGAGGACCACATCCAGGCCGAGATCGGCGACCTGCTGCTCGGCCGTGACCCGGGCCGCAGGACCGCCTCAGAGATCACGCTGTTCAAGTCGCTGGGCCTCGCGGTCGAAGACCTCGCGGCCGCGCACCACGTCTATCGCCAAGCGCTGGCCGTGGGCCTCGGCCTGCGCATGGATGGCCTGCGCCCGGATGGCGCCGCGCCCGCCGGGAGCGTCTCTTGAGCGTCGCGCCGGTCCGCCACCTGCAAGCGCCCACGCTCCACGACGTCCGCGCCGCCCGCGAGCGCCTGGACGGCATCGTCCGCGCGAGCCCGCTGCTGCGCCTCGAGTGGGAGCCTCCCGCCCCTGCCGCCCATGCCGCGCATGCCTCCGATATCGCCGGCGGGAAGCCGGCCGAGATCTACTTAAAGCTCGAGAACTTGCAGCCGATCGGCTCGTTCAAGCTGCGGGGCGCAACCAACGCCATGCTCATGGCGGCGCAGGCGCCGGGCGCAGGCGAGGCGGCCCAGGCGGGCCGCGATTCCGCCTTGGCCGCAGGCGTCTACACGGCGAGCGCCGGCAACATGGCGCAAGGAGTGGCCTGGGCGGCGCGCCGTCTCGGCGTCGCCGCCACCGCCATCGTGCCCGACCACGCGCCGGCCACCAAGCTTGCCGCCATCGAGCGTCTCGGCGGGACCGTGGTGAAGGTGCCGTTCGAGAGCTGGTGGCAGGTCATCGCCGAGCACCGCTACCCGGGCATGCCGGGGCTCTTCATCCACCCGGTGAGCGACACCGCGGTGATGGCAGGCAACGGCACCATCGGGCTCGAGATCGTCGAGCAGCTGCCTGACGTCGATCTGGTGCTGGTGCCCTTCGGCGGCGGCGGGCTGTCCTGCGGCATCGCCGCCGCCTTGCGCGAGCTGCGTCCCGGGGCCGCGGTCTACGGCTGTGAGGTGACGACCGCGGCGCCGCTCGCCGCCTCGCTGGCCGCCGGCGCCCCACAGAGCATCGACTACCAGCCCACCTTCGTCGACGGCATCGGCGGCAAGGCAATGCTGCCCGAGATGTGGCCCATCGTCAGCCGCCTGCTCGCCGGCTCCCGCGTCGTGCCCCTGGCCGCCGTGGCCGCCGCCGTGCGCCTGCTGGCCGAGCGCCATCGGGTCATCGCCGAGGGCGCCGGCGCCACCTCGGTGGCTGCCGCCATGGCCCTGGCCGCCGACGTGCCAGGCAAAAAGATCGTCTGCATCGTCTCCGGCGGCAACATCGACAACGCCAAGCTGGCGGCCATCCTGGCCGGCGACGTGCCGTGAGCGCTTGCTGACGGCGGCGATCCCGTGCCCTGAAACTGGTGCCAGTAGCGGGTGTTCGAGGACTACCCGCGGCGTCTATCGGATCGCCCCCGCATGCCGGGGTGCTATTTTTAGCCGCCATCGTCCAGGTCGTCCATGCGCTCGGCGCACCGGCGAAGCAGGCCGGCCACTGACGGCTTGTTGAAGCGCAACCCAAGCCCGGAGGGACCCGATGTCTACTGCAACCGTCCGCACCGTCTCCGTTCCCCGCTGGATGCACTGGACCGGCTGGCTCCTTTCCTTTTTCCCGGTCGCGGTGCTGCTGAGCAGCGCTTGGGTCAGGGCTACTCACCACACCAACGCGGTGGCCGAAATCGTTGGGTCCTATGGCTATCCGGAATCGGCGATCGTCCCCATCGTCATTGCGGAATGCGCCTTGGTGGTGCTCTACCTCGTCCCGCAAACGTCGGTCCTCGCCGCCATCGTGATGACCGGCTATCTCGGGGGCGCGGTGGCCACTCATTTGCGGATCGCAGACACGGCGCGCGCGGCGATTCCGTTGGTCGTGGGAATTCTCGCCTGGGGCGGTCTGTACTTGCGGGACAGCCGCATCCGCCAACTCGTTCCCTTCCGCCGGTCGGTGTGAGTCCGGGGCTGTCGACGTTACTTCCTCAGCACCAAGAGCAGCAGGAACACGTTGAAGCAGAGCGCGGACGCGGCCTTGAGCCTCGTCAGCTCCTCGTAATCGGCGAGGCTGCCCTCGAGACGCCCGAGGGGGCGGGCCATCAACCAGCCCGAGATGGCGCCGAGCAGCAGGACCGACGCCGCCAGCGGCAAGCTCGCAGCGGCAAAAGCGGCGGCGATCAGCACGGTGCCGGCCGGAAAGGCGACCGCGAACAGGCGCCTGACTCCGCGCATGCCGAAGCGGACCGTGAACGTGAGGTCGCCGCGGTCCTGGTCTTCGGCGATCTGGTGCGCCTGCGCCAGTGGAAACGTGGCGACGACGATCAGCCCGATGCCAAGGGCGGCCAGCAAGACCTCGAGGCGGACGCCGCCGCCGCCGCTGGCGAGGAACCCCAGGGCGAAAGGGGTCAGAGCGCCGAAGGTGCCGATCACGAACAAGCTGCCGACGGGCTTGCCCTTCAGGCGGACGGCTGGATTGCTGTAGGCCAGCGAGAACCCCAGGATGCTGAACAGGTAGATCACGCCTGAGAGCCAGTTGCAGAGGAAAGCGACGATGGCGCCGAGGCCTTGGAGCCACAATGCCGCCGCCCTCATCCAGGCTCTCATCCGCGGCGGCGACCGCAGGCCCTCGACGGGCCCGCGGTCCCGGTCATAGAAGGAGTTGTAGGCGCTGGCGCCGCCCAGCAGCAAGACGTGGACGTTGACGAACTGCACGGCGATCTGGGCGACGTCCTGGCGCGCGGAGAAGACGACGCCGAGCAGGTAGGCGGCCGGAGCCACCGCCAGCTGGAAGCCGAGGCGCAGATGGCGCAGGAAGCAGACCGCCTGCTCGCGGGGCGATTCTGTCTCCATTGGCTCGTTGGCTCGCTGGCTCGCTGGCTCACTGGCTCGATTAACCGCCGGCCTCAGGCGGCTGCCGGAGCCGGCGCCGTCGCGGCTGCCGCAGGATTCTGGATCTCGACCGCCAGGGAGCCTTTCTCGACGTCCACGATCAGCCGCGCGCCGTCGTGCACCTCGCCGGCGATCAGCGCCCGTCCGATGCGCGATTCCAGCTGGTGCTGCAGGAAGCGCTTCAACGGCCGCGCCCCGTACACCGGATCGAAGCCCTGCCGCGCCACCAGCTCGCGCGCCGCGTCGGTGAGCTCTAAGTGCACGCCGCGGTCGGCGAGGCGCCGCCTGAGGTCCTCGGTCTGCAAGTCGACGATGCGCTTGATCTCGGACAGCGTCAGCGGCTTGAACAGCACGATGTCGTCCACCCGGTTCAGGAACTCCGGCCGGAAATGCGTCCGCAGCTCGCGCAGCACCGCCGTGCGCGCCGCCTCGGAGATCTCGCCGCGGTCGTTGACGCCGTCGAGCAGGTGATGCGAGCCGATGTTCGAGGTCATGATGATGACCGTGTTCTTGAAGTCCACGGTGCGCCCCTGCGCGTCGGTCACCCGCCCGTCGTCGAGGATCTGCAGCAGCACGTTGAAGACGTCGTGGTGCGCCTTTTCGATCTCGTCGAACAGAATCACCGAGTACGGCTTGCGCCGCACCGCCTCGGTCAGCTGCCCGCCCTCCTCGTAACCGATGTAGCCCGGCGGCGCGCCGATCAATCGCGACACCGTGTGCCGCTCCATGTACTCGCTCATGTCGATGCGGATCATGTTCTCCTCGCTGTCGAACAGCGACTGCGCGAGGGTCTTGGCGAGCTCGGTCTTGCCCACTCCGCTCGGCCCGAGGAAGATGAACGACCCGATGGGACGCCGCGGGTCCTTGATTCCCGAGCGCGCGCGGATCACCGCGTCGGCCACCAGCTGCACCGCCTCGTCCTGGCCGATCACCCGCTGGTGCAGGATCTCGTCGAGGCGCAGCAGCTTGTCGCGCTCGCCCTCGACCAGCCGGGTCACCGGGATGCCGGTCCATCGCGAGACGATCTCCGCCACCTCCTCCTCGGTCACCTCTTCGCGCAGCAGTTTGCGGCCGGCGGCCTGCTTGCCGGAGATGCGGGCGTCCTGCTCGTGCAGCTGGCGCTCGAGCTCGGGCAGCCGCCCGTGACGCAGCTCCGCGGCGCGGTTCAGATCGTATTGCCGTTCCGCTTCCTCGACCTCCTGGCGCACCCTCTCGATCTGCTCGCGCAGCGCCCTGACCTTCTGGATCGCCTGCTTTTCGGCCTCCCACTGCGCCTTCATGGCGTTGGCCTGCTCGCGCCGGTCGGCCAGCTCGCGACGCAGATCGGCGAGCCGCTCCTTGCTTGCCTTGTCCTTCTCCTTCTTGAGCGCCGCCTCCTCGATCTCGAGCTGCATCACCCGCCGCGTCACCTCGTCGAGCTCCTGCGGCATCGAATCGATCTCGGTGCGGATCATCGCGCACGCTTCGTCGATCAGGTCGATCGCCTTGTCGGGCAGGAAGCGGTCGGTGATGTAGCGGTTGGACAGGACCGCCGCCGCCACCAGGGCGTTGTCCTGGATGCGCACGCCGTGATGCACCTCGAAGCGCTCGCGCAGGCCGCGCAGGATCGACACCGTGTCCTCGACCGAGGGCGGATCGACCATCACCGGCTGGAAGCGCCGCTCGAGCGCCGCGTCTTTCTCGATGTTCTTGCGGTACTCGTCGAGCGTCGCGGCGCCGATGCAGTGCAGCTCGCCGCGCGCCAGCATCGGCTTGAGCAGGTTGCCGGCGTCCATCGCGCCCTCGGCCTTGCCCGCGCCGACGACCGTGTGCAATTCGTCGATGAACAGGATGATGTCGCCGCGGGTGCGGATCTCCTTCAGCACCTTCTTCAGGCGCTCCTCGAAGTCCCCGCGGTACCGGCTGCCCGCCA
>DASZHY010000486.1:0-5115 GCA_035949675.1 Thermoanaerobaculia bacterium
GCAGCCGGATCTGCGCCGCCAGCTCCTCGTTGTGGGTGCCCGCCGCCTTCAACTGGTCTTCGGCGCTAATCACCTCGTCCTTGGCGCGTGAGATCAGTGCGACCATGCCGCTCGGTGGATATCGCTTTTCATCGAGCCGCAACTCTGTCATGACCCGTTTGATCACGGCGAGCCGATCCCCCTCGTCGTAGATGATGAAGTGCCGGTCGATGCCATCGGCGCTGCCGTCGCGGCGCAGGATGCGCACGCCGATCGCGTGAAACGTTCCCATCCAGATCGCGCCCGCACTCAGGTTGACCAGGCTCTCGACGCGACCGCGCATCTCGCGGGCCGCCTTGTTTGTGAACGTCACCGCCAGGATCTCGCCGGGTTCCGCTCGCCCTTGCTGGATCAGCCAGGCGATGCGATGCGTCAGCACGCGCGTCTTGCCGCTGCCGGCCCCCGCGAAAATCAGTAATGGACCGTCGTCTGCGGTGACCGCCGCGCGTTGCGGCGGATTCAGGCCGGCGAGAAGGTCGACGCCGCGCTCGGCGGCCGCGGGGGAGCTTGCCAAATCAACGGCAAGTTTACCCGGCAGCGGTTAGATCAAAAACGGAAGCGCGACGCGCCCGCTAATGGCGGCGACCACGGCCGCGCATGCGGCCGGCGGCAATGCTGTCGTCGTTGTCGTCGAAATTGTCCCGGCGGGTTTTCTTGCTTGACTTCAATGACTCCGAGAAGGCGCCGACGAACTGGTCGCGCAACTCCATCGTCGAGATCTCGAAGGCATCCTTCAATGTCCAGTGGTCTTCCGGCGAGTAACGGCGCTCGCAAGCCCAGAGGAGGAACTTGATGAGCTGGATCTTGATGGCGGCCATGAGCTTGGAGTCGGCTTTCGGCGCCGTCTTTCCCTGGACCGCCGCGACCTTTGCGCCCTTGTCTTTGCCCTTGTCCTTACCCTTTCCACCTTTTCGTATTGGAACGACCGGCGCTACCGGTGCCTCGCCGCCGCGGACGCCCCAGGCCGGAGCGGACGGCGCCTGCGCCACGAGCGGCGCCTGCGCCACCAGGCTGGCACGCAGCGCGGCAAGGTCGTCCTTGGGCGCGGCAGGCTTGGGCGGCTCGGCGGCGGCCGGCATCGGCGCGGCGGCGGCCGGCATCGGCTCGGCGGCCGGTGGCTGATAGGTGGGCAAGGGTGCCTCGCGTTTCCGAGGAATGGCCATCGGCGGCACCGAAAAGCTCGGCGGCGTCACCTGGCGGGCCGGTGCCGGCGGCGCCAGGGGAGGCTGAGCCGCCATCGGTTGCTGCGGTGGCATGGCTTGCGGCGGCATGGCTTGCGGCGGCATGGCCTGCGGTGGCGCTTGCTGCGGCATCGCCTGAGGCTGCGGGTACGCCGGATATTGGGGCTGCGGCTGCCCAGCCGGCGGCGTCATCCCACCGGGCGCTTGCGGATAGCCAGGTTGTGGGTAGGGCTGGCCCTGCGGCGGCGCGCCGGGATACGGGGCACCGGGGTAGGCGGCCGGCGGGTAGCCCGGCGGCGGCTGCTGCTGTGGGTACCCTGCCTGCTGCGGCTGCGGGTAACCCTGCGGTGGCTGTTGCTGCGGGGGGTAGCCGGGGGGCTGTTGCGGCTGCGGGTAGCCCTGCTGTTGTGGCTGGGGATAGCCCTGCTGCGGCTGAGGATATCCTGGCTGCGGCGGCTGGGGATACGGCTGCTGGGGCGGGTAACCGCCGGCGCCCCAGGCGGGAGCCGCAGCCGGGGGCTGCCAGTGGGCTGGTGCGATGGGGCGCTGCTGATCGGGAGGGATATAGGGGGCCGAGGGTCCTTGCAACGCGGCCTGGCTGCGACGCAGCAGGTCCTGGAGGCGACCCTTGTCGATGTAGAGGTTCCCCGCAAGGTCGGGATCGGCCCCTGGCCTGAACAGGCACTCGCCACTCTGGAACTCCCAGAGCAGATCGAAGGCCTGCCGCGCGCCGCGGACCCGGCCACCGCTGGCATGGGCCAGGGCGCCGGCCTGGAAGGCATACACCCAGTTCCCACGCGGTTCGTGCAACTCGAGCACACCCGTTTGGGAACCATTGACCACCTGGTCGAGGAGGCCAAGCAGGCCGACGCGATCGATGGGGCTGAACGCAGGCGCCGCCGACTGCTGGGCGCCCTTCTCCACCTTGCCCTTGGCGAAGAGCTTCACACCGCTGTAACCGGCGGTGGTGGGCCGTCCTTGCCCGTGTAAAACCTCCGCTACAACGTGTTACCAGTCAGCAACAGCGCTCGCACCTCGTCGTCGGTGACCTGTGGCCACTCTTCGAAGAAGTTGCCGACGGCATAGAACGGCTCCGGTGTAACCAGGCAGACAAACTCGTCGACGAGCGCGGCCAGCACCGCCGCCGTGTCCGGGGGTGCAACCGGAACCGCGAGCACGACTCGCCGCGCCCCGCGCCGTCGGAGCGACGCGACGCCTGCCCGGGCGGTGTACCCGGTCGCAACGCCATCGTCGGTCAGGATGACGGTCCGCCCCTCCAAGGGCGGGACGACGTTCGCGCCCAATCCGCTCAACCATTGTGCTAACTCCTGGCGTTGCTGCGCAGCGGCGTCTAACAGGTCGTCATCCGTGAGCCCCAGATGTCGACTCAATTTGTGGTCCAGCACGATGACGCCAAGATCATCCACCGCGCCGATCGCGAGCTCGGGGTTCTCTGGAGCGCCGAGCTTGCGCACCGGGCAGATCCCAAGCGGTAAATGCAGCGCGACCGCGATCGCCCGCGCCACAGCGACCCCGCCGCGCGGGATCCCGAGAACAACCGTCCCCGACTCGTCTTGGTAATGGCGGAGCGCTGCCGCCAGGCGTTCACCCGCGTCGAGCCGGTCGCGAAAAATCACGGCACTACAATAGGTCGATGTCCAGCACCATGCCATCGATGCCGGGTGTTGGTGACCAGGCTCCCGACTTCACCCTGCCGGGAACCCCAGACGGCGACCCGGTCAGCCTCGCATCCTTCCGCGGCAGCAAACACGTCCTGATCGCCTTCTACATCTTTGATTTCAGCCCTGGTTGAACGAACGAGCTCACCTCCTTGCGAGGTGATCACGAACAGTTCGTCAAGGCCGAGACGCAGGTGCTTGCCATCAGCGTCGACCACATCTGGGCGCACAAGGCCTATGCCAAGAGCCTGGGTGATCTTCCCTTCCCCCTTCTCGCCGACTGGGACAAGTCGGTCTGCCGCAAATATGGCGTCCTCAACGAGGAGCGTGGCGTCGCGCACCGGTCGCTGTTCTTGCTCGACTACCGCGGGTATGTCCGCTGGCGCAATCCGCACTATGACTGGCGCAGCCCGGAGCAATACGCTGAGATGACCGAGGCGATGCTGGGGCTGCCAATGATCCCGCGGCCCAAGCCCGCCAAATAGAAAAGCCAGCCCGAAGGCTGGCTCGCGGGTCGATTTCCGGTGCTTAGCTCTTTCCGTTCGCGACGACGGCCAGGATGTCCTTCTCTGACAGGATGAGGTACTCGATCTCGTCGAGCTTGATCTCACTCCCAGAGTACTTCGCATAGACGACGCGGTCGCCGACCTTGACGTCAAGCGGCTCGCGCTTGCCGGTGGTCTCGATGAACCGGCCGTTGCCGACGGCCTCGACCATGCCTTCCTGCGGCTTCTCCTTGGCGGTGTCGGGCAGCACGATGCCGCTCTTGGTCTTCTCTTCGCGCTCGACGGGCTTGATCACGACGCGGTCGCCCAGTGGACGTAGCTTCATGGAACCCTCCTTAGGTGGTGACTGAATAGCCGGTTTAGCACTCAATTGGCCCGAGTGCTAATTGTAGCCGATGGACTCGTCGGTTTCAAGGCCACGCCGAGGGTCTTGTCAGGTTCGCCGGCAAGCGGTAGGGTCTGGGTAAAGATCCAACTCGGAATAGGGAGGAGTTCGATGAAGAGGGGCCTTCGCGTTCTCGCGCTGGCGGCCGCCGTCGCGCTCGCGCTGCTGGCGGTGCCAGCGTCGGCGGACGACCATCAGCAATCGACCTACCTGGCGCTCGGCGACTCGTATGCCTTCGCCTTCAATCCCATCGTCCTGGCGACCGGCGGCGCGTCGAACCCCGCCAATTTCCCAGGTTACTCCGACGCCGTGGCCAGTATGCTCCACCTCAAGCTGACCAACGCCGCCTGTCCTGGCGAGACCAGTGGCAGCCTCATCTCTACCGCAAACCCTGACAACGGCTGCAAGGCGTATCGCTCGTCGTTCCCCCTGCACGCCTCCTACACCGGCGCCCAGCTCGCGTTCGCAGTCAAATATCTTCGCTCGCACCACCACACGGACCTGGTCACCCTTCAGATTGGTGGCAACGACTTCCTGCTGCTGCAGTCCAGCTGCCAAGGCGACGCAACCTGCATCCTCGGCGGGCTGCCTGGCGTCGAAGCGCAGATGACGGCCAACTTGACGACCATCTATTCAGCCATCCGGAACCGCGCCCACTACCACGGCACCATCGTCGCGGTGCCGTACTTCGCCTTCAACTACAACGACGCCACCAACGTCTTCTTCACCACAGCGCTGGACAACACGGTTTCGGCCGTGGCGCTCCGCTTCCATGCTCGCGTCGCTGATGCCTTCGGCGCCTTCTTCACCGCGTCAGCGAATTCGCCGTTCCTCGCCCATGTTCCATGCTTCGCGGGCTTGCAGGTGGTACTGAACGCAGGCCCACCGCCGGCGTGCGATATCCATCCATCCGCGGCGGGCCACGCGGTCTTCACCAGCGCGATCCTGGCCGTCCTGCGGCACGAGAACGACGACTAGCTGAAGCCGAGGCTCGGGTCCGCGTCGAAAGGCGCCGGATCCGGGCCTCGCCGGTCCCACTCGATCAGCGCAGCGACCCCGATCATGGCCGCATTGTCGGTGCACAGCTCGGGGGCCGGGATGATCAGCCGGGCGAGTCGGCCAAGCCGGGCTTGGGCCGCTTCGCGGAGCCGGCGGTTCCGGGCGACGCCGCCACCGAGCACGATCGTCGGAGCCGGGTCTACTGCCTGCGCCGCCTCGACCCGCTGCAGGAGCGCGTCGACGATCGCTTCCTGGTAGCTGGCGGCCAGGTCGGCCCGCTCCTGCTCGCTGATCGTGTTGCGCTTGCGCACCTCGTACAGCAGGGC
>DASZHY010000487.1:0-11858 GCA_035949675.1 Thermoanaerobaculia bacterium
GGCGTCGCCTTCATCGGGCGGCCGCGCGTCACGCTCACTCCCGAGCCGCCGCCCGGCAGCCCGCTCAATTCGCCGGCGGCGATGGCGCTGCTCGCGCCCGAGCTGGCGCGCGAGGAGGCCAGGGCCGAGCAGAAGATCGACGGCTACCGGTACTATCCGGTGCTGTCCGTGGGCATTTCTTACCGGTTCTGACACCGCCGGCAGCAGCTCTGCCTGGTAAAATGAACCCCTTATGAAGCCCGAGCCCCGCGGCCCAGACTTCCGCATCGGCGACGTCCTCCACGATGCCTGGGCCTTCGATCCCAAGCTGTGGCGGGGCACTCAGATGGGAGTCGCCGAAGACTTCGGCCCAGCGGTGACCCTGCTGCTCGAGCTGCTGTCTCAACGGCACGTCGCCTACGCCCTGGTCGGCGGCATGGCGATGCTCAAGTACTTTGAAGGCCGCAACACCAAGGACGTCGACCTGATCGTCGAACCGTCCTGCCTGGAAATCTTGCCGGAGGTCGTGGTGAGAGCGCGCGGCGAGCACTTCGTACGGGCGCGCTTCGCCGAGGTGAGGCTCGATCTCCTCCTGACCACGGACCCGCTGTTCGCCAAAGTCTTGCGGTCGTACACGACCAGTCATCATTTCGACGACCTGCCGCAACAGCCTGTGCCCTGCGCCACGGTCGAGGGGCTGCTGCTGCTCAAGCTATACGCTCTGCCTTCGCTGTGTCGGCAAAGCGACTTCATTCGCGTCGGCTTGTATGAGAACGACGTCGCGACCTTGCTGCACGTCTGTCGGCCGCAAACTGAGCCTCTCCTGACCGAGCTGCGCGAACACCTGAGCGAATCGGAGCTGAATGAGGTGCGCAAGCTGGTCCCCGAGCTTCAGCGCCGGTTCGACCGCCGTTTCGACCCGCCCGCCGGCGAGCCCTGATCCCTGCCGCCGGCACGGCCACCGGCGCCACCCCGCGCTCAGTAGTCAGTCGTAGTGCTTGAAGCGCCCCCACACCTCGGCGAGCGGCTGGCGCATGCGGCAGACGTAGACCGGCAGGTCGTTTTCGTACGGCATCGCATAGCGCGAGTGGACGAGGCCCGCCTGGCGCAGCTCGGAGCACATGGCGCGGTGGCCGGGCAGCGAGCCGCCGAGGATGATCAGCACGCTGCCGTCGCAGCGGCCCGGACCCCACAGGAAGTAGCTGTTGTGGCCGGCGATCGCCGGCGGCAGGCACAGCCGCCGGCCCAGCTGCTCGATCGCGCCGGCCTCGCCGTAGTTCTGGCCGTAGACGCAGGCGCGGGCCTGCTGCGGCGGCGGCAGGGAGCGGAAGACGCGCGCCACCTCGGCCGTCATCTCCGGCCACCCGAACATGTCCGCGTAATGCTGAGGCAGCTCCGCCAGCCGCTTGCGCTCGGTCGTGCTCGGCGCCAGGCCGAGCGCCGCCTGGTAGCGGATGAACGCCGCGGGCGCCAGCAGCGGCAGGCCGAACGGCGCGGTGACCGCGCCGCCCGCGAGCAGCAGGACGACGATCACCGCCACCACCCAACCGCCGCGGCGCCGGCGCCGCCCATCCATGTCCTGTTCCCGGTGCGCGGCGCGCCCCGCCCGCACGGCGACCGCCGCCGCGGCGCCTTCGATTGCCGTGCCGCCGGCGGCGTACAGCAAGGGGAAGATCGGCCCCAGGTAGTAGCCCTTCGCCTTCCAGGCCATGAGCACCGCCGCGATCGTCAGGCAGGTCCAGCCCAGCAACCGGAAGCGGCTCGCGCGCCGCGCCAGGAGCAGCCAGCCCAAGCCGGCTGCCCATACCGGCAGGGTGAGCGGCTGCATCGCCAGCGCCTGGTCCGCCAGGAACCCTACCGGCGACAGCGGCAGGTTCTTCTGCGCCTGGGCCTGCCGCAGGAACTCGAGGGTCGGCCAGCCGTGCGCCGCCTCCCACAGCAGGTTGGGCAGGAACAGCGCCGCCGCGACCGCAGCGCCCAGATAGACCCAGGGTTGCCGTAGCGCCCGCCTGCCGAAGGGCGTCAGCAGCAGCCCGACCGCCAGCCCCAGGCCGAAGAACAGCATGGAGTGCTTGGTCTCGAGGCCGATGCCGGCGACGGCGCCGAAGAGCAGCCAGTGCCGCCGGTCGGCGCCGTTGGCGAGCCGCGCCACCACCAGCGCCGCCACCGTCCACACCAGGATCTCCAAGGTGTTCGTCGACAGGACGTGAAACGCCGCCAGCAAGCGCGGCGCGATCAGCACGCAAGCCGCGGCCAGCAGCTGCGCCCAGCGGCCGCCGCCCAGCTCCCGCGCCAGCAGGCCGGCAAGCAGCACCACCGCCGCCCCCGCCAGGGCGGGCAGCAGCCGCTGCGCCGGCAGGCTCTCCCCCAGCAACACCCGTGACAGCCAGGCAAACAGCGCCACCACCGGCGGGTGGTCGACATAGCCGAAGGCGAGACGCCGCCCGCAGGCCGCGTAATACAGCTCGTCGCGAAACCAGCCGTAGCGGCAGATGGTCGCCAGCTGCAGCGCCAGCGCCACGAGGGACAGCCCCCACAGCTCGATCGCCGCGGCCGGCCAGCCCCGGGGTGCCGCCGGGGTGCCCGCCGAGGTGCCCGCAGGGGTGTTCTTCGGGATGCCCGCGCCGGCGGCTGCCTGCGGCCCGGCACCAGGAGCGCCGCCGCCCGCCACCGCGTCCTCGTCGCGCATCGCACCTCCGGTCTGCTGATGAGCTGCTCTCGCCTCGGGCGCTCCGCCGCTCCGCTGCTCTCGCTTCCGGCATCTTCGCCGCCGGGGACGCCCCAGGGTCCCTCCACCCCTTGTAGCTGTCAGCTTCGACTGCTACGGGAAGCGGCGGCCAGAGTTGCGCCCCTGCGCCTCCCGGCTGTTGCTTTCTCCGGGGCAGACCACTAATCTCAGCGCCTCGTCATGGCTGAGCGATCGCAATCCTTGGCGGCAGCACCGGCAGTGGCGGCAGTGCCGCGTTTCCTGGCCGTCGCCGTCGCGGTCATCCTCGCCGCGATCGCCTGGGCCGTCACCGCCGGCCTCGCCCCAGCCAAGGCGCCCCTCACGTCCGGCACAGCTGCTGCCGAGGACCCAACGCGGATGAACAGCCTCGCCGAGTCCTACGTGAAGCTGGTGCTGGCGGTGGGCCAGCACGACGCCAACTACGTCGATGCTTTCTACGGCCCGGCCGAGTGGAAGCAGGCGGCCGAGGCCGCCGGCAAGCGGCCGCTGGCCGAGCTCGAGGCCCAGGCGCACGCTCTGCTGGCGTCGCTCGCGGCACTGCCCGCACCGCCAATACCGCCCACACCGCCCACGCCGCCCACGCCGCCCACACCTCCCGACAGCGCGGGCGACGGCGCGGGCAAGAGCACCGGCGACGGCGCGGGCAAGAGCGACGGCGAAAGCGAGAGCGAGATGCTGCAGCTGCGCCGCCGCTACCTCGAGCGCCAGCTGAGCGCCCTGGCCGCGCATGTCGCTGCCTTGAGCGGCACCCGCCGGAGCTTCGACGAGGAATCGCGGGCGCTCTACGACGCGGTCGCCCCGACCTACGACGCCGCCCACTTCCAGGCCATTCTCGACGGCGTCGACCGCATCGTCCCCGGCCACGGTCTGCTCGCCGCCCGCATCGAGGACTACCGCCGCCGCTTCGTGATCCCGCCTGACCGGCTGGACGGCGTCTTCAGCGCCGCCATCGCCGAGTGCCGGCGGCGCACCGCCGCGCACATCGCGCTGCCTCCCGGCGAGAGCTTCGAGGTCGCCTATGTCAAGGACAAGCCGTGGAGCGGCTACAACTGGTATCAGGGCGGCTTCCGCAGCCTGATCCAGGTCAACACCGACCTGCCCATCTTCATCGATCGCGCGGTCGATCTCGCCGGCCACGAAGGTTATCCGGGGCACCACGTCTACAACGCCCTGCTCGAGCAGCACCTCGTGCGCGAGCGCGGCTGGGTCGAGCTCACCGTCTATCCGCTGTTCAGCCCGCAGTCGCTGATCGCCGAGGGCACCGCCAACTTCGGCGTCGAGGTGGTCTTTCCCGGCCCCGAGCGCGTGGCCTTCGAGCGCCAGGTGCTCTATCCCAAGGCCGGCCTCGACCCCGCCGGCGCCGCCAACTACGACCGGTTGCAGGAGCTGCTACGCCAGCTGAGCTATGCCGGCAACGAGGCGGCGCGCGGCTATCTCGACGGCAAGCTCACCCGCGAGGCGGCGCACGCCTGGCTGGTGCGCTACGCCCTGATGTCGCCCGAACGCGCGGCGCAGCGCCTGCGCTTCATCGACACCTACCGCAGCTACGTGATCAATTACAACTACGGCCAGGACCTGGTGCGCCGCTATGTAGAATCCCGCGGCGGCACCGTCGACCATCCCGATCGGCGCTGGCGCGAGTTCGCGCGCCTCATCTCCTCGCCAAGACTGCCTTCCGATCTGCGCTGAAGGGCGCCGGCGCGCCCCCCGCCCGCGGGCGAGCGGCGAGGGCCGCGGTAGGGCGTCTCATTATCTCGCAGGCGCGCATCGAAAGGCATAGAATTGCGGCTATGTCTGAGCAGGACAGCGGGCAGCCCAAGGGGCAGGACGTCGCCGCCATCGATGCGCTCTACCGTCCCTTCCCGGAGTTTGCCAGCTGGCCCCGGCTCGGTTCCTCCCTGCGCGATCTGTGGGCGCGCTTCGCAACTGAGCTCAACGATCAGAAGCGGACAGCTGCGCCCGACCAGTTCGCGCGGGCCGTGACCGTGGCGGTGCGCGCCGCCGCCATCGACACCGGGGCGATCGAGGGGCTTTACCAGGTGGATCGCGGCTTCACCATGAGCGTGGCCCTTCAGACCTTCGCCTGGGAGCTCGCCATCGGCGAGCGCGGCGAGGGAGTCCGCCAGCTGTTCGAAGCCCAGCTCGCGGGTTACGAGCTTGCGATCGACGCCGTGACAGGAAGGGTACCGTTGAGCGAAGCATGGCTCAGATCGCTGCACGAGCAGATCTGCGCCCCCCAAACAACGTACCGCGTGCTCACAAAGATGGGGCCGCAGGACCAAGCGTTACCAAAAGGCCGATATAAAGAGCACCCGAATCACGTCCGGCTTCCTGACGGCTCGTACCATTCCTACTCGCCGGTGGCTGCCGTCGCCCCAGAGATGCACCGCCTCCTCGAGCAGCTTCGCAACCCTGCTTTCGAGGAAGCCCACCCGGTAGAGCAGACAGCCTACGCTCACTATGCCCTGACCTCAGTACATGCGTTCGCCGATGGTAACGGTAGGGTGGCGCGAGCGCTCGCCTCGGTCTATCTGTACAAGAATCTGTCGATCCCTCTGGTCATTTACGCCAACCAGCGGATCGCCTACTTCGATGCGCTTGCCGCGGCCGATGCAGGAGATCCTGGGCCGTGGCTCGACTTCGTGGCCAACCGCGGGCTCGATACCATGCAGCTCGTCGAGCAGAGCTTGCGCGCCGCCGCGATAACGCGGCCTGACGAGATCGCCGAGAGCCTCGCCGCTCTGGCTTCGCCGCATGCGCGGCTACAAAACCTTGCGCTTCGCCTTCTCGATCAGGTTCAGGATCGCTGGGGGCGGGCGGCGGGCACCGTGGTTCCCAGGGTGGCGCTGTTCTCACAACGCGATCCGCTGAACCACCAGCCTCCAACCGCCGGTTACCGCACCGGCGCCTCTCAGGGCTTCACCGTTCAGACGGCGCTTCCCATCCCTTTCGAGGCCACCATCACCTTCCGAGTCAATGTCGCAGCAGACGACGCGAACCCGTTCCATTTCCAGCTCGAAGCGCTGCCAAGTCAAGACGTCCTCGACGTCCGCGAAGAAGACCTGACGCCGGAGTTTACGGCCAGGTTGAGCCAGCTCCTCGACCTGTGGGTCAAGCGGCAGCTCGGCGCTCTGCTGGTCGAGCTCCAGCAAAGGGCTCGCACCGAGCTCAGCGGCCATCCTCGCCCTTGACCGCCTAAGCCAAGTCAGCACTCAGCAGCTACGGCGACGCCGGTTCGGGCAGCGCCCACGCGAGAACGGCGCCACTGAGCAGTCCGCAGACCACGTGCCAGCTCGTGTCCACCACCACCACCGCCACGGGCCAATGGGGCAGCCAGCCCAGATTGATGAAGTTCCAGGTGCCGAAGGTCAGCAGGCCGACGAAGCCGCCGCCGAAGACGGCGCCGCGCCGGCGGCTCGCCCGCGTGGCTCCGCGCGCCGCGAAAGCCACCATGGCCACGGCGGACATGATGTAGACGAGGCCCGGCCACACTGGCCCCAGCGCTCGCACCGGCAGGGTCACGCCGTTCAGCTGGCGATCGAAGAAGTCTGCCGCCACGACCTGGTGGAAGAGGAAGTTGAGCGCCGCCAGGGAAAGCAGCGCCGCGCCGAAAGCAGCCAGATATCGTGCCAGCCCCGGGCGCCGCGCGCCGCGCTCCGCCGACGATCCTTCGCCTGCAAGCGGCATCTTCATCGATTCATTCTCGCTCAAGAGCGGTCTAAGATGCCACGGTGAACAACCGCTCGCAGACGCAAGCCGCGCCCGCCGCGCCCGCCGCGAGAGCCACTCGCACCTGGCAGAACGCGGGCGCCGCCGCGCTGCTCGTCCTCGGCTCGTTGCAGATGGTCGGCGACGCCACAGGGCTCACCGCTCTCAAGGGCATCGGCGCCGCCCTGGCGGCCTCGCCGCTCCCCAAGGTGTTCTCCGACGTGCGGGGCCTCGAGACCTTTGCCTCGGAATTCACGCTGCTCGCCACGCTCCCTGCCGGGAAAGAGATCGAGCTGCCCATCACCCCCGAGCTCTATCGCCGTCTCGGCGGGCCGTACAACCGCCGCAACGTCTACGGCGCCGCGCTGTCCTACGCGCCGCGCCTGCCGCAACCGCTCTGGCAAGCGGTCTTCTGCCATGGGCTCGGCCCCGCGGGTCCTCTCCGCCGCGAGCTCGGAGTGCCGGCGGGCGCGACGCACCTCCGGGTGCGCATCGCCACGCGCACCCGCGGGCGCACCGGCACCTGGGTCCTGGAGGCTCCGTGCGCGGAGTGAAGCCGATCTCGCCCTGGCAGTTCGCCGTCTTCCGCATCGTCCTGGGGCTCTACCTGACGGTCCACTTCGCGTTCCTGCTCCCCTACGGCGCCGAGCTGTTCAGTTCTCGCGGGGTGCTGCCCGATCCGGCCCTCAATCCCACGCACGGGCTCTTCCCGGACCCTCTCGACGTCTGGGGCTCGCCGAGCTTCGTGAGGTTCTTCCTGCTCGTCCTGGTCGCGCTCTCCGTGGCGTTCGCGCTGGGGCTCGCTCGGCGCACCGTCGCGCTGCTCTTGTGGTTCGGCTGGGCGGCGCTCTTCAACCGCAACAACCTGATCGCCAATCCGTCGATCCCTTACGTCGGCCTCCTCCTGCTCGCCACGCTGCTGGTGCCGCCGGGGGAACCGCTCGCCATACGGTTCGGGCGGCCGCGGGAGCGCTCTGCCGCGTGGGCATTCCCGGCCAGCGTCTACGGCGTCGTATGGCTGCTCTTCGCCGCCGGCTACACCTACAGCGGCTGCGTCAAGCTCGGCAGCCCGAGCTGGGTGGACGGCTCCGCCCTCAGGCATGTGCTCGCCAACCCCCTCGCCCGGCCAGGGCCGGTGCGCGACCTGTTGCTCGCCCTCCCCCCGCCGTGGCTGCGCCTCGCGACCTGGGCGGCGCTCGCTTGCGAGCTCCTGCCGCTCCCCCTGAGCTTCAGCCGGCGCACGCGGGCCTGGGCGTGGCTGGCGACCGCCGGGCTCCAGCTCGGAATCCTGGCCATGGTCAACTTCGCCGATCTCACGTTCGGCATGCTCATGGTCCATCTGTTTCTCTTCGACCCCGAGTGGCTGCCCTCCCGCCAGGTGGCGGGAGCGCAGCAGCTCGTCCTTTACGACGGCGTGTGCGGGCTGTGCAATCGCGCCGTGCAGTTCCTGCTCGAGGAGGATCGCGGCGGGGTGCTGAGCTTCGCGCCGCTGCAGGGCGAGACCGCCGCCGCTCTCCTCGCACGCCGCGAGCGGGAGCCCGAGCTGCGCAGCCTGGTGTTCGTTCGCGACCGCGGCACCCCGCGCGAGCGGATGCTGGTGCGCAGCGCCGGCACGCTTGCCATCCTTTCCACGGTCGGCGGGTTCTGGCGCCTGGCCGGCCCGCTGCGGATCGTCCCCCCGCCGCTGCGCGACCAGGTCTACGACTGGATCGCACGCCACCGGTATGCGTGGTGGGGACGCTCCGAGGCCTGTGTGCTGCCCGCGCCCGAAGTGCGCTTACGTTTTCTTCCCTGAAGGCGCGGGCGGCGCGGACGCCGTCGCGGCGCAGGCCCACCGCTTGCCGCAGCCGATGCAGGTCGGCAGGAAGCCCAGCGGCCTGGTGCTCTCGGCTGCCGCGGCGTTCACGTCCCGCAAGGCCAGCATGTCCTCGAATCGGTCCTCGCGCCAGTCGTCGTAACCGCAGGCGGCCGTGAAGCGGCGCGGGTTGTGGAAGGTGCCGAACAGCAGGTCCCAGAGCGGCAGATCGGCGAAGTTCTGGGTGTGATGGCGATATTGGTGGTGGACGCGATGGGACTCGGGGCGCTGGAAAGCGTAGCCCAACCAGTGCGGCGTGTTGACGTTCCAGTGATAGAAGAACTCGGCGACGCCGGTCAGGAAGGTGTAGAGAGCCCCCGCCTGCAGCGAGCATCCCATCAGCGGGTAAACGATCGCCGCGCTCAGCAGCGAGTTGAGGAAGATCTCGACCGGATGCTTGTAAAAGGAGGTCACCAGCTCGATGCGCCGCGGCGAATGGTGGAGCTGATGGCAGAGCAGCCAGAACCAGCGTGATTCGTGCCGGAAGCGGTGCCACCAGTAGTAGATGAAGGTGGAGACGAAGTAGGCGAGAGCGCCTTGCCCGGCGACTCCCAGATGGTCCTTCAGATGGAGGAGGGAGGCCCCTTGCAGCCAGCGCTCCCAGGTGGCGCCGGCCAGGAGCACGATGCCGAGCTGCACGGCGTTGACGGCGACGACCCGCGCCCACCAGGCCCGCACCCGCGGCCATTGCACCGCGGGCCAGAACCGCTCGACGGCGATCATCCCTACGGCGACCGACAGCAAGATCCAGAGCACGCGAGATCACTCGGCGGGCCGCCGCCAGCTCGACGATCGACCCGCGGTCCGTACTGCCACCGAGGAGCAGTCTATCGCGACGCTGCTTCCCACGCGCCGCACCGGGGGACTAGCCGCCGGCCGGCAGCGGGTGTTCGAGGGCGCCTGGCCGCCTGCCTCACGCGGCCGCGCCGGCGCCGGCGCGCCGGTCGGCGCCGCTCAGCAGGGACTCGGCTTGCGCGAGCGCGGCCCGCAGCTGCGCCAGCTCCGGCGCCGCCAGCTCCCTGCCGCCGAAGCTCTCGCGCACGTACATCGCCACCACCTGCCCGGTGGCGGCGGCCGCCGCCGGGAAGCGCGCCGCCGCCTGCGCTTGCAGGGCGAGCGGCGCCAGCGCCGGCGTGATCCGCAGGCCGGCGCGCGCCAGGCGCCGCCGGATGCGGCGGTAGGCGATGGTCGCGTCGGGCGGCGTGCGCAGGCGCCGCCACAGCAGCAGGGCCAGCACGGCCAGCGCCGCCAGCGCTGCCGCCGCGCCGCCCGCCCGCCAGGGAGAGCGCAGCAGCCGCCGCAAGCCCCACAGTCCCCCGCCCGCCGGCGCGCCAGCCGCCCGGCCGGCGGCGCCCGCGGTGCCCGCGCCATCGGCGTCGGCGCCGGCGGGCCCGGCCGGCGACGCCCGACCGCCCACCCGCTCCAACAGGCTCACCATCCCGTTCCACAGCCCGCGCAGCTCGCCGAAGAATGCCAGCTGGTCGTAGAAGCCATAGGTGAGGACGTAGCGGTCCCAGCGGAACTGCACGAAGTCCCAGGCCTGGTGGGCCAGCAGCCAGAAGCCGGTGGCGTTCGCCACCGGCCTGCCGGCGGGCGGCGTCGGATCGAATACCTGCCACCCCTGGCGGTCGCCCAGGTAGGCCTCGACCCAGGCGTGAGCGTTGCTGTCGCGCAGGATCAGGTAGCCTTCGAACGGGTTGTACTCGCCGCCCAAAAAGCCGGTCGCCAGCCGCGCCGGGATCCCCTGAGCGCGCAGCATCAGCACCATCGCCGACGCGAAGTACTCGCACTGGCCGCTCTTGTAGCGGAAGAGGAAGGCCTCGATCGGGTTGTCCTCCGCCGAGCGGCCGCTCAGGTCCAGCGTGTAGGCGTAGCCGGCGCTCAGGTGGCGCTCGAGGCGCCCCGCCCGCTCGGCGGCGCTGCCTCGCCCCGCCACCCTGGCCGCGAGCGCGGCGATGCGCGGAGTGACCCCAGCCGGATCGAGGGCCGGGTCGCCGGCGCCCGCGGGTTGCGCGCCCAGCAGCACCGGGCGATCGCCGATGCCCACCCGGTACTCGCGCAGGCCCGCGGGCAGGAACGGCAGCGACACCGCGCCCCCCTCGTCGATCTCGATGCCGGCCACCTGCGGCTCGACCTGCAGCGCCTCGACCGGCAGCGGCAGGCTGCGGCTGCGCAGCTGCTGCAGCCAGACGTGCAGCCAGCGCAGCGGCTCGCCCGCGGCGAGCAGGAAGCGGCCGCCCCGCCCGCGCTGCAGCAGGCCGCGCCCCGGCGTGCGCCGCCACCTGCCGTCCTGGTAGCGGTCGTAGCTCGCGGCCTTGAACCGCATCTCCTGGTCGGCTTCCGGCCGCGCGCTGCCGTTCTCGAACTGCACCCGCATCACCACCGCCCGGCTGGTGCGGATCTGGTCGATGGCGTCCAGCGCCACGGCGTCCGAAAAGCCGGCAGCCTCCTGCACCAGGCCGGTGGCGTTGCCGCGGCCGATGATGTAAGGCGACCGCAGCCGCGGCAGGGTCGCGAACAGCGGCACCGCCAGCAGCAGGACGAACGCCGTCGAACCCGCCGCCAGGCGCCCCAGCGGCAGGGCGGCGACGCCGCCGTCGTCGCGGCTGAAGTCGGCGAGCACGTGGAAGCAGGCAAAGCGCATCAGCAGCACCAGCCCCAGCACCAGGAAGGCGATCAGGTACAGGATGATCGTCGGGTGCACGCTGGTGCCCATGGCGGCCAGGAAGATGAAGAAGATGCCGATCGCCGTCTGCCACTTGTCGCGCTCCCGCACCATCGCGAACAGCTTGACCAGCAGCCCGAACAGCCCCAGGTGGAGCATGGGCGCCACCACGTGCCCGCGGTGGAAGACCAGCAGGTCGGCGGCCAGCAGCGGCAGGTACGCGAACCCCAGCAGGTTCATGCCCCACAACGGCAGCCAGCCCGCGGGATCGCGCCGCGCCCGCGCCAGGAACAGCAGCACCCCGGCGGCGTACAGGGCGAGCACCGGCCAGCCGATGACGTCGCTGAACGGCAGCGGCAGCGGCGCCAGCAGCGCCAGCCAGCCGACCAGCAGCCGCTTCGGTCGGCCGAAGCTCAAGGCCGCGGCCTCCGCGCCGCCGCCGCCGCGGCGGCCCCGCTGGCCGCGGCGGCCGAGGTGGACGCCGCCGCCGTGGCCGAGGCGCCCGTCGCGGTGGCCGAGGCGCCCGTCGCGGTGGCCGAGGCGCCAGCCGCGGCGGCCGAGGCGCCAGCCGCGGACGCACCCGGCGCCGCCGGCGCACCGTGCCCCGGGGCGGCAGCGGGCGGCGCCGGCCGCTCCTCGCCGGCGTCGAGGTGGATCCGCAGCTGCGACGCCCGCGGGTCGTGCGCGTGCAGCGGTTCGCGCCGGCGCGGCCCCGGCTCGATCGTCGCCAGCAGCTCGAGCACCGCCAGCCGCTGGCGATGGCCGGCGGCAAAGGAGAGCACCCGCTCGCGCGTCACCAGCTCCACCTCGTAGCCGCGCGCCAGGTGGTCGACCGCGGCGGTCGCCGCCTCGCTCACCAGGCGCTCGAAGCGGTCGCGCCGCACCGCGTCATGCAGCTCGCCGACGCCGTTGTCGAACAGGAT
>DASZHY010000488.1:0-7523 GCA_035949675.1 Thermoanaerobaculia bacterium
GGCCGCTACCAGGACCAGGCGGAATCGCCTTTTCTGGCGGAGCTTCCCGCCGAGCTGCTCACGGTCAGCCAGAGCCCGGGCCTGTTCGAGGGTCCGCGCATGGACGCGCGCGCCCAGGGCATCTACTCGTTCTTCGGCGGCGGCAGGGAGGAACGAGGGCGCTACGACCCCGTGGATCGGCTGCCGGCGCGGCGCGCCCAGTTCGCCCGGCCCGGCGGCCCCGGCGCGCCAGGCGCTGGCGGAGCTGGCGGAGAACGCCGCCTGGTGCCCGACCCTTCAGGCGAAGCCATGCCGCTGCGGCGTCCCCTGCGCCGCGGCAGCCGGGTGCGCCACCCGACGCTCGGCCACGGCGTGGTGCTGGAGCTCGAGGGCCAGGGCGAGGAGGCCAAGATCACGGTCTTCTTCGACAAGACCGGTAAGCGCAAGCTCATCGCCCGCTTCGCCAACCTGGAAATGCTCTGAGGCGGCAGGCGCCGCTCAGCGCCGCGGGCGGCGGTTCTCGTAGTCCTCGCGCAGCAGGGCGAACAGGTAGTTGTCGATGCGGCGGCCGCGCAGCTTGAAGTAGCCGCGCAGATGGCCTTCGCGCTCGAAGCCGTTCTTTTCCAGCACCCGCCGCGACGCCGCGTTGTCGATCGCGCAGCGCGCCTCGATGCGCTCGAGGTTGGTGTTGTTGAACAGGTCCTCGATCAGCTGGCCGAGGGCCTCGGTCATCAAGCCCTGCGCCTGGTAGGTGGTCGACAGCGCGTAGCCGACCTCGGCCAGGCCGTGCTCCCAGTTGCTGACCACCAGCGTGATCCAGCCGGCCGGCTGGCCGTCCACCTGGATGATCCACTGGAACTTGTCGCCCTGGCCGCGGTAGAGCTCGGACATCCGCTGACTGGCCACGTCCGCCCGCAGCTGCGAGGTGGGCAGGTCGTTGAGCGGCTGGAAGCGCCTGACGCTGGTCTCGGCCCGCCACTGCCGCAGCAGATCCGCATCGCGCGGCGAGGCCGGCCGCAAGCTGACGGTCGGGGATCGAGTGCGCTCGACGAACATCGTCTCCATTCTAGCCCGCACAGTGATCTCTCAGGCGGCTAGTCATCCGGTGGCCGAAGGGGGCGGGAGGAAGGGCGGCCGGATGGGGCTGCCTCCCGGAGGTTAGCTGTCGGCCTGCCAGCTGGCGCCGGCCCTGGCCATCCGCAGGCCGTCCATCGCCGGCGCCACCGACAGCAGCGCCATGTAGCCGTACCCCTGCACGAACAGCAGCAGGAACGGCACCGACAGCCACATCCCGGTCACCAGGGCGAAGGCGGTGCACAGCGTGAAGTAGGCGGCGAGCACCGCCTCGACCGCGAACGTGGAGCTGACGCCGGCGCGGTAGCGTTTGCCGCGCCAGTCCTGGCCGCTCGCCTCGATGCGGTACTTGGGGGTGCGGTGGAAGGTGCCGCCGCGCTGCACCAGCCCGGACAGCACGGCATGGGAGTTGACCACCGACAAGCCGATGCCCATGCCCATCAGCGCGGGCAGGAAGCGCAGCTGCTTGCGCCAGCCGCTGCCGCCGGCGACCTGGCTCATGAGGTAGAAGATCAGCACCGAGGCCGTGGCGGACAGGAAGAAGGGCAGGTCGACCAGCATCAGCATGTGCATCGACGTGCCGCGGCGCAGCACCATGGCCGGGAAGATGAGCAGCGACAGCAGCAGCATCAACGGATAGCTGATGTTGTTGGTCAGATGGACGAAGGCCTCGAACTTGACGCGCGCCGGCAAGGGCGCGCGCATCACGCGGACGATCAGCTTGCGCCCGGTCTGGATCGCCCCCTTTGCCCAGCGGTATTGCTGGGTCTTGAAGCCGTTGACGTCGACCGGCAGCTCGGACGGCACCGCCAGGTCGGGCAGGTAGAGGAACCGCCAGCCGATGAGCTGGGCGCGGTAGGAGAGGTCGAGGTCCTCGGTCAGGGTGTCGTGCTCCCAGCCGCCGCCGCCGACGATGGCCTCGCGCCGCCAGACGCCGGCGGTGCCGTTGAAGTTGAAGAAGCACCGGCTGCGGTTGCGCGCGATGTGCTCGATCATGAAGTGGCCGTCGAGGAAGATCGCCTGCACCTGGGTGAGCAGCGAGTAGGTGCGGTTGATGTGCAGCCAGCGCCCCTGCACCAGCCCGATGCCGGGATCGGCAAAATGGGGGACTGCCAGGCGCAGGAACTCGGGCTGCGGCACGAAGTCGGCGTCGAACACCGCCAGCAGCTCGCCGCGCGCCTGCTCGAGCCCGGCGGCGAGGGCGCCGGCCTTGAAACCGCGGCGGTCGTCGCGGTGCACCAGCTTGATGTCGATCCCCTGGCCGCGGTGCTCCTCGACCAGGCGCCGGACGATGGCCGTGGTCTCGTCGGTCGAGTCGTCGAGCACCTGGATCTCGAGCCGATCGCGCGGGTAGTCGAGGCGGCACACGGCGTCGATGAGCCGGGTCGCGACGTACATCTCGTTGTAAAGTGGCAGCTGCACCGTGACCAGCGGCCACAGGAGAGGATCGGGCGGGCGCACCGGGTCGCGCCGGCGGCTCTTCAGGTACAGCAAGACCATCCACAGGCGATGGACGCCGAAGAAGGCAAGGATCGCCAGAATGAGGTAATAGAGTGCCAGCACTGCCGGCCCCATGCCGGAGATCACCGAGCTCGCCAGGCTTGCCCCGCTCGCCCCGCTCATCGGGGACGCCCCCCGGCGGCGATCTCCGAGGTCTCGAGCGCCGCCGGTGGTGCGGGCCTCCTGCCTGGCCGGAGTGGCGGCAGTGGGCGGCGGCGTTCGTGCCGCTGCTGGCCGTCAACGTCGCGCTGTCGATCACGTCTGACCTGGCTCATCATCTCGTCCTCGCACTCGCCCTGCTGGGTCCGGCCTTCGCCTGGCTCGCCTGGATGGCGCGGCGGCTCGAAGCGTCGCGTACCTCCGCGCGCGGCATGTTCTGCGCCATCCTCGCCGGAGCCTTCCTCCTGCGGCTGCCCTTGCTGCCGCTGCCTTTGACGCTGTCCGACGACGCGCTGCGCTACCTATGGGATGGGAAGGTGGCGGCGGCCGGATACAACCCCTACGCTCTCCCTCCCGCGGCCGAACGTCTCACCCCCCTGCGTGACGAGAACTGGCGCCGTCTGCCCCACCGACAGGTACAGACCGTCTATCCGCCGCTCTCGATCGCGGCCTTCAGTATAGCGGCTCGGCTGCCCAAACCAATCTTCGCCTGGAAAGCCATGGCCGCCGCCGCCGACCTGGCCGGCTGCGCCCTGCTGCTGGCGCTCGCTCGCAAGCTCGACCTGCCGCTCGCGCGGACCGTATGGTACGCCTGGAACCCGCTGGTTGCCATCGAGCTCTCCGGCATGGCTCACGTCGACGCCCTGGGAGTGGCGGCTTGCCTGGCCACCGTGCTCTGCCTGGTGGCGCCGGCGCGCCGCCGGGACCCGTCCGAGGCGCGGCCCGCGGCTTCCTGGGCCGCGGCGGGCGTCCTCGGCGCAGCAGGAGTCCTTGCAAAGCTGGCGCCTATCGTGGCGCTGCCGATGTGGAGCCGCCAGAGCGGCCATCCGGCGAGGATGCTGGCGGTGGCCGGAGGGCTGGTGGCGGCCGCCTGCCTGCCGGTGCTGGCCGCCACCGGCGGCGTGCCCCCGGGGCTGCTGACCTATGCCGTCTCCTGGGAGTTCGACGGGCCGGTCTTCGAGCCGCTCTGGCGCCTGCTCGACGCCGCCGGCGCGGCACCTCTCCTGGCGCGCCTGCTCGACGCCGCCAAGCGGGCAGCCGGCGAGTACACGCGCTGGAACCCTCTGTACCACTACCTCTACCCGCAGTTCCTGGCCAAGGCGCTGCTCGGGCTCGCCATGGCGGCGGTCATCGCCGTCATCGCCGCCTCGGTTTCGAGGCCTGAGCGGAGCGCGAGCCGTCCAGCCCTCTCACCGGCGGCGGCGACCGGCTGGTTGCTGGGCGCCATGCTGCTGCTTTCGGCCACCGTCTACCCCTGGTACGTCGTCTGGGTGCTGCCATGGGCGGCCCTGTATCGGCACACCGCCTGGCTCGCCCTGTCGGGGCTGATCTTGTTGAGCTACCTGGCGCAACGCGGCGGCATGCCGCTGATGCCGTGGGTCTTTGCAGGGATCTGGGTGCCGTTTTGGGCGCTGCTGGTGACGGGACGCCGATGGTCGTCCGCCTGATCGTTTCCTACCGCGGCACCGCCTATGCCGGATGGCAGCGCCAGGACAACGCGCTGGCGGTGCAGGAGGTGCTCGAGACGGCGCTGGCGCGGCTGCTGGGGGCGCCGGTGCGAGTGGTAGGCGCCAGCCGCACCGATGCCGGGGTGCACGCTCGCGGCCAGGCGGCGCACGTCGAGCCGTTCGCGGCCGTGGAGAGCTGGCCGTTGCGCGGCCTGGTGCACGGCACCAATCACCTCTTGCCGGAGGACGTGCGGGTGATGGCCGCCGACCGCATGGCCGCCGGCTTTCACGCCCGGCGGTCCGCGCGCGGCAAGGAGTACTGCTACCGGCTGAGCCGCGCCGAGGTGCTGTCGCCGCTGGATGCGCCCTACGCCGCGCGGGTGCCGGCGCGCATCGACGTCGCGGCGATGCGGCACGCGGCGGCGGACCTCCTCGGCCGGCACGACTTCTCGGCCTTCGCCCTGGCCGGCGGCGCCCACACCCAGCCCTGCCGCACGATCAGCCTCGCCGCGGTCGAGGAAGCAGGCGAGGACGTTCGCATCAGGGTGGTGGGCGACGGCTTCTTGCGCGGCATGGTGAGGGGGCTGGTGGGCACGCTGGTGGAGGTCGGTCTGGGGAAGCGGGCGCCGCAAGACCTGGCGGGCCTCCTGAAGGGAGGCAACCGAGGAGCCGCAGGCCCCACCGCCCCGCCGCAAGGCCTCCTTCTGGAAAGGGTCCTCTATCCACCAGACTTGCAGCCCTTGCCACCTGAATGACGTCGCCGTCGTCGGAGGGCCGATGTGGTAATTTCACCCTCCCTGCCATGGAACACGTCACCCATCCCCCCCAGAGCGCTCCTGCCTCCTCGACCCAACGGTTGCTGACCGCGGCCATCGGCACTCCGGTCATCGTGGCCGGGATCCTGCTGCTCACCGGCCCCTGGTTCTTCCTCTTCACGGCGCTGTTCTTCACCTGGGCCGCCCTCGAGTACGTGGGCATCGTGCGCCCGCGCGCCCCGCACGCGCCGCTGTCCGTGCTGGTGCTGCTGGTGCCCCTGGCGGCGCTGGTCATGACCCTGTCGCTCGATCCCGACCGCGAGCAGCAGCTGCTGCTGGCGCTCGGCGCGCTGACCTCCGTCGGCATCGGCAGCATGGTGCTGCTCGCCCGCACGCCGCTCGACGAAACGATGGAGAGCATCGGCATCCTCGCCTTCGGCCTGCCTTACTTCGCGGTGCCGATCGCCAGCATCTACCGCCTGCAGCACCGGGACCCCTGGCTGGTGTTCTTGCTGCTCGCCATCGTCTGGCTGGGCGACACCGCCGCCTTCTACGTCGGCAGCCGTTTCGGCCGCCACAAGATGGCGCCGACCATCAGCCCGCACAAGAGCTGGGAAGGGGCCGTGGCCGGCTTCTGCACCGGGCTCGTGGCGGGCGCGGTCTGGAGCCTCTGGCGCCGCGGCAGGCTGGAGCCCGAGCTGCTGGTCCTGGCCGCGTTCACCGCCGCGGCGGGGCAGGTCGGCGACCTCGTCGAATCGATGCTCAAGCGCGGCGTCGGGGTCAAGGACTCGGGCCACGTGCTGCCCGGCCATGGCGGCCTGCTCGATCGCTGCGACGCGCTGCTGTTCGCCGCGCCGGTGCTGCAGCTGGGCGTCTGCCTGCTGCTGCCCTTGCCCGGAGTGCTGAAGCCATGAACGACATCCTCACCAACGTGCTTGCCTTCGGCTTCGCCCTGGGCATCATCATCGTCGTCCACGAGGCGGGACACCTGCTGGTCGCCAAGCTCTTCGGCGTCCGGGTCCTGACCTTCTCCATCGGCTTCGGCAAGCGGCTGGCGGGCTTCGAGCGCGGCGGCACCGACTACCGGGTCTCGGCCATCCCGCTCGGCGGCTACGTCCGGCTGTCCGGCGAGAACCCGGAAGAATCGTCGGGCGACCCCGGCGAGTTCCTCGGCAAGCCGCGCTGGCAGCGGGTGCTGGTGTACCTGGCCGGTCCGGCGATGAACGTGGTGCTGTCGATCGCGCTGTTCGCCGTCCTGTTCATGGTCGGCATCGAGCTGCCGAACCTGCCGGCCATGCCGCCGGAGATCGGCGCCGTCGAGGAGGGCTCTTCGGCGGCCAAGGCCGGCCTGGCCAAAGGCGACCTGGTCGTCAAGGTCAACGGCGAGCACGTCGGCAATTGGCAGGGGCTGAGCATGGCCCTGCTCACCTCGCCCGACAAGCCGGTGACGCTGCTGGTTCGCCGGGGAAACCGCACCTTCTCAGCCGCCGTCACGCCCCGACGCGTGCCGCATTACGATGTCGGCGACCATGCCGGGTTGGACCCGGTGCTGCGGCCGCAGATCCGCAAGATCGAGCCGGGCAAGCCCGCCGCGCTGGCGGGGCTGCGGCCGGGAGACGAGATCCGCGCCGTGGACGGCCGGCCGATCACCGAGACGCGCGATTTCCTCGACGCCATCGAGAAGCATCCGGGCACCGCGATGACGGTGGAGGTGGTGCGCGACAGCAAGCCGCTGCTGGTCAGGGTGGTGCCGGCGCTGGTCGGGAAGGTGGGCAGGATCGGGGCCTACATCGGCTTCTATCAGCGCTATCCGCCGGGCCAGGCCCTGGTCGAGAGCCTGCGCTACAACGCGGACATCGTCGTCGGGACTTTCCAGGTGCTGGGCAAGATCTTCCGCCGCGAGATGTCGGCCAAGGGAGCGTTCGCCGGCCCGATCGAGATCGCCGCCCAGAGCGGCGCCGCGGCGCGCGCCGGCTTCAAGTACCTGCTCAACCTGATGGGCTTCGTCAGCCTGAGCATCGCCATCCTGAACCTGATGCCGATCCCGATCCTGGACGGCGGCCAGATCTTCATCCTGCTGATCGAGGAGGTCATCCGGCGCGACCTGTCGCTGCGGGTGAAGGAGGTGATCAGCCAGGTCGGCCTGGTGCTCATCCTCATGCTGATGGTGGTGGTGGTGTACTTCGACCTCATGAAGCACCTTCCCGGCCTGCTCCCCGGCTCGTGAACCGCGGGCGCGCCCGCAGCAGACCGCGCAGCACCTCGAGGTCGCGGGCGTGCCCGGCCATGTCCTTGCCGGGGTCGGTCTCGACGATCATGGGCACCGTGGCCAGGGCGGGCTCCGCCAGCAGGCGCGCGAACGTCTCGAGCCCGAGCAGACCTTCGCCGATGTGCGCGTGACGATCGCGGCGCGAGCCCCAGGGGCGAAGCGAGTCGTTGACGTAGATGCAGCCCAGCGCCGCGAGACCCAGCCGCTCCGAGGCCTCGGCGACGAAGTCGCGCCAGCCGGCCGGCTCGTGGATGGGATAGCCGGCGGCGAAGGCATGACAGGTGTCGATGCAGAACCCCACCCGCCGCCGCCGCGCCGCCGGCAGGCGCTCGCGGAGCG
>DASZHY010000489.1:0-5987 GCA_035949675.1 Thermoanaerobaculia bacterium
AGTGCGATTTCCTGGTGACCTGGAATTGTCAGCACCTTGCAAACGCCAATAAATTCGGGCATCTTCGCCGGGTGAACGGCCTGCTCGGGCTCTACGTTCCCGTGCTCGCGACGCCCTTGGAGCTGCTGGGAGAGATCGATGACCCCAAACTGACCCGATCGTCGAAGACGATGACGAGGAGATCGCCCGAGTCCGGGCGGTGAGGCACCGGATCTCCGAGCGCTTCGGCCACGATCCCTATCGTCTGGTTGCCTACTACATCGGGCGGCAGCACGAGCACCTGGATCGTCTGGTACGAGCACCGGATTCCAAGACGCCGGGTGGCGGCAACGGGTCATAGCGGGCCCGGAGTTTCGAGCACCACCTGAAGACGGCGGCGGCACCGCCGGGCCGCCTGGGACCGGCCGCTTCCGTGGTCGGATCGCAGCACGATCGGCCTCATTCCGAGGACGCTCACCCCAAGGTTGATGGCCGAGCGCCCGCGGGCTCGATGCGGTCGATGCCGCAGATGTACGGTCCGGCCGCAGCGAGCAGCCGGCAGCGAGACCCCTCCTGCTTCTCGACCAGGGCAAAACCGCTGTGCTGAGGTCGGCTTGCATACAGGCCTCCCGAGGGATTCCTTGTTAAAGCCAAACCGGTGAATGCGTTAATATGGATGTCCGGGCAGGGCTCCTCGTTCAAGCCGAGCTCGTTGGCGGAGGAGGCGATGTCGAAGAGCGGCCGGACCAGGCCATACGTGACCCAGCCCACGGGCTACCGGGCCTTCATCCGGGCGCGCTCCCTTATGACCCTCCCCTCCGCTACGACAACAGCCTAATCGCCGCTCTCTCCGCTACCGACCAGGAGCTCGCCCGGCTCGATGCCGCTACCGAGTTTCTGCCGAATCCGGACCTGTTCGTCCGCATGTACGTCCGCAAGGAGGCCGTGCTCTTCTCGCAGATCGAGGGCACGCAGGCCTCGCTGGTCGCCTATTCATAGCGCGGTTGGTCACCGCTTTAGCCGGTAGCCTACTTTGCGCACCGTCAGAATGTGCGCCGGCCGGGCGGGGTTGTCCTCGAGCTTGCGGCGCAGCTCGGCGACATGGGTGTCGATGGTGCGGGTGATGATCGCGTCCGAATAGCCCCAGACCCGCCGCATGAGCTCGAGGCGAGACGCCACCGCGCCGCGGTGGTCGAGGAGGGCGAGGAGCAGCTCGTACTCCTTCGGTGCGAGCTCCACCATCGCTCCGCGGCGCAGGACCGTGTGCGTCGAGCGGTCCACCTCTACCTCGGCGAAGCGGTCCGGCGCGCTCTCGGCGGCCGGCGCACCTGCACGGCGCAGCAGCGCCTCGACGCGCGCCAGGAGTTCCAGCAGGCCGAACGGCTTGGTGACGTAATCGTCGGCGCCGAGTCTCAGGCCGCGCACCTTGTCACTCTCCATCCCGCGCGCGGTCAGGATCAGTACCGGCATGGCGAGCCGCTCGGCGCGCAGGGCGCGCAGCATGCGGAAGCCGTCGACCCTGGGCAGCATCAGATCGAGGATGACGAGGTCGGGGCGCAAGGCCCGGGCCCGCTCGAGGCCGGCGGCGCCGTCAGCCGCCACCTCGACCTCATAGCCTTCGATCTCCAAGTTGTTGCGGAGACCGTAGGCGAGGTCGACATTATCCTCGACGAGCAGCACACGGGTCACGGCCGGGCCTCCGCGGGCAAATCCGCCGGCAGCTCGATGACGAAACGCGCGCCGCCGCGGGAGCTGTCTTCCACCCGGACGCGCCCGCCGTGCAAGGTCACGAGGTCGCGAACTACGGCGAGGCCGATACCCGCTCCGGCGATGGCGCGCTCGCGCTCGCGCTCCAGCCGCTGGTAGCGGTGCCAGATCCGCCGCCGGTCCCGCGCCGGCACGCCGGGTCCCTGATCGTCGACCGAGAGCCGTACGCCAGGCGCGGCGGCGCCGGCCGCGGTGGTCGCCTCCACCGCCACCAGCACCTCCTGATCGTTCGGACCGTACTTCACCGCGTTGTCGAGCAGGTTGAGCAGCACTTGCCGCAGCGCGTCCTGGTCCGCGAGCGCCACCGCCGTGGGCGGCAGCGAAGCGATCACGCGCACGCCGCGGGCGGCGGCGATGGGCGCGAAGGCGGTGAGCGTCTCGCGGGTCAGCGCCACGAGGTCGAGCGGGCGGCGCACGAGGCTCAGCATGCCGCGTTCGCCGCGCGAGAACTGCAGCACGTTCTCGACCAGCTGCGCCAGCCGCCGTGCCTCCTGGTCGATGACCGCGAGCGAGCGCCGCCGCTCCTCCGGCGAGCGGACGCGGTCGAGAGCCAGAGTCTCGGCAAACATCCGGATCTGGGTCAGCGGCGTGCGCAGCTCGTGCGAGACGCTGGCGACGAACTCCGAACGCCACCGCGCCAGGGCACGCTCCTTGCGCAGTTGCAGCACCGCCGTCACGAGGAGCCCGGCGGCAAGGAGCAGCGGCACGAGATACATTGCTGCGTCCGGCTGCGCGAGCCCGCCGAGGATGAGGAGCGGCACGACCTTGGGTGCGATCATCGCGTCGAAAGTCATGCCGCGCAGGAGGCCATCGCCGGCAAGTTTGCGCACAGCGAGCGGACCGTTCGGTGCGGTGGGCGAGCGGAAGACCTCACCACCCCGGGGATCGGTCACGCGGACGCAGATTGAGTCGTTGCCGATCCGGCCTTCGGCGAGCGACGGCGGCAGCAGCGGGCTGGTGGCGATCGCTTGCTCGAAGAACGGCGCCAGGGCAGCGATCTCGACCTCGAAGCCCACGATCTGATTGCCCGGCTCGATCCGATCGGTCCGAGCGTGACGAGTGCCGCGCGCGGCGGCGCGCTGGGCCGCCGGCGTCAGCGCCCAAACGAAAGTGCGCTCGCCGTCGCCGAAGGCGGCGTGAAGCGGCTTTTGCTGCGGCGGCGGAGGCGGCGCGGCGGCGAGCGCCGGCAGCGTCCGGCCGAGCCAGGCCACGGCCTCGGCCGGCGCGCCGCTGGAGACCTCGAGCCCGCCGGAGGCGTCGTAGCGCAAGGTCGCTCGCACGAGCCGCGCGCTGCGTCGCATTTCCTCGTTGGTCGCTGCGGCGGCGAGGTCCGCGGGAGAGAGGAGCTTCGGCGCCGAGGCCATCGCCTGCAGCACCGGATACGTACCGTAGAAGCCGGCCTGCGCCTCGACCCGACGCGCGAGCTCGTCCATGGCGGCCCGCGTCCAGTCGCGCACGACGCCCTCCGCGGTGATCCGGCGCGAGCGCGCGGCGGCGAGGCCGCGGAAGGCCAGGAAGGCGGTGAGGAGGAAACTCGCTACCAGCAGCGTGGCGACGAGCACCGTCCGTCGACTGTCCCGTCCGAGCCACGCCATGCCCGCAAGCATCCACCATGGCGCGGCGGCGCGCAATCTTCCTGACAAGACGCTGACCCTTCGATTGCACGATCCCGGCCTTGGCGCGCGGTTGCGGGCGTAGGTTTGCGGGCGAGTCGAAAGGAGGCGTCATGTCCCGCCAGCTCCTCCCTATCCATGCCTGGTTCCTTGCCCTCGCAGCTCTCGCAGCTCGCAGGGCTCCGGCGGAGAGGCCGTGCCGCCCAAGACGTGGCGTGATGCAATGGCGGCGTCGCTTCGTCCTCCTTTGCCTCGTGTGGGCCGCCTCCACGTCTGCCGCGTCTGCTCGCGCCGAGGAGCAGTGGAAGTGGCCTGAGAAGGGCAAGAATCTGCAGGTCCTGCCGAAGGACTTCCCGGCCGAGAAGCTCTCGGCTGTCATGCGCGGCTTCTCGCGAACGCTCGGAGTCCGCTGCACGTATTGTCACGTCGGGGCGGAGGACAAGCCACTGGCCTCCTACGACTTCGTCTCGGACAAGAACCCCAACAAGCAACGTGCCCGCGAGATGTATCGGATGCTCGGCTCGATCGGCGATCAGCTGGCGAAGATCACACCCAGCGGAGACCGGCCCGTCAACATGTGGTGCGGCACGTGCCATCAAGGGAAACCGCGCCCGCTGACGCTCGAGGAAGACCTGGGCGAGACATATCGCAAATCGGGAGTCGCGGCCGCCGTCGCGCGCTATGGCGAGCTGCGGGAACGCTACTATGGCAGAAGTGCCTACGACTTCGGCGAGGGTTCCTTGAACAGGTTCGCCCACGAGCTTCTCGAGCAGGGAGATCACGCCGGCGCCATCGCCGTCTTTCGACTCAACGCTGCGCAGTTCCCTCAGTCGGGCGACGCCTGGGGCAACCTCGCCGGGGGCTACCTGGCGGCGGGCAAGCGACTGCTCGCGGAGATTTGCTACCGGAAGGCTCTCGAGGTCGCTCCGGACAACGCCAACGCGCTCACGAAGCTCCACGAGCTCGCGACGAGGCCGCCGGATTGAGCCTGGCTTGGAGGCCTTGCTCAATCCCTCGAGTTTACGGCCGCCCTCTCACCACGTGCCCCCGCATCAAGCGCGTCGATGGCCGGCGGCTGCTTGGCAAGCCGCCAGCTCCCGCGCTACGCCCAGGATCCCCCCGATGCCTGCCGCGCCACCATCCCACGACCCACGACCCGATCTACGCTGCCGCAGGTCAGACGTTCGGAAGGTCCGCGAGGCTAGTCATTCTGCTAACCTACCTCCATGTCGGCGCACTCCATTCCGCGCCTGAAGCCGGACGAGTACCTGGCCTTGGAGCGGACGGCGGAGATCAAGAGCGAGTTCCTCGACGGTCAGATGATCGCGATGACCGGCGGCAGCATCCGCCACGGCCGGATCGCCAGCAATCTCGTGCAGGCCATCGGATTGCAGCTCAGGGGCCGCTCATGCGAGGTCTTCGGCAGCGACGTGCGAGTCCTGGTGGCACAGACTGGCCTCTATACCTATCCGGACGTCACCATCGTCTTGTGGCGAACCCACGCTGACAGACGAGCACCTCGACACCTTGACGAATCCGACCGTGTTGATCGAGGTGCTCTCGCCGAGCACCGCTGCCTATGACCGCACGACCAAGTTCGAGCACTACCGCACCCTTACTGCGTTTCGTGAGTACCTGCTCGTCTCGCAGGACCAGCCTAAAGTGGAGCAATATGTGCGGCAAGAAAACCGACAGGATTGGCTCTTTACCGAGAAAAGAGACCTTGCAGGCTCCATTGTCCTGCCCTCGATCGAGTGTGCATTGAAAGATGGCCGAGATCTACGCGCGAGTGCGCTTCGACGATGGTAATGATACCCCGGTACCGCCCGTCCTCGCTCCAGGCGGGTGAGGCGGAGGCGGGCTGGAATCGGGGCGGAAGCGGAAGCCCCGAAGGCTTGGGAAATCATGTCCCAAAGAACATGACGGCCGTGACTCAGAACCCAGAGGCGAAGAGGTGGTGGATCAACGCCGCGATTCCCTGAGTCAGTCCGAGCACTACCGCGACCATCAGGAGGATGAATGCGAGGGCGACATTCCGTAGTGAACCCGGTACGGATCGACACCGGGCGGTAGGTTCGCGTCATTGAGGCGGGCCTGTCGTGGCCGTTTGAAACGAATGCGTTGGTCATCGAACTTCTCCACCATCGTCCAACCGGACTGCGCTTCCTCTTGGAGTAGGCGGTTGAGCGTGCTGGATTTCCTGAAGACCCTCGCGTTGGCGCGGACAATCTTGAATTCCCAATCGCTGTCCAAGTCGTTTGCCGCGTAGGTCGTCATTTCCTCCTCTTCCCTCAGCATGCGGCGTCGTGCTGCCGCGGCTGCTGCTCCACCCCACATGCAGCCAATCGTAGCAGTCCCGGCCCGCCCGATCCAGCCGCCCTGGCCGGCATCGCCGGCGAAGCAGATGGGCCCGATCCAGCCAGGGACCGTCGTCGAGCCTGGCGACGAAGCGGTCGCGCGACACTGCGGTGCAGCAGCGTGTCAGCGAGTGCGATTTCCTGGTGACCTGGAATTGTCAGCACCTTGCAAACGCCAATAAATTCGGGCATCTTCGCCGGGTGAACGGCCTGCTCGGGCTCTACGTTCCCGTGCTCGCGACGCCCTTGGAGCTGCTGGGAGAGATCGATG
>DASZHY010000490.1:0-14619 GCA_035949675.1 Thermoanaerobaculia bacterium
GGCGGCCGCCCGTCGGCCGGAGGTCCTCACCAGCCGCGCCGCTCGCCATGTGCTGGACCGGGCCCTCGCCCCGGGGAAGGACCAGGTCGACCCCGCGGTCCAGGCGGCGGTGCGCGGCCTGCGCGTCAGCGCCGGCGGCGACGACGGCGGCGCGCGGCTCGACTATCCGCGTCTCGAGGGGTTTTGCCGGGAGATCCTGGAACACTTCGTGCCGTAGCGCCCCTTTCATCTCGACCCGGCGGACGGGCGCCCGTCCGGCGCTGCCGCCGGGAGTCAAGCCCGGGCCGGACGACGACTTCGACGACTGAAGCCTGGCGGCCGCCGGTCCGCCGCCGCCGGGCAGCACCAGCTCCCGGCGCCGGCCGCCGGGCGCCGCCGCGCCCGGCGCTGGCGAGCTCACCGGGGCATGGTACGCTCGCCGCGACGTCCGCTGCCGGAGGTCATCGGAGGTGTTGGGAAGTCGTCGGGGAGGTCATCGCATGATCGGATTTCCAGACCGCAGCGAGTCAGTGCCGTATTACCACGCTTACATCGACCGAGTCGCGGGCGACGACGTCGCCGGCACGCTGGCCGCCCAGCTGCCGGAGGCGATGGCCGTCTGGTCCGGCATCGGCGAGGAAAAGTCCCTGTACCGCTATGCACCCGAGAAGTGGAGCATCCGCCAGGTGTTGAATCACATCAACGACGCGGAGCGCCTCTTCGTGTCTCGCGCCCTGTGGTTCGGCCGCGGCTTCGACAGCGCGCTGCCGAGCTTCGATCAGGACGTTGCCGCTGCCGGCGCGCGCGCGGACGAATGCCCCTGGGCCAGCCACGTCGAGGAGTTCCACGCCGTCCGCCAGGCGACCCTGTCATTCGTGCGCAACCTGCCGCGCGACGCCTGGGCGCGCAGCGGCGTCGCCAGCGGCAACTCCTTCACCGTCCGCGCGCTGGCCTACATCGTGGCGGGGCATTGCGCGCACCACCTGGCGATCGTGCGCGAGCGTTACCTGTAGCCGTCCGGCGGGCGGGCATGACTTCCGGCCTATACGCTCCGGCCGCGGGGGCGTGATAGGTTGATCGGCGGCGGCATCCCCCGTATGGCTCGTCCACCTCGTCCAGCTCGGCCAGCTCGTCCATCTCGTCCATCTCAGGCAGCTCGTCCAGCTCGTCCATCTCGGCCATCTCAGGCAGGGCTGATCGGCATTGCGGGATCGATCACCTGGCTGATGGTCGGGCTGCCGGCCGTCATCTACCACGCCGGAACCGCGACGTCGGACGGCCGCTGGCTGGCTGCCTACCTGCTGTTCGGCGCGCTCTTCGCGATCGACCTGCGGCATCCGCGGCTGCCCCTGCTGGCCGCCGAGGCGGCCGCCGCGCTCGCGCTGGTGATCTTGCGCTGCAACGGCTCGGAAGCGACGCTGCTGGCGCTGGTGGCAATGCAGCTCGGGACCCGCCTCGACCGCGTCGCCGGCATCGTCTGGATCAGCGTTCAAACCCTGGTCTTGGGCGCCGCCATTGCCATCCAGATGAGCCCGCGCGCCGCGTGGCTGCTGGCGCCGCCGTATCTGGGCTTTCAGCTGGTGGCGTTCTTCATCTTCTATGTCATGGCGCGCGAGGTCGCCGCGCGCACCGCGCTGGCCGCGGCCAACGCCGAGCTGCGCGCGGTGCAGGAGATCCTCGCGGAGAGCAGCCGCATCGCCGAACGCCTGCGCATCGCCCACGAGCTGCACGATGCGCTGGGCCATCGCTTGACCGCTCTCACCCTCAACCTCGAGGCGGCCTTGCAGCGCACGGCGGGGCCGGCGAAGGCCAACGTCGAGACGGCGCAGTCGCTGGCCAGAGAGCTGCTCGGCGACGTGCGCGACATCGTCGCCGACTCGCAGGCGCGCGACGGCGTGCATGCCGCGCACGCGCTGCAGGCGCTTTGCGGCGCCGTGCCGCGGCCGCGGGTTCATCTGCAGGTTGCGGACAGCCTGCGCATCGCCGATCCGGAGCGGGCGCACATCCTGCTGCGCTGCACGCAGGAGATCGTGACCAACGCCGCCAGGCACTCCGACGCCGAGAACCTGTGGATCGTGATCGAGCGTGACGGAGAGACCTTCCGCATCGAGGCGCACGATGACGGCCGAGGAAACGACGGCGCGAGCGACGGCTTCGGTCTCCGTGGGATGCGCGAGCGGGTGGAGCGGGCAGGCGGCCAGCTGCGCATCGCCACGCAGCCGGGCCGCGGCTTCGAGGTCACCGCCATGCTGCCGGTCCGCAGCGGTGCCGCGTGATCCGCGTCTTCATCGCCGACGACCAGCTGCTCGTTCGCCAGGGCATCCGCAGCTTGCTCGAGATGGACGGCGGCATCGCCGTCGTCGGCGAGGCGGGAGACGGCAGCGAGGCCATCGCGCGGGTGCCGTCGATGGCGGTCGAGGTCCTGCTGCTCGACGTCCGCATGCCGCACCAGAGCGGGATCGACGTCCTGCGCGAGCTGTCCGCCGCCGGCGCGCTGCCGCCGACCATCATCCTCACGACCTTCGACGACAGCGAGGCGGTCCTCGACGGCATCCGCGCCGGCGCGCGCGGCTTCATGCTCAAGGACGTCTCCTATCACCAGCTGATCGCGGCGATCCGCGCCGTGGCCGCCGGCGGGACGGTCTTCCAGCCGGCGGTGACCGAGCGCCTGCTGCGCTTCGCCCAGCGCGTCCACGTCGAGACCGAGGCGCCGATCGAACGGCTGACCAGGCGCGAGGCCGAGGTGGTCCGGCTGATGGCCGGAGGCTACAGCAACAAGGAGATCGCCCACGCCCTGGGCACGGCGGAGGGGACGATCAAGAACCACGTCTCGAGCATCCTCGCTAAGTTCGGCGTGCGCGACCGCACGCGCGCGGTGCTGAAGGCCCTCGAGGCGGGCGTGCTCCACGGCCCGGAGTAGCGCGGCGCCTCGGGCCTAACGCCGGCGACGCAGCTCCGCGCACCACCACCGGGTGGCCCGCAAGCCCAGTCAATGACGCTCGCGGTGGATGGTGTTGACGAGGATGAGGTCGTCGCTGCGCGGCTGCCAGGCGACCGAGTCGCGCGTGCCGTAGAGGATCGGCGTGGAGTAGAGGGGAATGAAGACGAAGTCGTTCATCAGCACGTGCATCGTATGCTCGAGCTGCATGCGCCGGGCCAGCAGGTCCACGGTCGCCTCGCTCTCCTCGATCAGCACGTCGAGCGCCCGGTTCCGATAGTGGATGAAGTTGCCGCCGCCGTAGCCGCTCTCCGGCGAGGGGCTGTGGGCCATCGCGTCGAAGAAGTCGCTCGCATCGCCCGAAAGACAGAACCACGACGCGAACGAGAAGTCCGCGTCGGCGGAGAAGGCCTCGAGCGGCCGCTCGCTGGCGCGGACGCGGATGCCGGCGCTCAGCAGCTGCTGCGCCAGCGCGTCGAGCTCGGGGCGCAACCCGGGGCGGATCTGCAACGTGAGGTCGAGACCGCCGGGGTGTCCCGCGGCGGCCAGCAGCGCGCGGGCCGCGGCCGGCGCGGCCGCGGGCGGTGGGATGTCCGGAGCAAAGCCGAAGACGTTGTTGGTGACCATCTGGCCGAGCGGCACGCCCTCGCCGCGGAGCGCCTGCCGCACCAGCGCGGCACGATCCACGGCCAGGGACAGGGCGTGCCGCGTCCTGGGATCGTCGAGAGGCTGCCGATCGCCGCGCGCGAGGAGATAAGTCACGCCGAGGCTCTGGATCTGCTTGGCGACGCGGCACCCGCGAGCGGCGCGGATTCGCGCCAGATCGGAGAAGCGGGGCTCGGCGATGATGTCGAGATCGCCGTCGAGGAGGCCCTTCATCCGGGAATCGTGGTCCGGGAGCGGCAAGAACTCGACGGCTGGCTCGCGCGGGGCACCGCCCCAGTAACCATCGAAGGCGCGCAGGGCGAGACGCTTTCCGGGCTCATGGACGACCAGGCGGTACGGACCGGTGCCGATGGGCTGCAAGATGTCGGGCGGCGAGCCCGCGGGCACGATCAGGACGAAGGCGATCTTGTTGAGCAGGATCGGGTCGGGCCGGCGGGTGGTGATCTCGATCGTGTGCGGAGCGAGCGCGAGCACCTTGTCGATCGCGACGAGGTACGTGCCGATCTCGCTCCGAGGGGTACGGCGGGCGCGGTCGAAGCTGAACAGCACGTCGCGCGCGGTGAGCTCGCGCCCGTCATGGAAGTGCACGCCCCGCCGCAGATGGAAGATCCAGGTGATCTCGTCGGGGTTCTCCCAGCTCTCGGCCAGTGCCGGTCCGACCCGATTGCCGGCGTCGAACGCCGTCAGCGAATCGTAGAGATTCCGCAGCACGGAGAGGCTCAGGAGCTCGCCGGCGTGAGGATCGAGGGTGAAGGGGCCGCTGTTGAGGGCGATCCGCAGCGGCCGCTCGGGGGAGGCCGCGGGGCGGCGACAGTGAGCGGTGAAGGACAGTGCGGCCGCCGCCAGCGCCGCGCAGGCCATCCTGCGGTGCGGAGATCGGCAGGCGCGCTGCATCAGCGAATTCCCCCGATCCGCTTCCAGTAGATCCTGGTCCCGGTCAGCCCGCCGTGCGGCTTCAGCGCGTAGTCCGGGATCGTGCCGGCGAGCGTGAATCCCAGCCTCTCGTACAGCCCCGACGCCCCGCCCTCGACCGCGGTGTCGAGCACCAGGAGCGTGCGCCCCCGCTCCACGGCCAGCGCCTCGGCAGCCCGCATCAAGGCGGCGGCGACGCCGCGGCCACGGCGGCTCGGGCTGGTCATCAGCTTGGCGATCTCGGCGCGGTGCGGCTGGTTGGGCGGACAGGCGAGCAGCAGGGTCACGGTGCCGGCCAGGACCTCGCCCTCCCAGGCCCCCAGGACGATCCGTTCGCCCCGGGCTGCCGCCGCCAGGGAATCCTCCCAGAACGCTCGCGCGGTTGCCGGCTGCAGCGGGTGCATGAAGCTGACCGATCCGCCACTGGCGACCACCTCGATCAGGACCTCGCTCAGCATGTTGCAGATCTCGGGCGAGGCGCTCAGGGCTTCGATCTCGATCCCGATCTCGGATGGGCGCATAGGACGAGGCGGGAAGGTCACCTGCTTTCCGACAGTATAGAGCGATGCCTCGGCTCTGCAAGTTCCAGGTGGTAGGATGCCCCGTGTTTTTCCCGTCCAACGAGTCCGACTGAGGGAGGCGAAGCAGATGAACGTTCGTCGACACGCCGTCGTCGTCCTTGGAATGGCCCTAGCCCTCGGTGTCGCCGGCCGCGCCCATGGCACCGAGATCAAGGGTGCCGCGGTCCTCGATCACCCGTGCGGCAAGGTGGCCGTCAAGCACATGGGCCTCGTCCATGCCGGCAAGCTGGACGAGGCCACGAAGCTGGGAACCAAGGCGCTGCAAGAGCAATGGAAAGCCATGCCCGCCAAGGACCGCCAGATGATGTCGGAGATGATGGTGGCGGTGTCCAAGCCCGAGGCACAGCTCTCGGCCGAGATCAAGGCACACGGGGTCCTGGTCGTCGAGGGCAACAAGGCCACGCTGACGGTCAAGACGGAGAAGAAGGATGCCAGCGGCACCAGCACCGAGACGTGGACGGAGCAATACGCCATCGACGGCGCCAGCTGCTGGATCACGCACTAGACGCCGACGCCGACCCTAGCGGTCGACGGCGCCCGCGGGCGTGACCGCGGCGTGCGCGACGCCCGTGTGCGCCACGCCCAACAGACCGAGCAGCTCGAGATGTCCGATGGCCGCGCCACCGAAGCGGCCATGCCGGGCCCGGTCCTCGTCGAAGGCGGTGACCGCATCGCGGTCCCGGCCGTTCCAGATCGCGAACGGCACCGGGTCGAGTGAGTGTGCCTCGGCGCGCGCGCCGTTCGGCGCATGGTTGGTGTAATGGTCCGGCGCCACCGCCACGCCGCCCAGCCGCTGCGGCCGCCGCATGAACCATTCGACCACCGGACCGACGGTCGACCGGTCGAAGGCCTCGAGCGAGGCGATCTTGAGCGCCCGGTCCCCCAGGTGGGAGGCTTCGTCCGGTCCGTTGACGTGACAGAACACCAGCTCGCAGCCGGCTTCGAGCAGCTCGATCACCCGGGCGCCCTTGGCCGCGTAATCGGTATCCGGCCTGCCGTTGCCCTCGCGCACGAACTCGATGGCGCCGGCGCGCGCGATGCCCGCCAGGAAGTCCATGAAGCCGACGATGGCAACCCGTCCCTGGCAGCCGGTCGCCGCAGCAAAGGACGGCAGCGTGAAGGCCCGCGACGGGCTCCAAGGCCAGAGAGCGTTGGCGCGGCGCCCGGCGAGGAGCTCCGCGGCCCGCGCCAGGTAACGATTGATCCGGGCCGCCAGGCGCGAGCTCGCGCCGTCTCGCCCCGACACCAACCGGTCGAGCGCCACTTCGGCGCCCTGATTCTCGTGCGGCTCCGGGCAGACCATGAGACGCGGCTCGACGCCGGTCTCCCGCACCACCAGCGTGTTGCGAAAGTCCGCGTGGTGCCGCAGCTCGAAGTCGGGGAACTCCGGCCGCAGCTCGCGGCGCAGCAGCTCCGCCAGCGGCGCCGCGGCGGCGCTGGCGATGAGGCCGGCGCTGTAGCTCGCCAGGCGGCCGCCGGCCACCGTCACCAGGTTGGCGCGGAACGCCAGGTCGCGCCGTCCCAGGCCGGGCTGGCCCAGCGCCAGCAGCTCGCACGAGGCGCGGCCGTGGGGATAGAAACGCCGGGGGTCCCAGCCCAGCATCCCCAGCTGCGCCACCATGCTCTCCTTGGGCAGCTCGGGATAGAGCGTCTGCATCCGGCCCACGACCCCTTCGCGGGCGAGGAAATCGCAATAGGGAATGCGCGCGCCGCCGAGCGGCGAGCAACCCGCGGTGCGGTTGCGGTCGGCAGCCCCGTCGGGAACGAAGAGCACGTGTTGCAAGGGGCGCCTCCTGGCCCGCCTGGTCCTCGGCCGGGCCGGGAACGGCCTTCGTCCGAGGAGCGCGGCGCGGGCTACACCGCGATCGCCATGAGCTTCTGCATGTTCTTCCAGCCCGTGTCGCCGGACAGGATCACGACCTCGCCGCGGACCCCCAGCTCGCGGGCGGCGGCCACCGCGGCCTGGTAGACGCCGCCGGTTTGCAAGCCGGCGAAGAGGCCCTGGTCGCGCAGCTCGAGCGTCCTGGCCGCGGCCTGCTCGTACTCGATCTTGCGGCGGTGATCGAAAGTGCCGCGCTCGTAGCCCTCGCGGATGAACGGCGTCACGTAGTCGCCGTCGTCGAAGGCGCCCGTGCCGGGCAGCCGCGTGCCGGGGGCGGCCTCGACGGCGACCACCTGCAGACCGGGTTTCCTTTCCTTGAGGAACCGCGCGGTTCCCAGCAGCGAGCCGCCGGACCCCAGCGAGCCGACGAGCAGCGCCAGGTCGGGAAAGGCGGCCAGGATCTCCGGACCGGTCGTCTGGTAATGCGCCTGCGGGTTTCCCCATGAGTGCAGCTGATCGAGGAAGCAGTATCTGCCGGGGTCGGCCGCCGCCATCTCCCGGCAGCGGTGGTTGCCCTCGATGGTGAAATCCCCAACCTGTTCGACGGCGCCGCCGAAGTACTGCATGAAGCCGAGCTTGTCCGCCGTCAGCTTGGAGCTCGAGACCACGGTTGCCGGGTAACCGGCGAGGCGGCCGAAATAGGCGATCGCGCAGCCCATGTTGCCGCTCGACGCGTCGAGCAGCGTCATCCCGGGCCGCAGGTCGCCGGCGCGCAACCGGTCCGCGATCAAGCGGACGCAGGTGCGGTCCTTGATGCTGCCGGTCGGGTTGTGGCTCTCGAGCTTGAAGAAGAACTCCGCGGCGGCGTGCTCGGCGCAGCGGACCCGCAGATGCGGCGTGTTGCCCACCATCTCATGGACGTCCGCGAAGCGGCGGGCGGATCTCGGGCCCGCGGTTGGCGGCTCGACCGTGGTGACGTGCGCGGCGCCCATGGCTGGCGATGGTACCGCGCTTGTTCCGCGGCGAGGCCAATTGATCGATCACAACCCAGGATCTGACGCATCGTCGATCTTTTATGACGTTGGCGGCTAAAAGAAAGCCGCCTCGCCACCGGCCGGCGGCAGCGATTGGCACCATGCCCGAGCGCGCGGGCGGCCGGCCGAGGCCCCCAGGGGGAGCCCCGCGCGGCGGCCTGCTCCGCGTGGTGAGGAGCGTAGTGCATGCTTCTCAACGGCGGGGCTTGCGAAATCGCTCCGCGACCAGCCCGCCCATCACGCCGATCGTGAGGGCCGCGGCGCTGTCGACCGCAAACGCCGGCCCGTCAAAGATCTTTCGGTAGGCGTAACCGCCCTCTTCGTAGAACGTCAATGGAAATCCGATGCGGCGAATGCAGTCAAAGCAGCGGAGCGGGTTGATCGCGGCGCGGAGGCCGAAATCTGATCGCAGATGCGTAGCGAGGGCGGTGAGTGCGACAAAGAGCAGCAGGCCGAGCAGGGCCCCAGTCGAGAAGCGGCGGGGAGAGTAACTCATGGGCTGCAATCGAGCGCACCGGCGGAGGCGGACTTCGAGAGGCGGCAGTGCAAGGTGGTGGAGGGGGCCGGGTTCATGGCGGAGCTTGCCGGCGCCGGGGGCGCAGGCTCGGCCTGGCCGGTATAGACGACGACCGGGTGCCGGTTGCCGGCGGCGACGGCCATCCCGATCAGCCCGCCGGCGACGACCGTCAGCAGGCCGGCGACGAATTGGCCCAGGCCGGCCAAGGGTTCTTCGCCGCAGTTCTTGTTGCACCCCGCGCTGTTTGCCACGAGGATGGCCGGCAGGACGGCGGCGGCCGCGCCGTAGCCAAATCCCCGGCCAAGCAGGTGCCGTTGCTCGCGCAGCACCCGCCGGACCTCCGCGGTGGGGACGGTGCGCTCACGCCCAGAGCCGTCGGACCAGGAGGTGACTTCCGTCCCGAGCCGCAGCGACTGGGCATTCTGAACCACTTCGCCGCTGGTCAGCTCGACCGTCGCCGCCTCGCCGGCGAGATCGTCGCTGAGATCCTTGAGCTTGGCCGGGTCGGTCGTGTGGTGTCGGTCTGCAGTCTTTGCCAGTGGGGAGTCGGGATGGGAGGTGGCAGTGCTGGCACAGCCCTGCACCAGCAACGCCGGCAGCAGGAAGGCGACGATCCAGCTTCGCATGGAGTCTCCTCGCACCGGGGCCTGAGTTGGCCGGCCGGCCTCGCGCCGAAGCCCTCCTTATCGTGTCTCCCGGTGCCGGCGCCAGCAGCAGCAGCGATCCTGAAGAAGCGATCGATGAAGATCAGAGCCTTGCGAGTATATATGAGTCCCGCACCGCCCCCGCCACCGGTCCTACCGCAGCCGCCGCCGCTACGCGCCGGGCGGGGCCGCGGGCGACGGCGTCGACCTCTCGCGCACGTTCCTCCAGTCGACCCGCCGGGTTAGATACATCACCAGGGCGAGGATCGCGAAGAGGGCGATCGAGCCGAGCAGCAGCGCGTAGTCCTCCGCCTGGAGCAGCACGTAGAGGAAGCCGTAGAGGACGGTGAGGATCGCTCCCAGGAGCAGCGCGCGGGCCCGCCCGGCGAGGATGGCCATGGCGTAGCCGGTGATGAGGAGGATGGTCGCGGCGCCGGCGATGGCATAGGAAGGACCGAAGGGAAGGTGCTCCGAGATCGAGAGCAGCAGCAGGTAGAAGCTGCAGAGCGCGGCTCCCACCAGCAGCTGCTGCACCGGGTGGATGGCGACCGGGCTTCTCAGGTCATAGAGAAAGAACGTGACGAAGGTGAGGAGCAGGAACAGGATGGCGTACTTCTGCGACGTTTCGGTCTTCTCATAGGAGTCCTCGGGCAACAGGAGACTGACTCCGAACGCCGATCCCTGGAGCCCGCTCTGCCACGCCTTTGGCGGGTTCTCGACGATCCACTGCTGCGGGTAGCCGCGCGCGAAGTACGGAACGCTCCAGCGGGCGGTGAAGCCGTCCCGCCCAACGCGGCTCGATTCGGGCAGGAGCGCGCCGCAGAAGCTGGGGTCGGGCCAGGGCGAGCTCATGGTGACGGTGGTCTGCTTGCCGAACGGCAGGAAGCTGAGAGTCCCGCTGCCGTCGATGGCGAGGTCGAGCGCGAAGGCCGCTTCCCTGCCTTCCGCTCCCGCGGCGAGCCCGGGCACCGGCGTGCGCAGCCCCACGTCCCATAGCCCCGGTTCGGCGCCACCCGGCGCCAGCTGCAGGGCGCGGCCCTGCCAGAGGAGGTCGCCTACGCGGCGCAGGCCGCGCAGCTCCGAGAGCCCGATCGAGAGCCGGGCGTCCTCCCACAGGATGTCCGTGGGCGCCACGTGCCAGCTGGCGGCGAAGCTCGGCCGGAAGGTGCCGCTCACCTTCATTTGCGTGCGGTAGAGGACGGCCTCGTAGATCCCGCGGCGGCGTCGTTCGGGCAGCACGCGCGCCTCGACGTTCAGGCTCTCGGGGAGGAACTGCGCTTCGACCCGGGTGGACACCGGCTTGCCGTGGTCGTCCTTGTGCCACTGGCGGAAGGGAACGGTCAGCACCAGGCCGCCCAGCGTCTGCGTTCCTCCCCAGGTCCCCGCGACCTCGTTGAGCGCCTGGAGTCGCCGGTTCTGGCGCTCGGCGATCAGGGAGCCCACCATCCATACCGGGATGAGCAGGACCACGATAAGCCCACCCATGCTCAGCAGCTTGACCATCGCCGAGTCCCGCCAGTTGCGGCCTTCGCGCTCGAACATGTTTTCGTTCCTTTCTGCCGATGAACTGAAAGCCAGCCGCGAGAGCGGCTACCGCGCCGGCGCCGGCGGGGCGACCGGCTGCTCGCGCGGGTTCCGCCAGTTGACCCGGCGAGTGAGAACCATCACCAGGGCGAGGATCGCGAAGAGGCCGATCGAGCCGAGCAGCAGCGCGTAGTCCTCAGCCTGGAGCAGCACGTAGAGGAACCCGTAGAGGACGGTGAGGATCAGACCCAGGAGCAGGGCGCGCGCTCGGCCGCCCAGAATGGCCATCGCATAGCCGGTGATGAGGAGGATGGTCGCGGCGGCGGCGACGGCGTAGGAGGGGCCGAAGGGCAGGTGCTCCGAGATCGAGAGCAGCAACAGGTAGAAGATGCAGAGCGCGGCCCCCACCAGCAGCTGCTGCACCGGGTGGATGGCAACCGGGCTCCAGAGCTCATAGAGAAAGAAGGTGATGAAGGTGAGGAGCAGGAAGAGGATGGCGTACTTCTGCGCGCGTTCGGTCATCTGATAGGAGTCGGCGGGCAAGAAGAGGCTGAGCCCGAACCGCGAGCAGCGGACGACGTTTTCCACCGGCTGGCCTTCGCCCTCGGCGCGCCACTGCTGCGGGTAGGTGCGCCCGAAGTAGGAAACGCTCCAGCGGGCGGTGAAGCCGTCGGGTCCCACGCGGTGCGACTCCGGCAGGAAGGAACCGCTGAAGCTCGGGTCGGGCCAGGGCGAGCTCGCGGTGACGGTCGTTTGCTTGCCCGCGGGCAGGAACCAGAGGTTGCCGCTGCCGTCGACGTCGAGCGCGAAGGCGAACGCCGCTTCCCTGGTTGCCACGCTCAACCCGGCCGCCGGGGTGCGCAGCCCCGAGTCCCACAGGCCGGGCTCGCCGCCGCTCGGCGTCAGCTTGAGGGCCCGGCCCTGCCAGAGGAAGTCCCCGGCACGGCGCAGGCCGCGCAGATCCGTCAACCCGATCGCGAGGCTGGCCTCGTCCCAGAGGGCGTCTTTCGGCTGCGCGTTCCAGGCGGCGAAATCCGGCCTGAAGGTGCCGGTCACCGCGAAATGCGCGCGGTAGAGGACGGCCTCGAAGATCCCTCGGCTGCGGCGCTCGGGGAGTAGACGCGCCTCGATGTTCAGGGTCTCGGGGAGGAACTTGGCGTCGGTCCGCGAGTACTGGGAGGTGCGGAAGGGGATGGTCAGCACCGGGCCGCCGAGCGTTTGCGAGGCTCCCCAGTTCTCCGCGACCTGCTCGACCGCCTGGGTCCGCCGGCCCTCGCGCTCGGCGATGAGGGAGCGCACCATCGCGAGGGGGATGAGCAGGACCAGGATGAGCCCCCCCATCGTCAACAGCTTGAACATCGACGAGTCCCGCAGCCTGCGCCCTTCGCGCTCGGACATCCCTCGCTCCTCCCTGGGGTGCAGTAGAGCGCGCCGCCGCGGCCTCATGCGGGCAGGAATTGGCCAGGGTGCAGGCAGATTGCGGCGGAATCGTGGCGGCCGGCGGCGGGCCGTGTTTCGCCCAGATGCGCTAGATTGAGTGGATGCCGCCCCCGACCGGCCCGCTGATCGCCCTGGTGGACGACGAGACGAGCCTGCGCGAGACCGTGGCGTTTGCCCTCGGCCGCGAGGGTTACCGCGTCGTGCAGTTCGCCGATGGGCTCGCCGCCTGGCGGAGCTTCGAGCAGACCCTTCCCGACCTCGCCGTGCTCGACATCCTGATGCCGGAGATGGACGGTCTCGAGCTCTGCCGGCGCCTGCGCTCGCTCTCCGAGCGGCTGCCCATCCTCTTCCTCACCTCGCGCGACGAGGAGCTCGACCGTGTCCTCGGGCTCGAGCTGGGGGCCGACGACTACCTGTGCAAGCCGTTCTCGATGCGCGAGCTCGCCGCCCGCGTCAAGGTCCTCCTGCGGCGGGCCAAGATGCGCGCCGAGCCGGAGGCGGGAGGCGCAGGGCGGCGCCTCGAACGCGGGCGCCTCCGCCTCGACCTCGACCGCTATCAGGCCGTGCTCGCCGAGGTGCCGATCGCCCTCACGGTGACCGAGTTCACCCTGCTCCACGCCCTCGTCCTCCACCCGGGCCACGTCAAGACGCGCGCCCAGCTCATCGCGGCGGCCTACCCCAACGACGCGTACGTCAGCGACCGCACGATCGACAGCCACGTCAAGCGGCTGCGTCGCAAGCTCACCGGCGCCGATCCCTCGTTCACTCCGATCGAGACCGTGTACGGGCTGGGTTATCGCTGGGGCGGCGCCGAATGAGGCTTTTTTCCCGGCTCTCGCTCCGGCTCCTCGCCTTCAACCTGCTGCTGGTCTTCCTGCCGGTCGCGGGCCTGCTCTATCTCGACGTCTACGAACGGCGGCTGCTGGCGGCGCAGGAGCGGGGGATGGTGCAGCAGGGACGCGTGCTTGCCGGGGCCCTCGGCGGCGGCTCCGCGATCGATCCGGCCGCGGCCGCGGCCCTCCTCGATCGGCTCGACCGGCGAGTCGAGGCCAGGCTGCGGGTGGTGGACGCGAGGGGCGCGCTGCTCGCCGATTCCAGCCGGGCGGCGGCCCCGGCCGCCGCGGCGCTCCGGGCGGTGCCCGACCGCAAGGGCGGTCGCCCGCGGTCCGCCCGCTCGACTCGCGACAGCCTGCTCTACCGCTTCGGCGCCGCGCTCTACCGGCTGTGGGAGAGGCGCTTCGTGCCGCTGCCGCCTGGCCGCGAGGCCGACAGCTACTACCGCACCGGCCGGCCGCTGCTCGGCCCCGAGGTGCGGGCCGCCCTCGAGGGCCGCTACGGGGCGGCGACCCGCCCGAGCGGCGCGGGCCAGCGCGGGGTCACCCTCTACAGCGCGGTGCCGGTGCGCGACGCGCAGGGCAAGGTGGCGGGCGCAATCCTCGTCTCGCAGTCGACCCTGCGACTGCGCGCCGCCCTCGCCGGCGTGCGGCTGGGCATCTTCCGCGTCTTCCTCTGGTCCCTGCTCGCCGCGGCCGTGCTCTCCTTCCTGGTCGCCGCCACGCTCACGCGGCCGCTGCAGCGCCTCGCCGACGAGGCGCGGGCGCTGACCGACCGCCGCGGGCGTCTCCTCGGCAGCTTCCGCGGTTCGGCGCGCCGGGACGAGATCGGGGACCTGGCGCGGGCGCTCGAGGAGCTGACCGGCCGCCTCGCGCGCCACCTCGGCTTCATCGAGTCGTTCGCCGCCGACGTCTCGCACGAGTTCAAGAACCCGCTCGCCGCGATCCGCGGCGCGACCGAGCTGCTGGCGGAGGTCGAGGACCCGGCCGACCGGGCGCGCTTTGCCGCTCTCTGCCTGCGCGAGGTGGCGCGGATGGAGCTGCTGCTCGCCGGGCTGCGCGAGATCACCGGCATCGACGCCCACCTCCCGGCGGAGCCGGCCCGGACGGTGGACCTGAAGGCCCTGGTCGCCGAGTTGGTCGAGGGCCTGCGGGTGCGCGCCGGCGGCGAGGGCCCGCGGATCGTCCTCGCCGGCCAGGACGGGCCGCTCCTCGTGCGGGCCTCGCCGGAGCGGCTGGCCCAGCTGCTCGACAACGTCCTCGACAACGCGCGGAGCTTCTCGCCGCCGGGTGGAACGGTGACCGTGGAGCTGGCGCCGGCGGGCAACGGGGCGCGCATCCGCGTCGACGACCAGGGTCCGGGCGTGGCCGCGGCCCATCGCGAACGGATCTTCGATCGCTTCTTCAGCCACCGGCCCGGCGATCAGAAGGGCCAGCACGCCGGGCTGGGACTGGCGATCGCGCGGGCGATCACCGAGGGCTACGGGGGGACGATCCGCGCCGGAGACAGTCCCGGCGGGGGAGCGCGCTTCGAGATCTGGCTCCCGGCGTGAGGTCCGGGCCTGAGCGCCGGGCTCGAGCGCCTGGCCTGAGCGCCGGGCCTGAGCGCCGGACTCGAGTGCCAGCCGGCTGGACCCGGGGTCAGTCGGATTTTCCCCGGCTGGCGGGCGGCACGATCCCGTTCATCCGCAGGTACTCGACCATCTGGCCGTAGTGATCGTAGGCGTGG
>DASZHY010000491.1:0-2758 GCA_035949675.1 Thermoanaerobaculia bacterium
TGCAAGCTTCGAGCCAGTGGCGCGGCGCCCACCCACCTGAGCTACCATCGTCCGACACCATGCCGCGACCGACGTTCCGTCTCCTGAAGCTGGCCCTCCTGGCCGCGCTGCTGGTCTCGCTCGTGCTCGCCGGCGGCCGCGGGCCGGCCGCCGCCGGCCGCCGCGGCGGTTCGCGCGGGGAGGTCCAGGGTCCGGTCGGGACGGCGCTCGACGCCTACCTGAAGCGGCTGGAAGCGTTCGGCTACTCTGGCTCGGTGCTGGCTGCCCGCGGCGGCCGGGTGGTGCTCGACAAGGGCTACGGGCTCGCCGACGTGGCGGCCGGCGAGCCGTACACCGCCGACACCGTCTTCGACGTCGCCTCGGTGTCCAAGCAGTTCACCGCCGCCGCCATCCTGGCGCTCGAGATGGCGGGCAAGCTGCGGGTGGAGGACACGCTCGCCCGCTTCTTCCCCGGCGTGCCCGCCGACAAGGCCGGGATCACCCTCCACCAGCTGCTGACCCATACCTCGGGCTTGCCCGACGTGCTGGGCCCCGAGTACGAGGCGGTCGGGCGCGACGAGATGCTGCGCCGGGCCTTCGCCGCGCGGCTGGCGCTGCCGCCGGGCAAGCGTTTCCGCTACTCGAACGCCGGCTACAGCGTGCTCGCCGCCGTGGCCGAGGTCGCCTCCGGACGCCCGCTCGGCGAGCTGATGCGCGAGAAGCTCTTCCTGCCGGCCGGCATGCGTCACACCGGGTTCCGCCTGTCGTTCGAGGACCGCCGCCGGCTGGCTCACGGCTACGGACTGGACGCGCCCTGGGGGACGCCGCTCGACCATCCCTGGGCGCCGGACGGGCCGTGGTGGAACTTGCGCGGCAACGGCGGCGTGATGTCGACGACCGGCGATCTCTACCGCTGGCACCTGGCGCTGGCCGGCGACCGCGTCCTGTCCCGCCCCGAGCGGGAGAAGCTCATCACCCCCTACGTGCCGGAGGGGCGGCACACTCCTTCCCGCTACGCCTACGGCTGGTCGATCGCGCCGGGGCCCAACGGCACGCGGGTCGCCTCGCACACCGGCGGCAACGGCGTCTTCGACACCGACTACCGGCGTTACCTCGACGAGCAGACGGTGCTCATCGCCAGCTCCAACCGCGGCGACTTCTCGGCGGTTGCCACCGCCGCCCACCTCGAGAACCGGCTCTTCGGGCTGCCCGATCCCGAGCCGCCGGCGCCGGCGAGCCTCGATGCCGCGCGGCTCGAGCGCTGCGCCGGGGTCTACCAGCTGGCCGGCGGCGAGCGCCTGCGCGCCGTCCCGGCGGCTGGCGGTCTGCGTATCTCGGCAGCAGGGCCCGAGGGGCTCGCGCTGCTGCTCGCCGGCCAGGACGACGAGGAGCGGCAGCTGATGCAGGAGCGCGCGGCGAAGGTGGAGGCAGCGCTGGCGGGGGCGAAGCAGGGTGACTTCGCCGCGCTGGCGGACCTCTTCGGGCAGCCGGCCGAGGAAGTCGAGCCGCCTTTCCGCCAGGCGATGCGGCGGTTCACGCTCGAGCTTGGCGCGTGGACCGGCGCCGCCGTCCTCGGTTCCGCCTCGGCGCGGGGCTACCCTTTCACCTATGCTCGGCTCACCTTCGAGCGCGGCTCGCGGCTAGCCCAGTACCGCTGGGAAGGCCCCACCGTCGAGGTGGCCAGCTACCCCGACCAGCCCGCGGCGCAGCTGTTCCTGCCCGAGCAGCGCTCGCCGGCGGGTCTCGCGGACGGTAGCGGCGAAGTGCGCTGCGGCGCCTACGACGTGCGCACCGGCGCCGTGATGCGGCTCCGCTTCAACCTGCCGGCGCGCGGCCCGGCGCTCGCGCTCGTCGTGGAGACCCGCGCCGGCGACGTCGCGGCGCTGCGCGCCGGCGATTAGCGCCAGGCACAGGGCGCCGCACCGCTCTCGTGGTCGAGCCTTTGCTGCTACCATCCCGGCATCGAAAGGAGTCACGATGACTGCTAAGCCCACCTCCCGAGGCTGCGCCTCGAGGCCGGCGATTTTTCCCCGCCTGGCGAGCCTGGCCGGCCCGGCGCTCGCGCTGGCCTGCCTGCTGCCGTCCGCGGCCCTGGCCGCGCCGAAAGGGGCAAAGTCAGGCGCCGCGCCGGCCGCCGGCGACCCGGTGGTGGGCCAGGTGCTGCAGCTGCTGCGGGACGGGGTCACCGAACCGGTCATCGTGCTCTGGCTGCAGAAGTCTGGCCAGCGGCCGGCCACCGTGACCAGCGGCGACCTGGTGGCGCTGCACCAGGCCGGCGCCTCCGAGGACCTCATGAAGCTGCTCCTCACGCCCGCCGCACCCGCCGGCGGCGCCGCACCCGCCGGCAGCTCCGCGCCTGCCGCGTCGCCCGCCGCCGCACCCGCCGGCGGCTCCGCGCCCACCGCACCGCCACGCGCCGGGCCCGGGCCGCCCGCCGCCGCTCCTGGGCCACCCGCCGCCGCTCCCGGACCGGCCGCCGCCGCACCTCCCGCCGCAGGTCCAGCACCGCCCGCCGCCGCCGCACCCGGGCCGCCCGCCGCCGCCGCACCCGCCGTCGCGCCCGGCCCCGGGCCTGGCGTCGCCGCACCAGCTCCTGACGCGACGGGCGGGGCGGTCAAGGTGCACTTCGCCGTCAGCTACCGGCCGCTCTTCGTCGACGATGATCCGACCGCGGTGCCATGGCAGTTGTGCCTTTACGTCGACGGCCGCTTCGTGGCCTCGATCCAACCCGAGCGGGCCCCGCTGCGGCTGCCGGCGCGCACCTTCGAGCGCGAGCTCG
>DASZHY010000492.1:0-21953 GCA_035949675.1 Thermoanaerobaculia bacterium
ACCGAGAGCCGGACCGCCAAACGTCGAAGATCCATGATCGTTCTCCTTGAGCGTGCTGTTTGAGCGTGGAGACGCGGCGTGCCGGACCCGAGCGGTCCGCCTTCCCGCCGCACGGAGGGATCTTACAAGCAAGTTGCGTTCCGGCCCCATCCCGCCGAGCGGCCAGGAACGCCGCCTCGACATAGGTTCGACTATGCCTGCGTCGGCGCGCCTGGCCAGGAGCCCGGATCGCTCGACGACTAACGATGCGAGTTTCTGACTCGGGACACTTGGCAATCCGCCCCACCTGCCCTATACTGCCGCCACCATCAAGGTGAAGCGCTGTTGAACCGTCGCGAAGTCCTCAAGGCGGGTCTGCTCGCCGGAGCGCAGGCCCTCGTCTCTCCCTTGCTCGGCATCGGTCCCCGACGTCTGCTCGGTGCGCCGGCCGAAGGTCCGCGCCTCCGCGGCTTCCAGCTCCCCAGGGAAATCGCGGTCTCCGACCGCGCCGCCGAGATCGTCCATCGCACGACGGTCGTGGACATGCTGAGCCTGCTGACCCTCGACTGGGCGCGGCTCTACGCCTGGGAGAGCCACCCGCAGAGCTTCGGCAAGGCGGACCTGGCGCGCCTGCGCGCCTCCGGCATCGGCGTCTTCCACCCCGCGGTCGACCCCAACGAGGACGACGCATATGGCGCCGCGCTGCGCTGGATGACCGGCTGGAACCGGCTGATCGAGGGCAATGGCGACACCCTGCTGCGCATCGATGGCGCCGCCGACCTCGAGCGGGTCAAGGCCGAAGACCGCATCGGCCTGCTGCTCGGCTTCCAGAACGCCAGCCACTTCCGCACCCCGGCCGACGTGGCGCTGTTCCACGGTCTCGGCCAGCGGGTGTCGCAGCTCACCTACAACGAGCGCAACCGCCTCGGCAGCGGCTGTGCCGATCCCGAGGCCGGCGGCCTGTCGCAGTTCGGCGCCACCATCGTCGCGGCGATGAACCGCGCGGGGATGGCGATCGACATCTCGCACTGCGGCGAGCGCACCTGCCTCGATGCGCTGGACGCCTCCACGCGGCCGGTGCTGATCACGCACTCCAACTGCCGCGCCCTGGTCCATCATCCGCGCTGCAAGTCCGACGCGGTGATCCGCGCCATGGCCGCCAGGGGCGGCGTGATCGGGATCTCGGTGCTGCCGATGATGGTCTCGCGCGGCCGTCATGCCACGTTCGACGACGTCCTCGACCATTTCGACCACGCCGCGCGCCTGGTCGGCGTCGAGCACGTCGGTCTCGGCAGCGACACCGACGTCGACGCCATCGATCCGCGCACCAAGCAGGTGCGCCCCGCCTACCGCGTGCGCGGCCTCCGCCACGAGTACCGGGTGTTCGAGATCGCCGAGGGCCTGCTGCGGCGCGGCTACTCCCCCAGCGACGTGGCGGGCATCCTGGGCGGCAACTTCCAGCGCGCCCTCACCCAGATCTGGAACGTCTGAGCCGGCGGCCGCACGGCCGGGCCGGACGTCCAGGCCGGACGTCCAGGGTGGACATCCGGCATGTCCCTGAGGCCAGGTGGACATCCGGCATGTCCCTGAGGCCAGGTGGCGAGGCGGCATGTCCCTGAGGCCACAAGCTGCTGCGCCTCACGCGGCAGTCGTCGCCAGCGGCTGGTACTCGGGATGTTTGGCGAGAAACGCCTTGACGAACGGGCAGGTCGGGATGATCCGCTCGCCGCGCGCCCGCACGTCGTCGAGGGCTCGGCGCACCAGCGCGTCGGCGACGCCGTGCCCGCGCAGCTCCCGCGCCACCTCGGTGTGCTGGAAGTCGAGAGTCCGGTCGCCGGCAGGCGCGAACCGGATGTGCGCCTCGTGGCCGTCGATCACCGCGTAGTACTTGCCCCTGGCATCGTCGCGCTGGACCTCGAAGTCCATTGCAGTCTCCTCTCCTCGGCAGCCATTACCCGCCCTCGAACCGCAACGCCAGCATAGATCAGCGTACCGGTCCGTGTACCGGCCACCGATGTGATCCTCGAATCCCCCGCTCTGATGCGCCGCCGCCGCCGTGCGATCCACGGTAGGATTGGCCGGCGATGCGGCGGTTCCGACCTCGGGCGGACCGCAACGCGCATTCAGGCCCCGGTGGTCCTGCATTCCGGATCCGGTACGGAGGGTTGACGATGGTTTCCCGTTTGCTGCGCCGCGGCGGCTTCCTGGCTCTTGGCCTGGCGATGCTGATCGCCGCCACGCCTGCCGCTCTCGCCCACGCCATCCTGGTCGAGGCCAGCCCGGCCGCCGGCTCGACGGTCGCCGGCCCGGATCTCGTGGTGCGGCTGCGTTTCAACTCCCGCATCGACGGCGCCCGCTCCCAGCTCACCCTGGTTCGAGCCGACCGGCAGGAACGCGCGATGACGCTCGATCCGCAGCAGGCGCCGGAGCGGTTGACCGCCAAGCTGACGGGCATCGCGCCGGGCGCCTACCGCCTGCGCTGGCAGGTGCTCGCCGCCGATGGCCACATCACGCGTGGCGAGGTCCCCTTCCGGGTGAAATGAGGCCGCAGCCGGTCCGCCGGCACCGTAACCGGCGGCCCGCCGGCCCTCGCCGTCCCCTCTGAGCCTGCCGCAATGATCCAGCTCCTCGACGTCTTCGGCTTCCTCTCGGTGATCCTGCGGGGCCTGACGCTCGCGCTGCAGTCGCTGGTCATCGGCGGCCTGGTGTTCGAGCTGTTCATCGCCCGCGGCGTCCGCGGCCCCCACGGCGACGTCGGCGACCAGCCGGCGGCGGCGGCCCGGGCCGGCCGCCGCCTGCTGCTGGGCAGCGCGCTCTGTCTCGCCGTGGCACAGGCCGGTTACGTCGCGGCCGACACCGCCCTGTTGATGGCCACGACCGGCCTCGGCCTCGCCGCGGTGGCCGGCGCCAACTTCTTCGTCGCCGGAGCCGCGGCCGCCATCCTGGCGCTCGTCATCGCCGCCCTGGTCTTCAAGGCCGGCCGCCAGGAGCGCCCGGCGCTGGCCGGCGCTTTGCTGCTATCGCTCGGGTTGCTCGCCGCATCGGTGGCGACGAGCCACGCCGCGGCCCGCCTCGAAGGCAGGGCCCTGCCGCTGGCGCTCACCAGCCTGCACATGGCCGCGACCGGCTGCTGGATCGGCGGCCTGCCCTACCTCCTGCTCGCCCTCGCCCGCGTCCCCGGAGCCGCCGCGGCGCGCACGGTTGCCAGCCGCTTTTCGCGCCTTGCCCAGGGGAGCGTCGCCGCCCTGCTCGGCGCCGGCATCGGGCTCGCGGTCATCTACGTCGGCAGCCCCGCGGCCATCCTCGGCACTGCCTACGGCGCCATGGTCAGCGCCAAGGCGATCCTGCTCGCGCTGCTCCTCGGCCTGGGCGCCCTCAACTACTACGTGGTCCGCCGGGCCCTTGCCGGCGACACCTCCGGGCTCGCCAGCCTGCGGCGCTTCGCCGAGGCCGAGGTGGGCATCGGCTTCACCGTCATCCTGGCCGCTGCCTCCCTCACCTCGCAGCCGCCGGCTGCCGACCTCGCCCCCCGCGACCTGGTGTCGCTGCCCGAGATCGAGGCCCGCATGGCACCACGCCTGCCGCGCCTGGCGCCGCCCTCGGCGAGCGACCGGCTGCCGCTCTCGCTGCGGGGCGCCGCGTCCGGCGGCGACCGGCACGCCGTCGATACCTACCTCTCCTATGTCCCCGGCCAGCTCGTCGAGCCCGCCACGCCGGGCGAGATCGCGCTCTCGGAGTTCAATCACAACGTCTCCGGCCTGGTGGTGCTCATCGCCGGCCTCCTCGCCGTCGCCGCCCGCGCCGGCTGGCGCTGGGCGCGCAACTGGCCGCTGGCCTTCCTCGCGCTCGCCGTCTTCCTCTTCCTGCTGGCCGACGCCGAGTACTGGCCTCTCGGTCCGGTCCCCTTCTGGCGCGGCTTCCTGGTCGCCGAGGCGCTGCAGCATCGTCTGGCGGTGTTGCTGATCGTCGCCTTTGCCTTCTACGAGCGCCGGGTGCAGACCGGCAGCGCCGTCGCGCCGGCCACCGCCCTCGTCTTTCCTTTCGTCTGCTTCCTCGGCGGCGCTCTGCTGCTCACCCACAGCCATGGCCTCAACAACCCCAAGAACGAGCTGCTGGTCGAGCTCAGCCACGCCTCGATCGCGATCCTCGGCGTCGCCGCCGGCTGGTCGCGCTGGCTCGAGCTCCGCCTCCCCGACGGCCCGCGCCGCGCGCTTTCCTGGGTTTGGCCCGTCTGTTTCGTTCTGGTCGGCGCCCTGCTGCTCGACTACCGCGAGAGCTGAGAAGCCCTCTCGAGCCACCCGAGGGTCTCGATCGTCTGCTCGTGGCTCGCCGTGCTCAGCCGGCCGCCGGGGGTGGATCGCCGGTCGCGGGCCGCAGCCCGGCGCCGACCTCCTGGCGCCGCAGGTGCTGGTCGATCATCACCGCCGCGATGCTGCCGGTGCCCATCGCGATGGCCACCTGCTGGGTGAGCGGCCGCAGGTCGCCGGCGATCCAGACGCCGGCGACATTGGTTTCGCCGCGTTGCGAGCGCGGCACTGCATGGTCGCCGTGCGGGCTCATCTCGACGCCGAGCTGGCGCGCCAGGTCGGTGCGGCCCGGCGAAGGGCTGGAGACGAAGAAGGCCTCCGCCGCCAGCGTCTCGCCGCTCGCGAGCTCGAGGCCGTGCAGGTTGCGCTTGTCGCCCAGCAACCGGCGGATGGCGCCGGCGATCACCGGAATGCCCGCCGCCGCCAGCTGGCCCGCCCGCGCGCCGCTCAGCGCCGTGTCGCCGGTCAGCAGCAGCCGCAAGCGCCGGGTGTAGCGGGTGAGGCTGAGAGCCAGCGCCGCCCCCGCGTCGGCGGTGCCGGCGGCGATGACCACGGTGTCCTTGCCGACCACCTCCGGCGCCTCGCAGTCGGGGCAGTAGAACATGGTCCCCTTGCCCGCGTAGGCCAGGCAGGGCGTGAAGTCTCCGTCCACCGTCGGGTGGTAGCGCGCCACGCCGGTGGCCAGCAACAGCGTGCGCGCCCGCCACTGCTCGCCGTCCGCGCCGGCCAGCTGGAACTTGCCCTCGGCGCCCGCGGCGCTCACCACGTTGCCGCGTACCAGCTCCGCCCCCATGTCCCGGGCCTGGGCGCGCAGCCGCTTCTGGATCTCGGCCCCGGAGGCCGCCGGCATCCCGGGCACGTTGTGCAACAGCTCGAGGGTGAAGTAAAGCGGCCCCGTGGTGCGGTCGATCACCACCACCTTGCGGGCGTGCCAGGCGAGGTGCAACGCCGCGGTCAGTCCCGCCGGGCCGCCGCCCACGACCGCCGTGTCGTAGACGATCGGCGCGCGCGCGCCGCCGCCCGAACCGGGTTCTGGATCGGATGCCATGGCCGTGCCGTCCCGTCGTTTGACGGCATCGTAGCCGAACGAGGCCCTGGCTGCACGCGTGCCTGCGGCTCAGCAGGCCGTGCCCTTCAGCACACGGCGCGGCTCAGCAGACCGTGGGCTTCGTGTCGCATGTCTGGCCGCCGCACGTGCCGCAGATTGTGGGGTCCGTAAAGCACTGGTGGGGCTGCTCGGACAAACCCCCGACGACCCTCGAAAATGCCCGGCCCTCGAGATTCCGCAACGTCTCCTTCGTGAGCGCCAACTTCCGTGTCACTTTCTTCATACTTCCTCCGTAGGCCGATGCAGCGTTATCTCTTACTTCTCATCTCTATTGGAGAATATACACCTGGGAAGGTCCAACCTCCAAGTCGCCTGCTCTCGCATCCAGTGGCGAGCAGGGCACAGGTGAGCGGGCTCGCTTGACCTACCCTCGGTAAGACGCTATCTTACCAAGCATGAAGACTGCCATCTCCACCAAAGGCCAGATCGTCATCCCCGCGGAGATCCGGCAGCAGGACGACATCGAGCCTGGGCAGGAGTTCGAGATCGAGCGCATCGACCGCGGGGACTATCGCCTCAAACGCCTCTCTCCGCCCGCCAACGAGGGCCTCCTCGACTGGCTCCTTGCCTGCCCTGAGAAAGGCTTCTTCGTCGCCATCCAGTCCGAGTCCACCGACACGCTATGACCCTGCTGGTTGACGCCAACGTGCTCAGCGCAGCAACGAGGCCCAAGCCTGATCCGAGGGTCTTGCAGTGGCTCGCTCGGCATGAGCGGGAGATCGCCGTCGACCCCATCATCCTCGGCGAGATCCTGTTTGGCATTCTGCTGCTGCCAAAGGGGAAACGCCGCGCACGCTTGGAGCGATGGTTCCAGGAGGGCGTCGAGCGCATCCACTGCCTGAGTTGGGACGCGGTCTCCGGCCTGCGCTGGGCGCGCCTGCTTGCCGATCTCCGCAGCAGCGGCCGGTCAATGCCCATCAAGGATAGCCTGATCGCGGCGACGGCCCTCACCCACGGCCTCGCCGTCGCGACCCGCAACCGGCGCGACTTCGCGAACGCGGGGGTCGAGGTCGTGGACCCGTTCGCCTAGAAACCGTCTATTCCGTCAACATCCCGACATGCCCTATCTTTGAGCTCGATCCCCGGCGACCTTGAACTCGAAGTGGTAGTCCGCGGTCATGTTCTGGCCGAAATGGTCATCGGCGACTTGTGACGCAACGACCGTGAGCTTGCAGCTGGCGCCGGGAGGGAGGGGCTGGCGTGGGCTCAAGACGAACAGGCTGTCACTCCCGGCGCCGTCGGCCCTCGCGTCGAGGGGGACCGGCGCGCCCGGCGGGCACTCCAGCCTGAAGGCCCCATCGGTTGCCTTCACCGGTTCGCTGAGCAGCACCGCGATCTGGAGCGCCTGCGCCCCTCCGCGGTCGAACCCGGCGGGATAGACGGCCCTGACGGCCGGTACCTCGGCCTGCCACTTCTGCGCGATCACCCGCTTCCAGCCCGTGGCATCGCGGGCGAAGACCATGGTGAAGATTGCGCGTCCCGCCTCGCTCTTGCCCGCCTGGTCCACGGTCCCGACGCTGGCCCAGCCGGTGAACACTGCCGCGTTGGCGCCGATCGGGACGACCTCCCACTTGTCCCATTTGAAGTCGAGCGTCTTGAGCGAGGCGTAGTATCGGCCCAGGGTCTCGACATATTGCTTGCCGGTGATCGGGTTGCCGTTGCTCACGTACACCACCCGCGCGTCCTGCGGAATGAGCCGGCCGTTGCTGGCCGCATCACGGCGCGAGGCCGACGCGGCCATCTCTTGCGCCAGCCGAACGGCCATCTCCGACGCATCCGGCTCCGCTCCCTTCGACGCCCGGCCGATGGCCACACCGCCGGCCGTTACCGCTACGATCATGAGCCACAGACGAAGATGAGTGCGCATGGGGACCCTCCGCCGCCGGCCGCGGGCCGGCTCGAGCGCCGCCCGGCCCGGCAGCGATTCGTCACCGAAGCATACTGCCCCCGGCGATCCAAGTCGGTTTGTTCGAGTGTTCTGCGCCACCACTCGCGCGCAGCGCCGTCAGAGCGGAAAGCGCAGCGGCGAGCATCGTTCTCATCCCCCGATCTTCCTCCTCAATGAGCGGCGCGGAGATCCGTCAGCGCTCCCGCGCTCCCCTCCGCCCCCCTCCGGCGGGCGCGTTTCACAGCAGGCGCCGCAGGAAACCGATCATCGCCTGCAGCGTCGCCTCGCGCTGCTGGCGATGAGGGGTGTGGCCGCAGCCGGTAAGCACCAGCGTCTCGACCGGGCCGCCGCACCCGGCCGCGACCGCCCGCAGCTGCGCCAGGGTGCCGTAGCCGTCGTGGTCGCCCTGGATCGCCAGCACCGGCTGGCGGACCCTCGGCAGCAGCGCCTCGATGCTCCACGACCGGAACTCGGGCCGCAGCCATACGTCCACCCAGCTCTCGGAGCAGCCGGCGGCATTGGCGCCGTGATAGCGGACCATGCGCCGCCAGAGCTCGGGCTGGCGGTACAGCCCTGGCAGCTTGGCGATGCTCTCGAGACAGACCGGCTCGACGAAGACGTGCGGCGCCTCGAGCACCAGGCCGCGCAGCCAGGCGCCGGACTGGCTGCCCTCGCCGCCCTCGCCGCCGGCGCCGCCGCCGCCGCCATCGACCCCGACCTCCGCACCGGCCGCATAGATCAGCGAGATCGACGCGCCGTCGCTGTGGCCGACCAGAAAGCCGTCGCGCACGCCGAGCGCCGCGAGCACCTGCGGCAGCGCGCCCCGCGCCTCGTCATGCATGAAGCTCGCCGGCCACGGCCCCGGCAACGTCTCCGAGCCGCCGTATCCGGCCCGGCTGTACACCAGCGCGCCGCAGCCGGTCGCCGCCGCCAGCGCCGCCGGGAAGTCCCGCCAGGTGTCGACGCACCCCTGGCCGTCATGCAGGAAGACCAGCGTCGGCGCCGCTCCCGGCCCCGGACCGATCCATTCGTATTCGAGCTGCCGCCCGCCGGCCGCCACCGTGCCGCGCACCGCTCCCCGCTCGGCGATCTCGGATTGCGTCAGCTCTGCCATCGGCAAGAACGCCTCACGCGGGGTAGAGCTCGATGCCCTCCGCGGCCGCGCTGACCTGGGTCCCGGCCTCGCCGGCGACGATCGCCGCCAGGGCCCTCAGGGTACCGATCGCGGCGGTGCGGCCGGTGCGGCCGGCGAAGTCGGCAGCCGCCTCGACCTTCGGCCCCATCGAGCCGGCGGCGAAGACCAACCCACCCAGCGCCGCCGGCGACGCCCTCCGGATCGCCCGCTGGCCGGGCTTGCCATAGTCGAGGTAGACCGCGTCGGCATCGGTCGCCATGATGAAGAGGTCGGCCTCGAGCTCGCGCGCCAGCAGCGCGCTGGCGCGGTCCTTGTCGACCACCGCCTCGACGCCATGCAGCTTCCCGTCCGGCCCATACATCGTCGGGATACCGCCGCCGCCGGCGCAGATCACGATGCAACCGTGCTCGAGCAGCCACTTGACCGGCCGGATCTGGAAGATGCGTCGCGGCAGCGGCGACGCCACGACCCGCCGGAACCCGTCGCCGTCGGGGGCCATCGTCCAGCCATTCTCGCCCGCCAGCTGCCGCGCCTCCTCCGCACCGTACATGGGGCCGATCGGCTTCGAGGGCTGCTGGAACGCCGGGTCGTCGGGGTCCACCTCGACCATCGACAGCACCGTGGCGAAAGGCTGCTCGAAGGGCAGGAGGTTGCCCAGCTCCTGCTCGATGAGGTAGCCGATCATGCCCTCGGTCTGTGCCCCCAGCACGTCGAGCGGGTACTCCGCCACCTTGTCGTAGGACGCGCTTTGCAGCGCCAGCAGCCCGACCTGCGGGCCGTTGCCGTGGGAGATGATCAGCTGGTGCTCGCGCCCTAGCGGCGCCAGCGCCTCCGCCGCGACCCGCACGTTGCGCCGCTGGTTCTCCGCCGTCAGCGCCTCGCCCCGCCGCAGCAGGGCGTTCCCCCCCAAAGCCACCAAGATCCGCAAGCAATGACCTCCGTCGCTCCAAGACGGCTAAGGCCGTCGCCCCTAGACGGCTTACGCCGTCGCTCCCGGACGGCCATGCCGTCGCTCCGGACGGCTCAGGCCGTCGCTCCCGGACGGCTCAGGCCGTCGCCGGACGACCCATGCCGTCGCTCCGGTAGGGCTCGCGCCGTCACTCCCGGTAACGCGCCGCGATCTTACGGTATGCGTCGCGGAACGGGAGCCCCTGCTCGAGCACCAGCCGGTAGGCCTCCTCGGTGGCGCCCAGCTCGGGCGGCAGGCGGATGCGGTCGGCACGGAAGCGTACGCCGCCGATGGCGGCGGCCATGATCTCCAACGTGTCGCGAGCCAGGTCGAGGCCGCGGAAGAGCGGGGCCTTGAGCAGCTGAAGGTCGCGATGATAGCCGGAGGGGAGCTTGGCGGTGATCGCCAGTGCCTCGAGCAGGCAGGCCTGGGCCGTTGCCGTGCGGCCCCGCACCAGCTCGAAGACGTCCGGGTTGCGCTTCTGCGGCATGATCGAGGAGCCGGTGGTCATCTCCTCGGGCAGGGTGACGAACCCAAACTCGCGGCTGCTCCACAGCACCAGGTCCGCCGCCAGGCGGCCGAGGTCCTGCTGCGTCAGCGCGACCTCGAACAGCACCTGCGCCTCGGCCTTGCCGCGCGACAGCTGCACCGCGGTCACCGGCTGCTGCACCGCCGCGAAGCCCAGCCGGCGGCGGGTGGACTCGCGGTCGACGGGAAGCAGCGGCACGCCGTAGCCCGCCGCCGAGCCGAGCGGGTTCAGGTCGATGCGCCGCAGGCACGCGGCGAGGCCCGCGGCGTCGTCGCGCAGCTCGGCGGCAAAGCCTCCCGCCCACAGCGGCACCGAGCTGGGCATGGCCGGCTGCTGGTGCGTGTAGCCGGGGAGCTGCGTCGCCGCCTCGCGCGCCGCCAGCTCGTCGAGAGCGGCGGCGACGGCCCGCGCGCCGGCCGCGAGCGCCGTCACCTCGTCGCGCAGGTAGAGCCGCAGCGCCGCCAGCACCTGGTCGTTGCGGGAGCGGCCGAGATGGAGACGGGCGCCCGCCTCGCCGATCGCCGCGGTAAGGCGGTTCTCGAGGGCGGTATGGACGTCCTCGTCGCCAAGCTCGATCTGCCACTCGCCGCCGGCATGGGCGTCGCCGAGCGCGGCCAGCCCCTCGCGGATCGCCGCGACCTCTGCCGGCGCCAGCAGGCCGCCCTCGCCGAGCATCTCGGCATGCGCGATCGAGGCGCGCACGTCGTAAGGCACCAGCCGCGCGTCGAGCCGATGGTCCTCGCCGGCGGTGTAGCGCAGCACCCGTTCGTCGAGCGGCGCGCCGCCCGGCTTGTCCCACAGGCGGCTCATTGGACTAGGCTCATTCCCCGAGCGCCACCCCGGCCGCGGGCGCTGTCGGCGCCATGGCGGTCGCCGCCGCCCGCAACCGGTCGGGAGCGACGCCTCCCTGGTCCCAGGACCCGCGGTTGGCGGCCTCCTCCGCGTAGCTGCCGATCAGGCGGGTGTAGAAGCGCGCCCCCGCCAGCACCTCTTCTTGCCACACGAACTCGTCGGCGGTGTGGGAGCGCTCGCTGCTGCCGGGCCCGCACTTGACCGCCGGGACGTCCGCCATGAACACCATGTCGGAGAGCGTCGCCGAACCGTAGATCCGGGCCTCGGGCCGCACCCGCCGGGCGGCCTCGACGACCGCCGCGCCGGCTGCCGTCTCGCGCGGCGCCAGCCGGTCCGAGAGCACCCTCACCTCGCCGCTCACCGCCTGGCGGATGCGCCGCACCACCTCCGCCGCCGGCAGCATGGGGGTGGTGCGCACGTCGAGCACCGCGACGGCCTCGTCCGGGACCACGTTGCGCGCCGTTCCCGCCCGCAGCTGCGTGGGCTCGAGCGTCACCGCGCCGAGGCGCTCGTGGGGCGGGCCGAGGTCCACCCCCTCGAGCGCCACCAGGTCGCGCGCCAGGCGGCGCGCCGCGTTGGCGGCGCCGAGCGCCCGCGCGTGGGCAGCGTGGCAGGCGTCGCCGCGCGTCACCAGCTCGAGCACCAGCAGGCCCTTCTGCGCGATCGCCAGATCGAGCCCGGTGGGCTCGCCGATCACCGCCGCCGCCGGCCGGCGACCCTGCCGCGCCAGCTCCTCGAGCACCGCCGCCGTGCCGGTGCCGCGGGTCTCCTCGCCCTCGACCAGGGCGAGAGCGACGGTGAACGGCAGCTCGACCTCGGCGAAGGCGGCAAAGGCGGCGATCATGCCCGCCACCGCGGCCTTGGCGTCGTTGGCGCCGAGCCCGTAGACCTTGCCGCCTTCCGGCCGCGAGTCCCAGGGGTCGCGGCTCCAGCCCGCAACCGGCGGCACGGTGTCGAGGTGGGTGTCGAGGAGCAACAGCGGCAAGGGCGGCAAGCCGTCGCCCTCCCCGGGCCGCGCTCTCGCCGCGGGCGGCGCGCCGGACGACAGCAGCAGCAGGCTGTTGCCGAGCCGCAGCGGCGCCACGCCGCGCCGCCGCCACCACCGCTCGAGGAAGTCGGCCAGCTCGGCCTCCTCGCCCGACACCGAGCGGATGGCGGTGATGGCCTCGTGCAGCGCCAGCACCTCGCGCTCCGGCAGCTTCACGGCTCGCTCCCCGGCAGTCCCTGCAGGGCGGCGGCGAGCGGCCCGCCCGCGCCGCCCGCGCCGCCCGCAGCAGGCGGCCCGTCGGCGCCGCCCGCCGCGGGCGTCCCGTAGGCAGCCGCCGCGTCCGCGACCACCAGGGTCCCGACGCCCTCGTTGGTGAAGACCTCGGCCAGCAAGCCGTCGGGCACGCCCGCGCCCACGATGTGCACCCGCCGCACGCCGCCGCGCAGCGCGGCCTCGATGCTGCTCGCCTTGGGCAGCATGCCGTCTTCGAGGCAGCCGCGCTCGCGCAGCCGGGCGAGGCCCGCGAGATCGGTGAGCGACACCAGCGAGCCGGGATCGCCGGGGCGTTCCAGAATGCCGGGCGCGGCGGTCAGCAGCAGCAGCTTCTCGGCCCCCAGCGCCACCGCCAGGGCGGCGGCGGCCGTGTCGGCGTTGACGTTGAGCAAGGCGCCGCGCTCGTCGGCCGAAAGCGGGCTCACCACCGGCACCACGCCCGCGGCGAGCAGCGTCTCGAGCACCCCGGGGTCCACCGCCTCGATGTCGCCGACGTGGCCGTAGTCGACCACCATCCCGGCAGGGCCGGCCGCCGGCTCGGCCTTGCGAGTGCCGGCACCGGCGCTGCCGCCGCTGCCCCCGCTGCCTGCCACCGCCACCGTCACCGGGCCGCGCCGCCGCGCCTGCAGCAGCCCCGCCGCCACTCCGGAGAGGCCGACGGCGGGCAGGCCGACGGTGCGGCAGGCCGCCAGCAAGCGGGTGTTGACCGCGCCGTTGAGCACCAGGGCCGCCACCTCGAGCGCCGCGTCGTCGGTGACCCGGCGGCCGGCGACGAAGCGCGGCTCGGCGCCGAGGGCGCGGGACAGCGAAGTCGACTGCGGCCCGCCGCCATGCACCAGGACGACGCGGATGCCGACCTGGTGGAGGACGAGGACCTGCTCGAGGACGGCCAAGGTGACGCGCGCGGCGGCATCGTCGGCGCCGAGCGCCGCGCCGCCGACCTTGACCACGAAGGTCTTGCCCTTGAACAGGCGGATGTACGGCACCGCCTGCCGCAGGGCGGCCACCGCGGCGCTCTGCTGCCCGACGTCCTTCATGCCGCCCCTCCCCCGGCTCCGCCGCCACCCGCCACCGCCGCCGCTGCCGCCCCCCCCGCCGCCGCCGCCGGTGCCGCAGCTGCCGCCCCCGCAACCGCCGCCGGCGCCGCGCCGGCTCCGGCCTTCCTCTCCTCCACACCCTCTTCCACACCCTCGTCGCCCTCCACGCTCTCCTCACCCTCCGCGCTCTCCTCGCCCTCCGCGCGGCGGCCTGCCAGCAGCCGGTGCAGCACCGCCATCTGCACCCACATGCGATTGTGCGCCTGGCGCACCACGACGCTCCGCGGTCCGTCGAGCACCTCGTCACGCACCACCACGCCGCGCCGCACCGGCAGGCAGTGCATGAAGCGGCAGCCCGGAGCGGCGCCGGCGAACCAGCTCTCGTCGACGCACCAGTCCCTGAGGCCAGCCCGCAGAGCCGCCTCCGCCGCCGGGTCGCCGTAGTGGCGCGGCGAGCCCCACGACTTGGCGTACAGCACCTGCGCGCCTGCCAGCGCCTCGCGCCGGTCGGCGGTCTCGCGGACCGAGCCGCCGGAGCGGGCGGCCGCCAGCCGCGCCCGCTGCATCACCTCGGGCGGCAGGCCGAACCCTTCCGGGCGCAGCACCGTCACCTCCATGCCGCGCAGCGCCGCCATGTGGACCGCCGCCGCCGGCACCGCGAGCGGCAGCGCCTTCGGGTGCCACGCCCAGCTCAGCACGAAGCGGCCGCCCGTCGCCGGCACTCCCAGCTCGTCGAGCGTCTTCCAGTCGCCGAGCGCCTGGCAGGGATGGTCGATGGCCGACTCCAGATTGATCAGCGGCACCGGGCAGACCTCTGCCATGGCGTGGAAGGCGGCGTCGGCCAGGTCGGCCGCCAGGTCCTGACCGCCGGCGAAGGCGCGGATGCCCAGCGCGTCGGCGTAACCGGCGAGCACCGGGATCGCCTCGCGCACGTGCTCGGCGGCGGCGCCGTCCATCACCACCCCGGAACGGGTCTCGAGCACCCAGCTGCCCTGGCCGGGCGAGATCACGAACGAGCTGCCGCCCAGGCGGGCCATCCCCGCCTGGAAGGAGGCGAGGGTGCGCAGCGAGGGGTTGAAGAACAGCAGTCCGAGCACCTTGCCGTCGAGCGCCCGCGGCTGCGGCCGCTCCTCGAGGCGCCGCGCCAGCGCCACCAGCTCCGCCACGGCGGCCGGCGGCAGCTCGTCGAGCGACAGCAGCCGCTTCATGGCCGGATCTCCTGAAGCGCCGCGGCCAGCGCGTCGACGTGCTCCGCCGCCAGCACCAGCGGCGGCAGCAGCCGCACCACCCACGGATCGGCGCTGGTGCCGGTCAGGATGTGGCGCGCCAGCAGCTCGCCCTGGACCTCGCTCGCCGGCCGGGTGGTGCGCAGGCCCAGCAGGAAGCCCTCGCCCTGGATGGCGGCGACCGGCCCCACCCGGCAGGTCTCGCGAATGCGCCGCGACAGCGACCGCACGTTGGCGAGCAGCCCCTCCTCCTCGATCGTCGCGATCACCTCCTCAATCAGTGCGCAGGCCATCGGCCCGCCGCCGAAGGTGCTGCCCAGGTCGCCCCGGCGCACGCCCGCCGCGATCTCCGGGGTCGCCAGCACCGCGCCGGCCGGAAAGCCGCCGGCCAGCCCCTTGGCGGTGGTGAGGAGGTCCGGGGTGACGCCCCAGGTCTGGGCGGCGAACGGCTGGCCGGTGCGCCCCATGCCGCACTGCACCTCGTCGAAGATCAGCATCGCGCCGGCGTCGCGGGTCAGCCGCCGCGCCGCCTCGAGGTACTCGCCCCCCAGCGCCACGGCTCCCGCCATGCCCTGCACCGGCTCGAGGATGAGCGCGGCCGTCGGCGCCGCCGCGAGCGCCGCCTGAAGCGCCGCGACGTCGGCGCGCGGCACGAAAGTGACGTCGAAGGGCGCGCGCGGAAAGCCGTACCAGCCCGCGGTTGCATGGCCAGCGGATTTGTCAGCCGCTTGGCCGGCGCCGTTGCCGGAGCCATGCGTCACCGCCGCCGCCGCCGCGGTGCGGCCGTGAAAGCCCCCCTGAAGCGCCACCACGTGGTCGCGGCCGGTATGGCGGATGGCCAGGCGCAGGGCGTTCTCGTTGGCCTCGGCGCCGCTGTTGACCAGGAAGGCATGGGAGAGGCCGGCGGGGCCGAACTCCACCAGCCGGCGGGCGGCGCGCGCGCGCACCGTCAGCGGCACGACGTTGCTCTGGAAGAACAGCGCCGCCGCCTGGCGGGAGAGCGCCGCCAGCAGGCGCGGATGGGCATAGCCGAGCGCCGCGACGGCGTGGCCGCCGTAGAAGTCCAGCAGCTCGCGGCCGTCGCTGGTGCGCAGCACGACGCCGCTGCCGCCGACCGGCTCGATCGCCGCCTGCGCGTAGACCGGCAGCAGCCAGCGCGCTTCCTCGCGCGCCGCCGCCAGTTCCGGAATCGCCGCTCCCGCGACCGTCGTCACCATGCCGCGCTCACCATGCGTCCCTCTCCAAGTGGCCTGTACCAGCCGAATCGGCGGCGCCTGGCTTGCCCTCGACGGCGGGGGCGGCGTTTCGCCTCCTCGACATAGTCCCTGCTATGCCTGCGTCGGCGCGCCTTGCCCGCGCCGCCGATTGCTGCGCCATTCGCCGCCAATTCATCTGATACAGGCCACTCCGCCGGATCACAGCCACCCGATGCCGGGCTGGGTGAGGCCAGCCGTCTCCGCGAAGCCCAGCAAGCGGTTGAGCCACTGGATGCCGCCGCCGGCGGCGCCCTTGGTCAGGTTGTCGATGGCCGAAAACGCCACCAGCCGGTCGCCCGCGACCGCAACGCTGATGCGGCAGCGGTTGGTCCCCACGACGTCCTGCAGGCGCGGCGGCTCGGCGACCACGTCGACGAACGGCGCCGCGGCGTAGAAGCTGGCGAGGTCGGCAAGCACCGCCGCCGCCCGCTCCGCGCCGTCTCCGGCCCCGGCCCGCGCCGGCCGCAGCAGCCGCGCTTGCAGGGTGGCGTAGATGCCGCGCGCGAAGGGCCCGGCCTGCGGCACGAAATGGATCGCCACCTCCTGCCCGGCCGCTGCCGCCGCCAGCGCCCGCATCTCCGGCTCGTGGCGATGGGCGAGCGGGTTGTAGGCGAACAGGTTGCTGCGGCGCGCCGGATGGTGGGTCGAGGGTGACGGCGTGCGGCCGGCGCCGGTCGAACCGGTCACCGCGACCACGTGCAGGATCGGCTCGACCCATCCCAGCCGCACCAGCGGCACCGCCGCCAGCAGCACCGCCGTCGGGAAGCATCCGGGATGGCCGATGTGCCCGCTCCCGGCCGCCCCGACCGCATCGAGCGTCCCGCCCGCCCCGCCGGGAGTATCCGGCGCGAGCGACCGGCCAGCCGCGTCCGGCGCGAGCGCCCCGCCCATGCGCTCATCGCTCGGCGTCGCGCCGCCGGCGCCCGTCGCGAAGGCCAGGTCGGCGTGCTCCGGCAGCGCGCAGCGAAAGTGCGCCAGGAGGCCCGGCGCCCCATGGGCATGACCGTACACCCGCTCGTAGTCGCCCGCCGCCGCGAACCGGAAGTCGGCCGACAGGTCGACCACGTGCAGGCGCGCGCCGGCATGCTCGGCTGCCGCCAGCACCAGGTCTACCAGCTTCGCCGCCGCGCCGTGCGGCGCCGCGCACAGGACCGCCACTTCCCCGCCGCGGCCGGCGCCGCCCGCGCCGCCCGCGCCTGCCTCGCGCCAGCCGCCGGCACCGGAGCCGGCGCCGGGTCCGGCGGAGGTGCCCGCTCGGCTCCCTCCCCTGCCCGCGCTCCCCGTGCTTCCCTCGCTCCCCGTGCTTCCTGCGCTCCCCGTGCTTCCCGCGCTCCCGGGGCTCCCCGCGCTCCCAGCAGACGGGCCCTCACCGGCCACCTCGGCGGCAAGCTCGATCAGCCGCGGTATGTCCTCGATCGGGCTGAAGCGCACTCCCGGATAGGCGCTCGCCAGGTGCGGGAACGCAGCGGCGACCGGCTCGCCGGGCTGGCTCTCCGAGACCACGCCGGCCACCAGCAGCCGCGGGTGCCCGGCCAGCAGCCGCAGCGCCTCGCCTGCCACGTAGCCGCTGCCCCCCAGGACCAGCACTGGCACCGCCGCGCCGCTCCGTGCCGTCGCCGTCTCGAGCGCCGGGCCGGGCGCGCTGGCGACGCCGGAGCCCGCCGTCACGCCCAGGTCCTGCGTGATCGCCGCGGCCGGCTCGCCGTTCGCCGAACTCCTTGCCTGGACGCCGCTGCCCGCCGGCTCGCGTGCCGCGGCGCCGCTGGCCGCATCGCGGGATCGAGCCGCCGCGCCGCTCCCCGGCTCCCGGATCGCCGCGCCGCTCCCCGCCTTCCGCATCGCCGCACCGCTTCCCGCCTCCCGCATCGCCGCGCCGCTCCCCGGCTCCCGGATCACCGCGCCGCTCACCGCACCACCGCCGCCGCCGGAAGCCCCGGGATCGCCACTGCCGGCCCGGCGCCCGGCATCCCCAGCGCCGCCAGCACCACCTGCGCCAGGCGCTCGCCGTCGGTGCGGGCGTTGGCGGCCGGCACGCGCAGGGACTCCTCGATGACGCGCGTTCCCGCCAGGTTGTCGGTGGCCGGACCGGTCACCGCCGCCGGGCGGATGCCGAACTCGTCGGCCAGCAGGCGTACGCCGCCCCACGCCGCTACCGGGTCGTTGGCCGCCAGCACCACCGCCGTGAAGGCGGCCCGGATCTCGCGGTCGGCGAGGATGGCCGCCACGCCATAGGCGCCGAGCAGGCCGTCGCCGAGCTCGGCGACGATCACCTGCGGCCGCCCCGCGGCGAGCCTGGTGATGAGCGTCCGCGTCACGCCGGGCGCGTTGGCCGGCGTCGTCGCCACCACGCCCAGGTCGGTGAACAGCGCCGTGGTGCGCGCCCCCGCGTCCTCCATTGCCAGCACGTCGCGGCGCAGCGAGACCCCGGTCGCCTTGAGCGCGTCGACGGTCAGGCCGCAGTGGCTGAAGTGCCGCACCAGCGCGCAGGCGGCGGCGGTCTTGCCGGAGCTCATGCACGAGCCGACCAGCGCCACCACCGGCACCGGCGGCTCGCCGGTGACGAGCGGCGCCGCCGGGTCGAGCGCCGCGCTCACCGCTCCCTCGGGCCCGCCGTCGATGCGCGCCGCGACGCCGATGCGCTCGCCGAGGTAGGGGAAATGCAGCACCGCTCCCAGCACCTCGCACTCGAAAGGCGGCCCCAGGTCAGGGTTCACCGAGTCGCAGATCCCCAGCACGCCGCCCAGGTTGAGCAGGTTGATCGTGTCGCCGGGCGCCAGCTGCCGCGGCAGGTGGCCCGAGTAGCCGAAGAGCGCGCTGCGGTGCCCCAGGGCGCCGGCGATGACGTCGCCGCGCTTGACCTGCGCCATCCGCCCGCTCGGCAGCTCGAGCTGGTTGTAGGCGCTCTTGTCGCCGAGCACCCGCACCGCCACCACGACCCCTTCCTCGCAGGGGATCTCCTCGCTCACCCGCGCCTCGCGCTTGAGCTGGCAGTTGCGGGTGACCGAGGCGATCTTGTCGAGCAGTACCGTCTTCATGATGCTTCCGGGATGCTTCCGGCTCCCGCCTTCGCCGGCACCGCTTCCATGCTGGCCCCGGCTGCCGCGGGAGCAGCGGGAGCAGCGGGAGCAGCGGCCGCCGCGCTCCGCGCCCAGAGCATCGACGGCAGCGCCGCGAGCCGTGAGAAGCCTTTCGCATCGGCCGCGCTCCACTCGCCGGCCGCTTCGCCGTAGACGCCGCGCGATGCGGCGAGCAGCGACGCCGGCGACGACACGCCTTCGACGAAGACGTGGCCGGACCGCAGCAGCAGGCGCACCTCGCCGCTCACCCGCGCCTGGGAGGACAGCAGCAGCGCCTCGATGTCGCGGCAGACCGGCTCCAAATGCTGCCCTTCGTGCACCAGGTCGCCGTAGACCGCGGCGACCGTCTCCTTGACCCGCAGCTGCCGCCCGGTCAGCGTGAGCTTCTCGAGCTCGCGATGGGCGGTCAGCAGCACCTCGGCAGCCGGCGCCTCGAAAGCCACCCGGCCCTTGATGCCGAGGATCGTCTCGCCCAGATGGATGCCGCGGCCGATGCCGTAGACGCGCGCCGCCTCCTCCAGGCGCTCGATCAGCTCGACCGGCGCCAGCGCCTCGCCGTCCACGGCCACCGGCACCCCGCGCTCGAAGGCGAGACGCAGGCGCCGCGGCGGGCGGCCACCGCCAGCGCCGTCGGCACCGCCAGCGCCGTCGGCGATATCGGCGCCAGGGGCGCCGGCGAAGGCGCCGCGCGTCAGCACCCACGCCGATTCGGGGATCGACTCGACGCTGTCGAGCGTCTCGCGCCCGCCGATCGTCACCCCCCACAGGCCGCGGTTGACCGAGTAGGCGGCGCCGAAGGGCGGCACCGGCAATCCTCGCGCTTCGAGGTAGGAAACCTGCTCGGCGCGCGGCCGCGGCTGATCGCGCACCGGCGCCAGCACCTCGAGGTCAGGCGCCAGGGTGCGCAAGGCCACCTCGAAGCGCACCTGGTCGTTGCCGGCGGCGGTGCAGCCGTGGGCCACCGTGCGCGAGCCCAGCCGCCGCGCCGCCAGCGCCACCAGCTGCGCCTGGATGCCCCGCTCGGCGCCGACGCACAGCGGGTAGACCTGGCCGCGCCGCACGTTGCCCATGATCAGGAAGCGCAGCACCCGCTCGAAGAAAGCAGCACGGCCGTCGACCAGCTGGTGGTCCACCGCGCCCAGCTGCCGCGAGCGTGCGGCCAGCGCCGCTGCCGCCGCCGCGTCCAAACCGCCGGTGTCCACGGTCACCGTCACCACCGGCCGCCCATGGGCCTCGGCCAGCCATGGCACGCAGAAAGAGGTATCCAGCCCGCCCGAGAAGGCGAGGACGATCGGCTCGCTCATCGATCACGTCTCCTGGCTGAAGAGGGTGAGCCGCCGGATCAGCCGCTCCTGGTCCTGCTCCGTCGCCGTGGCGAGGAACACCGTGTCGTCGCCGGCCAGCGAGCCGACCACCTCCGGCCAGCCGGCGGCATCGAAGGCGCGCGCCACGCCCTGCGCCGCACCGACCGCCGTCTGCACCACCGTCAGGTAGGGTCCGGCCGGCCGCACCGAACGCAGCAGGCGAGCCACCTCGGCCACCCGCGGGTCGCGCTCCTCCGCCGCCGCCGCGTGCTGCACGTAGCGGCCGCCGACGCGCGCCACCCCCAGGTCGCGGAGGTCCCGACTGACGCTCGATTGCGTGGCGGCGATCCCCTGCCGGCGCAGCTCGGCCACCAGCTGAGCCTGGCTGCCGACCGGCGACCGCGCCAGCACCGCGCGGATGGCGCGCTGCCGCGCGTCGCGCAGCTCAGGATCGGTCGGCACGGCAGCCCGCTCCCATCAACATGCGCATAGTCTTGCATAAAAATTCACACCTGGTCAATCTCCGGGAACGAACCGTGTCGGCTTCGAACCCCCCGAGGCCCGGCGCCGGCCGACGCTCGACTCTCAGCTCCGCACCCGCTTCGCCTTCGGCCCCTCGGCCGGCGGAGCGATTGCCGCGGTCTCCGGAGCTGCGGCCGGGAGGCCGGCGGCGTCCGCGCCGCTGCCGGCGCCGCCGCGGCGCTGCTCCCAGAGGTAGATCCCGCCCAGCAAGCCGGAGACGTTCTCGATGATCCGCACCTTGGGAGGCAGCGAGAAGTGGATCAGCTTCGAGTTGCCGCCGCCCAGGTACAGGACCCGGTAGTTGAACACCGGTTCGAGGTGCCGGATCGCGTCCAGCACGCGCTTGTTCCATCGCCGCCGGCCGACTTTCTGCAGCGCCCGGTTGCCGACGCGTTCCTCGTAGGTCTGGCGCTTGCGGAAGACGTGGTGAGCCATCTCGATGTTCGGCACGTAGTGGCCGTCGGTGTAGAGCGCGAAGCCCATGCCCGTACCCAGGGTGATCACCAGCTCCGTGCCCTTGCCCTCGATCGCCGCCAGCCCTTGCACTCCGGCGTCGTTGGCGACGCGCGCGGGGCGGCCGGTGACATCCTCGAGCGCTTCCGCCAGCGGGTACCCGGCCCACATCGCCCCGAGGTTGGGCGCGGTATGGACGGTGCCGTCCACCACCACCCCCGGGAAGCCTGCCGCGACGCGGTCGAAGGCCGGCATCTTGCCGGCGATCTCCCGGACCACCGCCAGCACCGCCTCGGGCGCGGCTGGTTGCGGCGTCGGCAGGCGCACGCGCGCCGCCGTCGGCTTGCCCTGCTCGTCGACGGTCATCCCCTTGATCCCGGTGCCGCCGATGTCCAGACAGAACGTGATGACACGAGAGCCTTGCGCCATGGCCGAACCCCTCCCGCGCCGCATTCTTACCACACCCCACATTGCCGCGAAGCTCATGGGCGCCGAGCTCCGGGCCGCCACAGCCGGCAGGACCGGTCAAAGGGTGATACAAGAGGCGCGATGCCCACGATGAGAGCGGCGGTGCTGACCGGCTACGGGGGCGTCGAGCGGCTCGAGCTGCGTGAGGTCCACCGCCCCGAGCCGGGCCCGGGGCAGCTGCTGGTCCGGGTGCGTGCGGCCGGCGTCAATCCGATCGACTGGAAGATTCGTCAGGGAAGGTTGCGGCTCCTGCTGCCCGCCAGGTTCCCGCTGGTGCTGGGCTTCGACGTCGCGGGCGAGGTGGCGGCGGTTGGCCCCGAGGTCGGCGACTTCGCGCCCGGCGATCCGGTGTTCGCGATGCTCGACAGCCGTCACGGCGGCGGTTATGCAGACTACGCCATCGCCGGCCAGGCCGCCGCCGCGCCCAAGCCCGAGGCGTTGAGCTGGGAGGAGGCCGCCGCCGTGCCCCTGGCCGCCCTCACCGCCTTGCAGGCCCTCCGGGACCTCGGCGACCTGCAACCCGGCGAGCACCTCGCCGTCACCGGCGCCGCCGGCGGCGTCGGCCACTTCGCCGTCCAGCTAGCCGCCGCCCTGGGCGCCCG
>DASZHY010000493.1:0-8957 GCA_035949675.1 Thermoanaerobaculia bacterium
CTGTCCGCCGAGCAACTCGAGACCCTGCGCGAGATCGAGCGCGTCGCCGAGCACCGCGCCCAGGTGGAGCAGGATCTCGCCGCTGCCGAGCGGCGCCACGTGGCGATCGAGGAGAGCCTCGAGCGCGCCGTCCAGGAGCAGGAGTCGGCCCGCGGCGCGCGCGAAGCCCTGCGCACCGCCAGCGCCGGCCACCGCAGCCGCCTCGAGCTGCTCGACGAGCGCCTCGAGTCCCACGACCGCGAGGTGGCGCGTCTCGGCGGCGAGGTCGGCAACGGCCGCCGCCAGGTGACCGCCTGGCGCGAGGAGGCCGACCGCCTCGCGGCCCGCCGGGCCCAGCTCGCTGCCGACATCGGCCGCGCCGAGAGCGAGCTGCAGCAGGCGCTCGAGCAGCGCGACGCGGCCGAGGAGGCGGTCCTCGCCGAGCAGGACGACCTCGACGCCCATCGCCAGGACGTGCGCGACCTCGACGAGCGCATCGCCGGCCACCGCGCCCGCCGCGATCAGGTGCGCGCCGAGATCGAGGAGCTGCGCGTCGCCGGCGCCGGCCTGCGCCAGGACGCCGAGCACGTCGCCATGACCTACCGCGAGCACTTCGGCGAGGAGCTGCCGCTCGCCGGCGCGGCCGCGGCAACGTCCGAGCCATCGGCACCATCGGCACCATCGGAGCCAGCGGCACCATCGGAGATCATCGAGCTCGAGGCCGAGCTGGCCCGCTGCAAGGCGGCCCTCGAGCGCCTGGGTCCGGTCAACCTCCTCGCCGTCCAGGAGCACGACGAGCAGGAGGAGCGCCACATCTTCCTCACCACTCAGCGCGCCGACGTGGCCCAGTCGGTCGAGAGCCTGCGGCGCACCATCCGCGAGATCAACGAGGCCTCGAGCGAGCGCTTCCGCGCCACCTTCGAGCTGGTCAACAAGAGCTTCGGCCAGGTCTTCGCGCGCCTGTTCCGCGGCGGCGAGGCCGAGATGCGCCTGATGGACGACGAGGACGTGCTCGAGAGTGGCATCGAGATCGTCGCCCGCCCCCCCGGCAAGCGGCTGCAGAACCTGATGCTGCTGTCGGGCGGCGAGAAGGCGCTGACCGCCATCGCCCTGCTCTTCGCCCTCTTCCAGACCAAGCCCTCGCCGTTCTGCATCCTCGACGAGGTCGACGCCCCGCTCGACGACGTCAACACCGTGCGCTTCGTCGACCTGCTGCGCGACCTGGCGGGCGAAACCCAGTTCATCATCATCACCCACAACAAGCTCACCATGGAGGTCGCCGGCTGTCTCTACGGCGTCACCATGGAAGAGAAGGGGGTCTCGAAGCTGGTCTCCGTGGAGCTCGACGACGTTCAGCCCGCCGAGCCCCGCCGCGCCACCGCCTGAGGCCGCGCGCCGCCCCGCCCGCCCCGTCTACTCGTAGCGCAGCGCCGTCATCGGCGACGTGTCGGCGGCGCGCCGCGCCGGCAGGAAGCCGGCGAGCAGGGCCACCGCCGCCAGCACCAGCCCGGCCACGACGACGGTCGCCGGGTCGAAGGCGCCGAGGCCGTAGAGCTGGCTCGCCGCCAGGCGGGTGGTGGCGAGCGCCGCGGCGAGGCCGGCCGCAACGCCGATGGCGATCACCCGCGCGGTCTCGCCCATCACCATCGCCAGCACGCGCCCGCGCGGCGCGCCGAGCGCCATGCGCAGACCGATCTCGCCGGTGCGCCGGGCGACGCCGTAGGACATCACGCCGTAGAGGCCGATCGCCGACAGCAACAGCGCCAGGCCGCCGAAGAACCCGGTCAGCCGGGCGACGGCGCGCTCGCGCGCCAGCGAGCGGTCGAGCTGCTCGCCGATGCTCACGACGTTCGCCACCGCCAGCTTCGGCTCCACCTCGGCAACGGCGCGGCGCAGCGCGCGGACGGTCGCCGCCTCGCCGGCCGTCGCGGCGGTGCGCAGCTCGAGGTCGCGCAGCGCATCGGGGTTCTGCGTCACCGGCAGGTAGATCATCGGCGGCGTCTTCTCGACCAGGTCGTTGTACTTGGCGTCTCTCACCACGCCGACGATCTCGTGGTCGCCCGGGGTGGCGACCTCGAAACCGAAGCGCTCGCCGAGCCCCGAGCGCCGCGGAAAGAAGCTGCGCACCAGCGCCTCGTTGACGATCGCGACCTGCGGCGCTCCCTGGCGGTCGCGCGGCGAGAAGGCGCGCCCGCGCAGCAGCGGCATGCCGGTCGCGGCGAAATAGTGAGCAGTGACGACCGACATGTGCGCGAGCCGCGGATGCCCGGGCACCTGCGGGGAGCCGGGGAGCTCGACGTCGGACACCGACGAGCCGGAGGCCAGCAGCCGGAACTGCGACAGGCTGGCCGCCCGCACTCCCGGTATCTCCTCGAGGCGCTCGACCAGCCGAGCGTAGAGCGCGGCGAGGCGCGTCTCGTCGGCGGCCAGTTGGCCGGTATTCACCTCTGCCATCAGCAGCCGGTCGCGCGCGAAGCCCGGGTCCACCCGCACCAGGTTCTGCAGGCTGCGCACGAACAGGCCGGCGCCGATCAGCAGCAGCAGCGACAGCGCGATCTGGGCGGCGACCAGCGCCGGGCCGAGCGGCAGGAGGCGCCGCCACCCGTTCCGGCCGCCGGCGGCGCCGCCCGTCCCGGCGGCGCTTCCCGCCCTGCCCGAGAGGGCCGCCCGCGCGCCTTCCTTCAAGGACGCGACGAGATCGACGCGCGTCGCCTGCAGCGCCGGCACCAGGCCGAAGCCGATGCCGGTCAGGAGCGCCGTCGCCGCGGCGACGACCAGCTGGCGCGCGTCGAGCGCCACGTCGAGCCGCACCGGCGCGCCGCGCGAGGAGACCAGGGCGAGCAGCAGGCGGCTGCCCCAGGCCGCGAACAGCAGGCCCAGCGCCCCGCCGAGGCCGGACAGCAGCAGGCTCTCCGTGAGGAGCTGGCGCAGCAGCCGCCCCTGGCCCGCGCCGATGCCCAGGCGCACCGCCATCTCCTGTTTCCGCCGGTCGGCCCGCGCCAGCAGCAGGCTGGCCAGGTTGGTGCAGGCGATCAGCAGCACCAGCCCCGCCGCTCCGGTGAGGACCAGCAGCGGCCGCGTCAGCTCCTCGCGCCAGTTGGCCATCCCCCGCGCCCCCGGCTCCAGCACCAGGGTCTGCGCCGCGATCCGGCGCCGGGCCTCGGGATCGGGATGGGTCGCCAGCTGCGCCTGTTTCGTGCGCTCGAAGATCACGCGCAGCACGGCGCCCGCCTGCGCGGCGCTCACGCCCGGCCGGCGCCGCGCCAGCAGCCGCAGCCAGTGGACGTTGACTTGGTTCCAGATCGGCCGGGTTTCCTCCTCCGGCCCGTCGGTATGGGTGTTGCGGTGGTACCTCACGAGCTCCCGCATGGTGATCGGGAGGTACACGTCGGGCGCGCCGTCGACGAACGCGCCGTTGAAGCCGCGCGGCGCGACGCCGACGACGGTCACCGGGATGCCGTCGACCGCCAGGGTCTGGCCGACGACGCCCGGATCGCGGCCGAAGCGGCGCTCCCAGTAGCCGTAGCCGAGCACCGCCACCGGGTGGGCCCCGGGCACGTCGTCCTCGGCGGCCGTGAAGGTGCGCCCCGCCGCCGCGGCGATCCCCAGCGCCGAGAAGAGATTCCCGGAAACCAGCTCGGCGGAGGCGGTCTCCACCTCGCCGCCGGCGGCGCCGCCCTTGCCGCCCTGCGCGAACGCCAGCGCCGGCCGCACCACCGCCGCGAACTCGAAGGTCACGGCGACCACTCCGGAGCAGACCGCCGCCGAGTCCGCGAGCTGGCGGTAGGCGGGGTACGAGAAGTTCGGGACCTCGCCGTTGCCCTCGTGGCGCTGCAACACCATCAGCTGATCGGCGTCCGGGACCGGCAGCGACCTGAGCAGCAGGGCGTTGACGACGCTGAAGATCGCGCTGTTGGTGCCGATGCCCAGGGCCAGCGAGAGCAGCGCCACCGTGGTGAAGCCCGGGCTCTTGCGCATCATCCTCGCGGCGTAGCGCAGGTCCTGCCCCAGGATCTCGAGCGCCGGCACGCCGCGCCGCGCGCGGAGCTCCTCCTTGAGCGACTCGACCGACCAGCCGGGACCGTTCGCGGCGAGAGCCGCCCGGGCCTCTCGCCGCGCCGCCTCCCGGCTCATGCCGCGCGCCTCGAGCTCGTGCGCCTGCATCTCGAGGTGGAAGCGCAGCTCCTCGTCCAGGCGCGCGTCGAGCTGCCGCTTGCGGAACAGGCTCAGCAGCCGCACGCCCCAAACTCGCAGAGTCCGCATCGCGTTCGCTCCTTGGCGCCGGCTGACCTTGCTGGCACCGGCCGGCGCTGGCTTGCTGCCACCCTCAGTCGGGCCTCAGTCGTGGCTCAGTCGTGCCTCAGTCGTGCCTCAGTCGTGCCGCAGCGCCACCATCGGATCGGTGTCGGCGGCGCGCCGCGCCGGCAGGAAGCCCGCCGCGAGCGCCACCGCCACCAGTGCCAGCGTCGCCGCCGCCAGCGTCTCCGGGTCATAGGCGCTCAGCCCGAACAGCTGGCTCGCCGCCAGGCGCAGGGTGGCCGACGCGGCAGCCAGTCCGGCCGCCACCCCGGCAGCGATCAGCAGCACCGTGTCGCGCATGACCAGGCCCACCACCTGGCCGCGCGGCGCGCCGAGCGCCATCCGCAGGCCGATCTCGTTGGTCCGGCGCGCGACGCTGTAAGACATCACCCCGTAGAGCCCGATCGCCGCCAGCGACAGCGCCAGCAGGCCGAAGAAGGCGGTCAACCGCGCCACCGCCCGCTCGCGTGCCAGCGACCGCGCGATCTGCTCGTCCATCGTGATGACGCTGAACACCGGCAGCTTCGGCTCCACCTCGGCGATGGCCTGCCGCAGCGACGCGACGAGCCCCGCCGGCGGTTGGCCGGCGGCGCCGCCGCCGCCGGCGACCCGCACCTCGAGATCGCGCAGCACTCCCGGCCGCTGCGCCACCGGCAGGTAGGCGGTCGGCGCCGGCTCGGCGCGGAGCCGGATGGCTCTGGCGTTCCTGACCACGCCGACGATTTCCAGGTTGCGGCTGTTGCCCGGCGGGCCGAAGCCGAAGCGCTGTCCGAGGACCCGCGCCGCGGCGCCGCCCGCCGCCAGGTGCGGCCAGAAGCGGCGAGCCATGGCCTCGTCGACGATCGCCACCTTGGGTGCGCCCTGGCGGTCGCGCGGGCCGAAGGCGCGGCCGGCGACCAGGGGCAGGCCCACCGTCTCGAAATAGCGCGGCGTCACCACCCGCAGCTCGGTGTCCGTGTCCTCGTCCGGACGCGGCGTGTAACCGGGCAGGACCACGTTTTCGTCCCACGAGCTGCCGCTGAGCAGGCGCTCGTTGCAGAGGCTGGCCGAGCGCACGCCGGGGAGCGTCTCCAGGCGCTCCACCAACCGCGTGTAGAGGGCCACCAGGCGGTCGTCGTCGTAGCCCAGCAGGCGAGGGTTTACCCACGCCAGGACCAGGCCGTCGCGCGCCACGCCGCTGTCGACCCCCATCAGGTTCTGCAGGCTGCGCACCAGCAGGCCGGCGCCGATTAGCAGCAGCAGCGACAGGCCGATCTGGCCCGCGACCAGCGCTCGCCCCAGCCGTCCGCCCGCGCCCCGGCGCGAGCCGCCGCCGGCGCCCGCCCCCGCCCCGATCGCACCGGCCCCCTCTTTCAAGCTCGAGGCGAGATCCACCCGCGTCGCCTGCAGCGCCGGCGCCAGGCCGAAGCCGATGCCGGTCGCGAGCGCCACGCCAAGGGCGAAGGCGAGCTTGCGCCAGTCGAGATCGACGTCGAGCGGGATCGGCTCATCCGTCCGCGACGCCAGGCCCAGCAGCAGCCGGCTGCCCCAGCCGGCGCAGGCCACCCCGAGGGCGCCGCCCAGGCCGGCCAGCAGCAAGCTTTCGGTCAGCAGCTGGCGCAGCAGCCGGCCGCGGCCGGCGCCGATGCCCAACCGCAGCGCCATCTCCTTCCGCCGCCGGTCGGCGCGCGCCAGCAGCAGGTTCGCCAGGTTGCCGCAGGCGATCAGCAGCACCAGGCCGGCCACCGCCATCAGCAAGAGCAGCGGCTGGGTGAGCGACCCCCGGCCATGCGACAGGCCCCGTGCCGCCGGCTCGAGCACCAGCGTCTGGCTCATCAGCTCCTGCCTTCCCAGGGGTCCGGCGCTGGCGAACCGCGCCTCCTTGTCGCGCTGGAACAGCACGTTGAGCGCCGCGCTCGCCCGCGCCACGCTCACCCCGGGCTGCCGGCGGGCCAGCAGCACCAGCCAGTGCTGGTGGACCTGCTCGAAGATCGACAGGCCGGGGAGATCGGGGCCGTCGCTCTCGATCCCGCCCTGGAACTTGACGGCCTCGCGCAGCGTCACCGGCAGGAAGATATCGGGAGCGGCGTCGGCGATGGCGCCGTGGAAGCCGTGGCGGGCGACGCCGACCACCGTCACCGGCAGGCCATTGACCACCAGCGCCCGCCCGACCACCCCCGGGTCGCGGCCGAAGCGCCGCTGCCAGTAGCCGTAGCTGATCACCGCCACCGCGTGGCCGCCGGGCACCGCGTCCTCTTCTGCCGTGAACCAGCGCCCCGCGGCCATGCCGGCGCCCAGCGCCGGGAAGAAGTTCCCGGACACCAGTTGCGCGTTCGCGGTCTCGATGGCGTCGCTGGAGCCGCGGGCGTCGCCCGCGCCGGCCGGGGTCGCCTGCGCCGCCGGGGCCAGAGGGCGCACGACCGCTGTGAAGTCCGCGGTCATCGCCATCACCCCGGAGCAGACCGGCACTGCTTGCTGCAGCAGCCGCCAGGCCGAGTAGGAGAACAGCGGCTGCGGCTCGCCGCGCGCGCTCTTCTTGAGCACCACCAGGCGCTCGGAGTCGTTCACCGGCAGCGTCTTCAGCAACAGGGCGTCGACGACGCTGAAGATGGCGCAGTTGGTGCCCACGCCGAAAGCCAGCGACAGCAGCGCCACCGCGGTGAAGACCGGGCTCTTGCGCATCATGCGCAGGGCGTAGCGCAGGTCCTGGCCCAGCGTCTCGAGCGCCGGCACGCCCCGCCGCTCCCGCAGGTCCTCCTTGAGCGACTCGACTGACCAGCCGGGGCCGTCCGCCGCCAGGGCCGCCCGCGCCGCCCGCCGCGCCGCCGCCGGGCTCATGCCGCGCGCCTCGTTCTCGCGCGCCTGCATCTCGAGATGGAAGCGCAGCTCCTCGTCCAGGCGCTGGTCCAGCTGGCGCTTGCGGAACAGGCTCAGCAACCGCACCACCCAGCTGCGCAGGCTTCGCATCGCGTCGTCTCCTTGGGCGCTCACGCCATCAGCAGGCGGCCGATGGCCTCCGAGAAACGCGCCCAGCGCTCGGTCTCGGCCGCCAGCTGCCGCCGTCCTGCCCGGGTCAGCGAGTAGAACCGTGCCCGGCGGTTGTTGTCCGAGGTGCCCCACTCCGAGGTGATCCAGCCCTGCTGCTCCAGGCGCAGCAGCGCCGGGTACAGCGAGCCCTGGTTGACGCGCAGCACGTCGCGCGAGATCTGCTGGATGCGCTGCGCGATGCCGTAGCCATGCATCGGCCCCAGCGCCAGGACGCGCAGCACCACCAGGTCGAGCGTCCCCTGCAGCAGCTCGGACTTCGCCTCATCGGACCCGGACTCGTCTCTCATGTAGCCAGACTACAGATAACTCATGTAGACAGTCAACAGGTACGGCGCGCACCGCCGGAAGTTTCACCAGGCGGGCGCCGGGCGGCGCCCCTCTCAGTGCGTGCTCAGTGCGCGCCCAGATCTACGATGACGTAGTTGGGGTCACGGTAGACCAGCTGCGCTCCGGTGGCGGCAACCTGCGATCCGGCGGCGGGGAGCAGGTGCTCGGCGAACTGCTCGTAGACCGGCGCCTGCCAGATCGTCACCCAGCGAGCCTTGAAGCGCTCGCGGATGATCCGCGCCGCGTCCGGGCGCCGCCCTTGGACCACGTCCACGTACAGCTGGAAAAGGCGCGGGTCCTTGGCGAAGAACAGGGTCGGGTCCAGCATCACCAGCGATTGCAGGTGTGGCGCCGAGTAGAAGAGAGGAGCCGAGTCCGCCCATTGCGCGGTGAACACCCGCTCGCCGGGCCGCCCGTGCTCGCCCAGCCAGCGGGCCATCTCCTGCGGCGCCGACACCTGGCCGAAGCCGTACTTGCGCACCGTTGTCGCCGTCCACAGCGCCCCCACCAGCAGCGCCAGGGCGGCCGCCCCAGCCGTCCAGCCGCCGAGCAGGCCGCCCAGTCCCTGCCGCCGCCGTTCCGCGGCCAGCGCCGCCAGCGCCAGCAGCGCCAGCGGCGCTCCCACCTCCAGCATCCGCCGCAGCAGCAGGGAGCCAAGCAGCAGGAAGGCCACGGCCACCAGCGCCGTCGTCAGGGTGGCCCGGGTGCGCAGGCGCCGCTCGCGCAGCAGCATCACCGCCACCACCACCGGCGCCAGGAAGATCGTCCACTGCTCCGCCAGCAGCCCCAGCCCGGGTGGCGCCAGCTCCTCGCCGATCTGCGAGCGCAGCGCCGCGTTTCCAGCCGGGCTCGCCTCGAAGGGCACCACCAGGTTCGCCAAAGCCATAAGGCGCAGGTTGTAGGGGAAGTTCGGGTGGATCAGCTGACCGACAAGCCAACCGGCCGCGACCCAGATCACCGGCTGCCAGAGCAGCCGCCGGTCGTTCCCCTGCCCGGCCCCTGGCTGGCCTGCCGAGCCGGGGGCAGCCGGGCTCGGCATCATCCAGCCGGCCGCGCCCCAGACCGCCGCGTAGAAGATCGCGATCCAGCCGCCGGCGTGGGCCAGCCCGAACACCGCGGCCACCAGCGCCAGCGCCCAGGGCCGGGCGCCGGTCGCCAGCAGGCCCAGGAAGAGCAGCGAGAAGCCCACCAGCAGCAGCTGCGGCCGGCACATGTCGAAGCGCATCGCGAACAGAGAGCCCAGGGTCGCAAATCCCAGCATGTGGGCCCAGGCGTGTCGCACCCCCAGCCGCCAGATTGCCAGGCCCAGGCATCCCAGCACGAAG
>DASZHY010000494.1:0-2116 GCA_035949675.1 Thermoanaerobaculia bacterium
TCGTCACCGGCGCAAGCAGCCGTGATGGCGCTCTCGTCCGTCGGCGGAGGCGGGGCGGCCGCGGGCGAGGCGGCAGCCGCCGGCGCCGGCGGGGCGGCCGCGGGGGAGGCGGCAGCTGCGGGCGCCGCGAGCCCCGGCGCGGGCGAGGCGGCAGGCGCCGGTGCCGCGGGCCCTGTCGCGGGCGTTGTCTGGAGCGCCGCCGCCGGCGCCGCCGCCCAGGCGAGCTGCAGGCATAGGAACGTCGCAGGGCTTAACCGGACGAGGATCGACATCGCCATGACGGACCTCTCTGCACGGGAAAGTCCAGGCACCTTAACAAAAGAAGCGCTTTGCTGCCAAACTTATTGAAACTTTCGCACTATCGTCTTCGACGTTTACCGAGGAGCGGGCGGCGCGCTGCCTGAGCTAGACGAGGCCGAGGAGGCAGACGAAGCCGAGGCGGCCGAGCCGCCGGCGCTATCCGCCGTCGGAGCAGGCGGCGTGAAAGTAAGGGGCGGGGTGAGGGGCAGCCGGACGGTGAAGCAGGTGTCGCCGGGAACGGAGGCGACGGAGATGGTGCCGCCGTGGCGGCGGACGACGATGCGCCCGACGACCTCGAGGCCGAGGCCGGTGCCCTCGCCGACCGGCTTGGTGGTGAAGAAAGGCTCCCAGATCCGGGCCTTGATATCGGCCGGAATGCCCGGGCCGTCGTCGCGGACGTCGACGCGTACGAAGTCCCCCTCGCGCGTCGCGCGGACCGTCACGTGGCCGCCCGGCGCGACGGCGTCGACGGCGTTGTCGATCAGGTTGGTCCAGACCTGGTTCAGCTCGCCGGGGAAGGCTTCGACCGGTGGCAGGTCGGGCTGGTAGTCGCGGGTCACCTCGACGCCCTTCTTGCGCAGCTTGTGCGCCAGGATGGTGAGAGTGCTCTCGAGCTCGCGCCGCAGGTCGACCTCGCTGCGTCCCTGGCCGCTGTCCATGTGCGAGTAGGACTTGATGGCCGACACCAGCTCCGAGATCCGGCGCGCGGCGTTGGCGATCTCGGAGAGCAACCCCTCGGCAGCCAGGCCGCCCTCCATCCAGCTCACCAGGCAGGGCAGGAAAACATCCGGCGCCGCCGTGCCGAGCTCTTCGAGGTCGCGCGGCTCGACGCCGAACTGCGCCAACGTGCCGGCGACCACCTCGGGGCGCTCGACGCGGTGCGCCTCGAGCCAGGCGGCGAGCGCGTCCTCCTGGTCGCTGAGGGCGATCGGATCGGGCTCGCTGCTCGCCGGCCGGGCGCGGCTGCGCTCGATCGCCTGGCGATAGAGGGCGAGCGTCGCGTTCATCGACTGCGGGGTCAGGCCGCACTCGACCAGCCCCGCCACCAGGCCGCGCAGCGCCACCATGCGGTCGCGCAGCTCGCTCGCCGACCGCTGCACCGCCGCTGCCGGGTTGTTGAGCTCGTGCGCCAGGCCGGCTGACAGCTTGCCCAGCGCCGCCAGCTTCTCGCGCTGCTGGTCCAGCCGCGTCCACTCGCGCACCCGGTCGGTCAGCAAGGCCACCAGGCGCGGCTCGAGCGCCGGGATGCGGCGCAACATCTCGGGGAACAGCGCCGCGGGGAGCCATAGGAGGCGCGTCCGCCTCACCGCCCGGGCGGTGACGCCGAAGGTCGTCATCCGCGAGAACGGCAGCATGCCGCTGACCGCGGGGGGCAGGAGCGTGTCGATCCAGCCGTCGGACGGGCCCTTTTCGCGACGGACCTGGAGCTCCCCTTCGAGCAGCACCATCATGCGGTCGGCAGGCGAGCCCTCGACAACCGATGCTTCTCCCGGCTCGAGCCACTTTTCGGTGAACTGCCCCGCGAGCCAGGTAAGCTCTTCGTCCCCCAGGTCGGAGAAGATGGGGACCTGTTTGAGGTCTTCGCGCAGCTGCTCGACGCTGGCCATGAAGAGGATGGTACCGCGGAACGCCGCCTATGGGGGATCGGCGGGGATCAGGGAGGTGACCGCCGCGCCCGGCGCCTCGCCGCTGCGCTCGACCAGCAGCAGGGTGACGTCGTCGTCCAGGGGGCGGCCGGCGCAGTGGATGCGGATGCGGTCGAGCAGGGCGTCGAGGGCATCGGTCAGGGGCAGGCCGCGGCAGGCGGCAAGGGCGG
>DASZHY010000495.1:0-20187 GCA_035949675.1 Thermoanaerobaculia bacterium
CCGGCCCCGGCCTCGGCCCCGGCCCCGGCGACCTCGCCTACGTGCTCTACACCTCGGGCTCGACAGGACGCCCGAAAGGAGTGATGGTCGAGCACGGCGGCTTCGTCAACATGATCGACGAGCAGATCCGGCGCTTCGGGCTGGGGCCCGCGGACCGGGTCCTGCAGTTCGCCGACGCCGCCTTCGACGCCTCGCTGGCGGAGACCTTCACCGCCCTGCTCTCCGGCGCCACCCTGGTGCTGGTCGAGCGCGAGACGCTGCAGGACCCCGACCGCTTCGCCGCCTACCTGGAAGAGCGCCGGGTCACCGTGCTCTCCACGACCCCGCTCTACCTCGCGGCGCTGGCGCCCAGGCCGCTCCCTAGCGTGCGCTGCATCATCACCGCCGGCGAGACGGCCCACGCCGAGAGCACACTGCGCTACGGCCAGACGAAACAGGTCTGGAACGCCTACGGACCGACCGAGGCCGCGGTCTGCGCCACCATCCACCGCGTCGATCCGCTGGACCCCTACCTGCTCGGTATCCCGATCGGGCGTCCGCTCGCCAACACCTCGGTCTACGTCCTCGACGCGGCGCTGCGCCTGCTGCCGCCCGGGCTCGCCGGCGAGATCTGCATCGCCGGCGCCGGCGTGGCCCGCGGCTATCTGGGCGAGGAGCCGGCCGGCGACCGCTTCGCCGCCGACCCCTTCGACCCCGGCCGGCGGCTCTACCGGACCGGAGACCTGGGAGCCTACCGGGACGACGGCGAGCTGCTGTTCCTCGGCCGCATCGACGACCAGGCGAAGGTCCGCGGCTATCGCATCGACCCCGCGGAGGTGCGCGCGGCGCTGCTCGCCCACCCCGGCGTCGACGACGCCTGCGTCGCCGCGCTCGAGCAGGGCGGCCAGACGCGCGATCTGGCCGCCTACTACACGCGCCGCGACCGGGTCGAGCTGTGGCCGTCCATCGCCGAGTTCCACGTCTACGACGACGTGGTCTACCGCTCGATGGCACGGGACGAGGTGCGCAACCGCGCCTACCGCGCCGCGCTGGAGCGGCGGGTGGACGGCAAGACGGTGCTCGAGGTCGGCCCCGGGCCGGACCTGGTGCTGACCCGCCTGTGCGTCGAGGCCGGAGCGCGTCGCGTGATCGCCGTCGAGCTCTCGGCCGAGGCCGCGGCCCGGGCCCGCGAGCTGGCCCGCCGGCTTGGGCTCGCCGATCGCATCGAGATCCTGCACGGCGACATCTCCGCGGTCGAGCCGCCCGAGCTGGTCGACTGCTGCGTGTCCGAGATCGTCGGCTCGATCGGCGGCGCCGAGGGGGCGGCGGTGCTGCTGGCCCGGGCGCGGCGCTGGCTGAAGGATCCCGGCGATCCGGCGGCGCACGTGCCGGCGCGCAGCATCACCTTCCTCGCCGCCGTCGAGCTGCCCCTGGAGGCCTGCGACCTGCGCTTTCCCGAGACCGCCGCGCACTACGTCGAGCGCATCTTCGCCCAGGTCGGCCGGCCGTTCGACCTGCGGCTCTGCGTCAAGGGGCTGCCGCCGGAACGCCTGCTGTCGTCGCGCGACGTCCTGGAGGACCTCGACTTCCGCGCCGGCCCGCCGGCCGAGGAGAGCCACGAGGTGCGGCTGCGGATGCGCCGCGGCGGCGCCATGACCGGCCTGCTCGCCTGGCTGCACCTGGTGGTGGACGGCGATTTTCCGCAGGAGGCCGTCGACGTCCTCGAGTCGGCGGGGAGCTGGCTGCCGGTCTATCTGCCGCTGGCCGCGCCGCTCGGGGTCGAGAGCGGCGACGAGCTCCGCGCCATGGTCAGCCGGACTCTCTGCGCCAACCGCCTCAATCCGGACTTCCGGCTCGACGGCCACCTGCTGCGGGGCGGCCAGGCTGTCGCGGCGATCCGGCTCGCCTCGCCGCACGTCGCCGCCGGCTTCCGCCAGGCGCCGTTCTACGCCGCGCTCTTCCACGACGGCGCCGTCCCCGTGCGGCCGGAGCTCTCGGCGGCGGGGCTGCGGCGCTTCCTCGCCGAGCGGCTGCCCGCCTACATGCTGCCGGGCTACGTCATGGAGCTCGATCGTCTGCCGCGGACCCCGAGCGGCAAGGTCGACCGGCGCGCCCTGCCGGATCCTCGCGCCGGCGAGGCCGAGCGCCGGCCGGCGCCGGCGCGGGACGGCGACGAGGCCGCGCTGCTGGCAGTCTGGGAGGAGGTCCTGGGGCGCCGGCCGCTGGGCGTCGACGACAACTACTTCTCCCTGGGCGGCGACTCCATCCGCGCCATCCAGATCGCCGCCCGCCTGCGCGCCGCGGGCTTCGAGCTGCGCTCCGGGGAGCTGCTCGAGCACCCGACCGTGGCGCAGGCGGCGCGGCGGATGCGGCGACTCGACGGCAGTCGGCAGGCCCCGGCGGCGGTCCGCGGACCGGTGCCGCTGTCGCCGGTCCAGGCCTGGTTCTTCGCCGAGCACGGGGGAGAGGCGCATTTCAACCAGAGCCTGCTGCTCGGCACCCCGCCGGGGGAGCGGCTGGACGTCTCCGGCCTGCGCGCCGCGCTGGCGGCGGTCGTCGAGCACCACGACGCGCTGCGCACCCGCTTCCGCCGTGACGGCGCCGGATGGCTGCAGGAAGCCGGCGCTCCCGGGTCCCGCGCCGCGCCGCTCGCCGCCGTCGATCTGCGCCGCGCCGCGGACCCGCCCGCCGAGCTCGCCGCGCAGGCCGAGCGCCTGCAGGCGGGGCTGGATCTCGAGCGGGGGCCGCTCGTGCGCGCCGCCTGCTTCCATCTGCCTGCCGGCGACCGCCTGCTGCTCGTCGTCCATCACCTGCTGGTCGACTGGGTGTCCTGGGGCGTGCTCTTCGCGGACCTGCGGCTTGCCTACCGGCAGGCGCGCGCGGGAGAGGCGATCGCGTTGCCGCCCAAGACCGACTCGTTCCAGCGCTGGGCCGAGACGCTCGCGCGGCTGCGCGACGGCGAGGAGCTGGCGGCCGAGCGCGCCCACTGGGAAGCGGTGGCCCGTACGCCGGTTGCGCCGCTGCCGTTGCCGGCAGGCGCCGGCGGGAGCGCGACCGACCGCGTCGGCGACGCGGCCAGCCTCTCGCTCGAGCTCGGCGCCGCCGCGACCGCGGACCTCCTCACCCGGTCGCAACCGGCTCACGGGACCACCGTCGCCGAGGTCCTCTTGACCGCCCTGGCGCGCTGGCTCGCCGGCTGGCGGGGTGCGGGGCCCGCGCTGGTGCTGGTCGAAGGGCACGGGCGGGAGCCGGCTCTCCCAGGCCTCGACGTCAGCCGCACGGTGGGCTGGTTCACCTGCTTCTACCCGGTCGTCCTCGACCTGGGCGGCGAGCTCGACCCCGCGGCGCAGCTTCAGGGCGTCAAGCAGGCCCTGCGCGCCGTCCCCGGCGGCGGGCGGGGCTACGGCCTCCTCGCCTACGGCGGCTCCGACCCGGGCGCCGGCGAGCGCTCGGCCGCGCTGCGGGTGAGGTCGGCGGTGAGCTTCAACTACCTGGGCGAGCTCGACGCGGCGACCCGGTCCGGGCCGGCCGAAGCCGCGGGCGCCGCGCCGCTCGTCGTCTGCGACGAGCCGCGGGGCCGGGCAGTGAGCCCGGCGGCCGCGCGCACCGCCGAGCTCGAGCTGCTGCTCAGCGTGGTCGGCGGCCGGCTGCAGCTCCACTTCGCCTTCCCCGCTCGGCGTCTGCCGGCGGCGACGGCCCGTCAGCTCGGCGAGCGCTACCTGGGAGAGGTCGCCGCGTTGATCGACCACTGCGCCGCCCGGCAGGGGCCCGCGCCGCGCCGCGCGGACGCGGCCTGGCGCGGCCCGAGCCAGGCCGACCTCGCGGGCCTGTTCGACGAGCAGGGGTGAGCGCAACGCCATCCCTTGGGCCGCCACGCCATGCGACGCGACGACGTGCAAGAGATCTATCCCCTGTCGCCGATGCAGGAGGGGATGCTGTTCCAGGCGCTCTTCGATCCCGCGTCGACGGCCTACCGCGAGCAGATGTCGATGCGCGTCCCGCAACCGCTCCACCGGGCGGCGTTCGCGGCGGCGTGGCAGTGTCTCTTCGACCGTCACGACGCGCTGCGCACCATCTACCGCTACCGCAAGCTCTCCCGGCCGCTGCAGGTGGTGCTCAAGAAGGCCACGCCCGATCTGCGCTTTGCCGACCTGCGCCATCTCGCGGCGGGCGCGCGCCTGGCGGCGGTCGCCGACTGGAAGCGGCGCGACCGCGACGAGCCCTTTCGGCTCGACCGGACGCCGCCGCTGCGGATCGCCGTCCTGCAGCTCGCCGCCGACCTCCACGAGGTGATCTGGAGCTACCACCACATCGTCATGGACGGCTGGTGCCTGGGCATCCTGCACGGCGAGCTCGAGGCAGCCTACGCCGCCCTGTGCGCCGGCCGGCAGCCCGAGCTGCCCCCGGCGCCGGCGTACGGCGCCTACATCCGCTGGCTCGAAGCGCAGGACCGCGACGCCTCGCGCCGCTTCTGGCGGCAGCGACTCGCGGGTTACGAGCGCCCCGCCACGCTGCCGCGCGAGCCGCCGGCGGGGGCCGCCGCCGCGGGCGCCGCCGTCCCCGACACCGCCGAGCTGGCGCTCGACGCCGAGACCACGGCCGGACTCAGGCGGCAGGCAGCCGAGCTGCAGGTCACCCCGGGGACGTTCGTGCAGGGGCTGTGGGCGGTCCTGCTCGGCAAGTACAACGACGTCCGTGACGTGGTGTTCGGGTCGGTGAGCGCCGGCCGGCCCGAGGAGGTCGCCGGCATCGAAACCATGGTCGGGCTGTTCATCGCCGCCGTGCCGGTGCGCCTGCGGTGGACGGCGGCGAGCTCCTGGCGCGAGCTGCTGGGCCGGGCGCAGCGCGAGGCGCTCGCGGCCCGGCCGCACGAGCACCTGTCGCTGGGCGCCATCCAGCAGGAGAGCGAGCTGCGCGACGGGCTCGTCGACCACCTGCTGATGATCGAGAGTTACCCGCTGGGCGAGCGGCACGCGGGGGCGGCGGCCGGCGCCCTGGCGGTCGCCGACGTCGAGCTGCTCGAGCACACCCATTACCGCTTCAGCGTCAGCGTGATCCCCGGCGAGCTGCTGCGTTTCCGCTTCGTCCACGACCCCCGGCTCTACCCGCCGAGCTTCGTGGAGCGGCTCGAGCGGCATCTCGCGCAGATCCTCCGGCGCGTGCTCGCCGATCCCGCGGTGGCGGTCGGGGCGATCTCGCTGCTCGACGACGCGGAGCGCGCCGAGGTCGTCGGCGGTTACAGCCGCATCGCGCCCGGCGCGAGCGGGGCCCTCGCCGCCCCGGGCGGCGGCCCCCCGGAGCGGACCCTGGGCGGGCTGCTCGCTGCCGCGGCGGCGCGGCACACCGGGCGCGTCGCGGTCGTCTGCGGCGGCCGCGAGCTCGGCTACGGCGACCTCGACGCGCTCGCCAACGGCCTGGCGGCGGCGCTGCAGGAGCAGGTGGGAAGCGGCGCCGACCGGCGCGTCGCGCTGCTGGCCGAGCGCTCCGAGTGGGCGCTGGTCGGGATGGCGGGCATCCTCAAGAGCGGCATGGCCTACGTGCCGCTCAACCCGGCCGACCCGCCGGAGCGCTGGCGCCGCCTGCTCGAGGACAGCGGCTGCTGCGCCGTGGTCTTGGCGCCGTCGCCCGAGCGCCCGCACGGGGAGGCCGAGCTGCGGCGGCGGCTCGCCGGCGTGGCCGGCGCCGCCGCGTTGCCGGCGGTCGCCGCCCGCCAGCCGGCGCGGGGCGGCGCCCCACCCTGCGCCGCGCGTCCGGAGAGCCTCGCCTACGTGCTCTACACCTCCGGCTCGACCGGCCAGCCGAAAGGAGTGATGATCGAGCACCGCAACGTTGCCGCCTTCGCGGTGAACCTGGCGGCGACCTTCGGCCTTGCCGCCGGCGACCGGCTCTACGCTCTCACCACGTTCGGCTTCGACATCTCGGTGCTCGAGACCTGTTGCAGCCTGCTGCACGGGTTGACCGTCGTGATGGCGACCGAGGCCAGGGCCGACGATCCGGCGCGGGTGCTCGCCGAGCTGGGTGCGGCCGGCGCCACGGCGCTGCAGGTCACCCCCTCGCGGCTGGCGATGTTGCTGGAGGCCGGCGGCGCGGCGGCGCTCGCACGCCTGCGCCTGCTGCTGGTCGGCGGCGAGGCGCTGCCGGCCGACTTGCACCGCCGGCTCTCGGAGCTGGCGGGCCCGCGAGTGTTCAATGTCTACGGCCCTACCGAGACGACGATCTGGTCGAGCGCCCGGCGCATCGCGGCGGGCCCGGCGGCGGTGACCGTCGGCCGCCCCTTGCCCGGGGAGTCCCTGCACGTGCTGACGCGCGACGGGCTGCCGGCCGCGATCGGCGGCACCGGCGAGGTCGCCATCGGCGGCAGCGGCCTCGGCCGCGGCTACCTCGGCCAGCCGGACCGGACGGCGGCAAGCTACGTCCCTCACCCCGAGCTGCCCGGCGAACGGCTCTACCTGACCGGCGACCTCGGACGCTGGCGGCCCGGCGGCGAGCTGGAGCTCCTGGGGCGGGCCGACGACCAGCTCAAGATCCGCGGTTTTCGCGTCGAGCCGCGCGAGATCGAAGCGACCCTGCTGGCGCTGCCGGGGGTCCGGCAGGCGTGCGTCCTGGCCGTGACGGTGGCCGGCGTGCGGGAGCTGGCGGCTTACGTGGTGGGCCAGGGCGCAGCAGGAGATCTCGATGCGGCGGCGCTCCGCCGGGAGGTGGCCGCCCGCCTGCCGCGTTACATGGTGCCTGCCCACGTCCTCGCGCTTCCCGAGCTGCCCCTCCTGCCCAGCGGCAAGGTCGACCGCCGCCGGCTTCCCGAGCCCGGACGGGCCGCGCCGGGCCCGCGGCCAGGCGAGCCGGCACACGGCCTCGCGCCGCGGCCGGCCAGTGATGCCGGTGATGCCGGTGATGCCGGTGATGCCGGTAATAAGAACGCTGAGGGTGATGAGATCCCGGCCCGGCTGATCGAGATCTGGCGCGAGGTCCTCGGCCAGGATCAGGTCGGCGTTGGCGACGACTTCTTCGACCTGGGCGGGCACAGCCTGCGCGCCACCCGGGTCGCCGGCCGGGTGCAGGCCGAGCTGGGAATCGAGGTCTCGGTGCGCGAGGTGTTCGAGCTGCGCACGGTCGCCGCCCTCGCCGGACTGCTGCGCCGCCGCCGCTCGGCCGCCGCTCCGCCGTCCGCCGTCCCGGTCATCCCGCCGCTGCCTGCCGCCGAGCACTATCCGCTCTCCCACGCCCAGCGCCGCTTGTGGCTGCTCGACCAGGTGGAGGGGGCGGGCCCCGCCTACGTCATGCCCGCCGCCTACTGGCTCGACGGGGAGCTGGACCTGGACGCGCTGCGCTGGGCGCTCTCCGCGCTGGTGCGCCGGCACGAGTCGCTGCGCACCACCTTTCCCGTCGTCGACGGCGAGCCGCGCCAGCAGGTGGGGGACCCGGGCGGTCCCGCCACCGCGGACGCGGGCGGGGCGGGCGCGGCGGCTGGCCGGGGCGAGCTCGTCGAGCACGATCTGCGGGATTCCCCGTCGGCCGCGGACGATGCGCGGCTGCTCGCCACGCGCGAAGCGGCGCGCCCCTTCGACCTGCAAGCCGGTCCGCTGTTCCGGGCGGCGCTCTGGCGGCTGGCCGGCGACCGCCACCTGCTGGCGCTCACCGCCCACCACGCGGTGAGCGACGGCTGGTCGCTGGCGGTGCTGACCCGCGACCTGCTCGCGCTCTATGCGGCCCGCCGTGACGGCCGGCCGGACCCCCTGCCGCCGCTGCGCATCCAGTACCGCGACTTCGCCGCCTGGCAGAGCACCCGCCTGGGTCCGCCGCGGCCGGCGGGCAGCGGCGCCCCGCGCCGAGGCAGCGCCGCCTACTGGCACCAGCGGCTCGCCGGCGAGCTCCGAGCGCTCGAGCTGCCCGCCGATCGTCCGCGCCCGCTGACCCAGACCTTCCGCGGCAGCGCCGCGAGCGTGAGCCTGCCGGCGGTGCTGGGCGGCCGGCTGCTGCGCCTGGCGCGGAGCGAAGGGGTCACCGCCAACGTCCTGCTGCTGGCCATCGTCAAGGCGGTCCTCCATCGTTACACGGACCAGGAGGACATCCGCGTCGGCGCACCGGTCGCGGGGAGGGGGCCCGAGGCGCTCGCCGAGCTGCAGGACCAGGTCGGCTGCTACGTCAACACCCTGGTGCTGCGCGACGAGGTGCGCGGCGGCGAGCCGTTCACTGCCTTGCTGCGGCGCGTGCGCGACACGGTCTTCGCGGCCCTCGAGCACCAGGACTACCCCTTCGACCGCCTGGTCGAGGAGCTGGCGCCGCACCGCGATCCGAGCCGTTCGGCGCTGTTCGACGTGCTGGTGGCCTTCGACCTGGACGATCTCCCGGCCCAGGACGACGCCTGGGTGCGCGGCGTTGCAGGGCTGCGGATCGAACCGCTGGCCGGCGTGCAGACGAGCGCCAAGGTCGACCTGACCTTCGAGCTGGCGGCGATGACGGACGGCGGCGAGGACGTCCGGATCGTGATCACCTACAACACCGATCTCTTCGACGCGGCCCGCATCGTCCGGCTCGGCGGCCACCTCGCGGCGCTCGCCGGCGCGGCGCTCGACGACCCTGGCGGGCGCGTCGGCGAGCTGTGCCTGCTGCAGGCCGCGGAGCGCGAGCAGCTGCTGGCGTTCGCGGCGCCGGCGGGCGACGCACGGCCCGGCGCCGCGATCGCGCCGGCCGGGGCGGGCGGCCACGCCAACCTCGCCGCGGCGTTCGCCGCCCAGGTGGAGCGCACGCCCGGCGCGGCCGCGGTCGTGTGCGGCGACCGGGTCCTCACCTACCGCGCCCTCGCCAGGGAGGCCGGCAGCGTCGCCGAAGCCCTGGCGCGGCTCGGCGTCGGGCGAGGCGACAGGGTCGCGCTGGCGGTCGAACGGTCGGAGCGGCTGATCGTCGCCCTGCTCGGGATCCTCGCGGCTGGAGCCGCCTACGTCCCGCTCGATCCGGGCGACCCGGAGGCGCGCCTGCGCACCGTCGTCGGCCGCAGCGGGTGCCGGGTGGTGTTGCTCGACGGTGCCGCGGCGGCGCCCCCGCCGTGGTGCGCCGGCACGACGGTCCTCCGCCTGGCGCCGCCCTGGCACGGGGTCCCCGCCCCGTGCCAGCCGCCGGCCGGGCTCGGCGGCGGCGACCTCGCCTACGTGATCTTCACCTCGGGCTCGACGGGAGCGCCCAAGGGAGTGCTCGTCCACCACGCCGCGGTGCTCGCGCTCCTCGCGGCGCTCCGCCGCGACGTCTACGCGCCGCCGCCGCGGGGAGGACAGGCGCACGAGGCCCTGCTGGCGCCGGTGGTGTTCGACGCCTCGGTCCAGCAGATCTTCGGCACCCTGCTCGAAGGCTCGGCTCTCCACCTGGTCGACGAGGAGACGCGGCGCGACGGCAGGCTGCTGCTCGAGATCTTGCGGCGCCAGGCAATCGAGCGCCTCAACTGCACCCCGTCGCTGCTCGCCTTGCTGCTCGACGCCGGCCTGGGCGAGGCTGAAGGGCTGGCGTTGCGCCACCTGCTGATCGGCGGCGAGCCGCTCGCCGGCTCGCTGCTGCGACGGCTGCAGGCAACGCCCCTGGCAGCCCGGGTCACGGTGACCAACCTCTACGGTCCGACCGAGACCACGGTCACCGCCTCCGCTTGCCACGTTCATCACGGCCGGCACCGGCAGCCCGGCAACGGCACGGGCGGCGGCGAGCCGCCGGCAGGCGAGGCCGCGATCGTGCCGATCGGCAACCCGCTCGCGGGCACCGAGCTCTGGGTGCTCGACCCGGCGCTGCAGCTGGCGCCGCTGGGAGTCTTCGGCGAGATCTGCATCGGCGGCGCGGGCGTGGCGCGGGGCTACCTGGGCGATCCGGCGGCGACGGCGGCGAGCTTCGCGCCGCATCCCTACCGCGCCGGCGAGCGCCTCTATCGCAGCGGCGATCACGGGCGCTGGCTGGCCGACGGGCGCGTCGATTTCCTGGGCCGCCGCGACGGCCAGGTCAAGGTGCGAGGCCACCGCATCGAGCTGCGAGAGGTCGAGCAGGCCCTCGCGGAGCTCGCGGGAGTGCGCCGCGCGGTGGTCCTCGCCCGCCCTGTCGGCGCGGACCTCGAGCTGGTCGCCTACCTGGTTGCCGCGGCGGGCACCGAGCCGGCGCGGCTGCGCCGGCGCCTGGGCCGGCGGCTGCCTGCCTTCATGGTGCCGGCTCATCTCGTCCTGCTCGACGAGCTGCCGCTCCTGCCCAGCGGCAAGGTGGATCGCGGTGCGCTGCCGCCGCCGCTCCCCGCGGGCGGGCGGCGGCAGGGGCCGCGGCGGACCCGGCCGGAACGGCCGCGCGGCGAGCTGGAGCGCGGCCTCGCCGCGATCTGGGAAGCGGTCCTCGAGGCCCCCGGCGTCGGCAGGCACGACGATCTCTTCGCGCTCGGCGGCCAGAGCCTCAAGGCGGCGCGCATCGCCGCCCGCGTCCATCGCGAGATGGGATTCGAGCTGCGGCTGAGCGACCTGTTCGCGGCGCCCACCGTCGCGGCGCTCGCCGATCGCATCCGCGAGCGCCCGTGGCGCGAGCTCGGCCGGGTCCTGCCCACGCCGCGGGCCGACCACTACCCGTCCACCGAAGCCCAGCGGCGGCTCTGGGTGCTGTCGCAGATGGAGGGCGGCGGCGGCGCCTACACCATCTTCTGGGGACTGGTCCTCGTGGGCGAGCTCGACCGGCCGGCCCTGCGCGGCGCCTTCGCCGAGCTGGTGCGCCGCCACGAGTCGCTGCGCACCAGCTTCATGCTCGTCGCCGGCGAGCTGCGCCAAAGAGTCGACGAGGTGGGCAGCTTCGCGATCGAGGAGCACAGCCTCGCCGCCGCGCCCGACCCCCTCGGCGCCGCCGCCGCGTGGGCAGAGCGCGAGGCCGGACGCCCCTTCGACCTCGCCGCCGGGCCGCTGCTGCGGGTGCAGCTCCTCGAGCTGGGAGCACGGCGCGCCGCGCTGCTGGTCGCCCTCCATCACACCATCGCCGACGGCAGGTCGCTCGACGTGCTGCTGCGCGAGCTGCGAGAGCTCTACGCCGCCTTCCGCCGCGGCGCGCCGAGCCCGCTGCCGCCGCCACGGCTCCAGTACCGCGACTTCGCCGCCTGGCAGCGGACCGCCCTGGGCTCCCCCGCCCTCGCCGCGCACCGCGGCTACTGGCACCAGAAGCTCGGCGGCGAGCTGCCGGTGCTCGACCTGCCGCTCGACTCGCGCCGCCCGCCCGTCAGGACCTACCGCGGCGGGATGGTGCCCCTGACCCTCGGGGCGCCGGTGCTCGACGCGCTGCGCGGGCTCGCCGGCGATCACCGGGCGACGCTCTTCGCCACGCTGACGGCCCTGGTCAAGGCTCTGCTTGCCCGCCACGCGGGGCAGGCCGACGTCGTGGTCGGCACCCCGGTGAGCCTGCGCGCGATGCCGGAGCTCGAGGACCAGATCGGCCTCTACGTCGGCACCCTCGCCCTGCGCGACGCGGTCCATCTCGGCGAGCGGTTCGCGGACCTGCTCGCCCGTGTGCGGCAGACGGTGGCCGAGGCCTTCGACCATCAGCTCTATCCCTTCGAGCGGCTGGTCGAGGAGCTCGACCGGGCGCGCGACCCTAGCCGCTCGCCGCTGTTCGACGTGATGGTTTTGCTGCGGGAGGACGAGGCCGACCCGGGCGGCCTCGACGGCCTGGAGATCGCGCCGCTGATGGCCCCGTTCGCGGTCAGCAAGTTCGATCTCAGCTTCCACTTCGCCGTGGCGGCGGAGGGCCTGCACTGCGCCGTCGAGTACAACGCCGACCTGTTCGCCCGCGACCGCATCGCGCGCCTCGCCGGTCACCTCGAGACCCTCGCCGGGGCCGTCGCCGGCGATCCGCGCACGCCGCTGGGACGATTGCCGCTCCTCGGCGCCGGCGAGCGGCGCCAGGTGCTCGAGGCGTTCCCGTACGCGGACGCCGCGGAAACCGCGGGCGTCGCGGCCGCCGCCGGCGGCGGCCGCAGTATCGTCGAGGTCTTCGCGGCGCGGGTGCGGGCCGCGCCGGCGGCGACGGCCGTGCTCAACCGGGACGAGCGCCTGAGCTACCGGCTGCTCGCGCGGCACGCCCGGCGGGTGGCCGCCCATCTCCGGCAGGCAGGGATTCAGCGCGGCGAGGTGGTAGGCCTGATGGCGGAGCGGTCGCCCGGGCTGGTGGCTGGACTGCTCGGCATCCTGACGGCCTCCGCGGTCTACCTGCCGATCGACGCCACCCTGCCCGCTGGCCGCATCGAGCAGCTAATCGAGGCCGCCGGCTGCCGGCTGCTGCTCGCCGGGCATGCGGGCGCCCAGCTCGCCGATCGGCTGGGTGCTCGCGGCTGCCGGGTGACGGCGCTGGCGGCGGCGCTCGGCGGCGCGGCGGACGCCGAACCCGCCGAGGCCACCGAGGCCGGCGGTAACGGTTTCGCCGAGCTGTCGCCGGCCGCGCCGCCGGCGCCCGGAGATGCGGCCTACCTGATCTTCACCTCGGGCTCGACCGGGCGCCCGAAGGGAGTCGTCGTCGAGCACCGCGGCCTGGTCAACATGGCCCTGGCCCAGATCGCCGGTTTCGCGGTGACCGCCGCAGACCGGGTCCTGCAGTTCGCGTCGCCCGCTTTCGACGCCTCGCTCTCGGAGATCTTCATGGCCCTGTTCGCCGGCGCCGCGGTCGTGCCGGTCGACGCCGCCACGGTGCGCGATCCCGCCGCTTTCCGGGAGTGCCTGCGGCGTCATCGGGTCACCGTCGCCACCCTGCCGCCGGCCTTCCTCAACGCCCTCGGCCGGGCGGAAGACCTGCCGACCCTGCGGGTGCTGATCACCGCCGGGGAGCCGCCGAACCGCGACGACGTGCTCTTCCACGCCCGCACCAAGCGTGTCTTCAACGCCTACGGGCCTACCGAGTCCGCGGTCTGCGCCACCTTCCACGAGCTCGACCCGGAGCGTGCCGGCAGCGGTCCGCTGCCGATCGGCCGCCCGCTGCCCAACGTGTCGGTCCACGTGCTCGACGCGGAGCTGGCGCCGGCGCCGATCGGCGTGCCGGGGGAGATCTGCCTGGGCGGCGTCGGACTTGCCCGCGGCTATGCCGGCGATCCCGCGCAGACCGCGGCGCTGTTCGTCGCCCACCCCTATGGCAGCGGCGAGCGTCTGTACCGCACCGGCGACCTGGGCTGGTGGCGGACCGACGGCCAGCTGGTCTTCGCCGGGCGCAAGGACGATCAGCTCAAGGTACGCGGCGTCCGCGTCGAACCGGCGGAGGCCGCCCAGTGCCTGCGCCGTCACGCGGCGGTGCGCGACGCGCTGGTCCTCGGCCGCGAGATGCCGGCCGGCGGCCGCGTGCTGATCGCCTATCTCGTGCCCGCCGCCGCGGCGGCGCCGCCGGAGGCGGCGGTCCTCCGCCGCCTGCTCGCCGAGGAGCTGCCGGCACAGCTGATCCCGGCGCACTTCGTCTGGCTCGATGCCATGCCCACCACCGTGAGTGGCAAGGTCGACGTCCGGGCCCTTCCCTGGCCCGGCGACGCCGGGCAAGCCGGCCAGCTCGCCGCGCCGGTCCCGGCCGGGGACGCGGACCCCGGGTACGCGCCGCCGCGGAATGCGGCCGAAACAGCGCTGGTGCAGGTCTGGACGGAGGTGCTCGGGCGTCCCCGCATCGGCATCCACGACCGTTTCTCCGCGCTGGGCGGCGACTCCATCCAGTTCATCCAGGTGGTCTCCAAGCTGCGCCAGCGGAACTTGCAGGTCGGGATCGGCGACCTGTACCGCTATCCGACCGTCGCCGAGCTGGCTGCTCACAGCGTCACCGGCGGCGCCGGGCACGACGCGCAGCCGGCCCCGCGGCGCGCGCCGCTGTCGCCCATCCAGACCTGGTTCTTCGGCGGGCGGCATGGCAACCGCAATCACTGGAACCAGTCGGTCCTGCTGCGTGCCCGCGTCCGCCTCGATCCGCGGCTCGTGCGCGGTGCGCTACGCGGTCTGCTCGACCGTCACGAGGCGTTGCGCCTGCGTTTCCAGTCAGACCGGGATCTCGTCTTCCAGGAGACGGCGCCGCCCGGCGAGGAGCCGGCGCTCGCGGTCATGGATCTGCGGGACGCGCCGGAGGCGGCGACGACGGAGGCCGAATTCGAGCGCGCGGCCGAGCGCCTGCACCGCGGTCTCGACATCGCCGGCGGGCCGCTGATGCGCGCCGCCCTGTGGCGCGCCGGGGAGGCCGACTACCTCTTCCTGGCCGTTCACCACCTGGCCGTCGACGCCGTCTCCTGGAGCATTCTGCTCGCCGACCTCGAGCTCGCCTGCCGCCAGCAGCTGGCGGGCGGGGCGGTGCGCCTGCCGCCGGCCACCGACTCGTATCTCACCTGGGCGAGCCAGCTCAACGCGGTGAGCAACAGTTCCCTTTTGCTGGCCGAGAAGGAGACCTGGCGCCGGCTGCTCGCGACGAAGCCGAGCCCCCTGCCCGGGCCGCCCCTCGTCGGCAACCTCTGGCGCGACCGCGACCGCGTCGAGAGCACGCCCGGCGCCGAGGACACCGCCGCCCTCCTCGCGGCCGAACCTGGACCCGTGCCCGTGCTGCTCACCGCTCTGGCCTTGGCCCTCCGCGACTGGCATGGCGGCGAACGCACTCTCGTCGACGTCGAGAGCCACGGCCGCGAGCCGGTCGTCGCGGGGCTGGACGTCAGCCGCACCGTCGGCTGGTTCACCAGCGTCTATCCGGTCCTCCTCGACCTGCGCGGCGAGCGCGACGCCGGCGGCCAGCTGCAGGCGATCCGGAGCCGCCTCGAAGAGATCCCCAACCGCGGCGCCGGCTACGCGATCCTCGCCTACCTCAGCGATTCGGCCGCCGCCGCGCCGGCGCCGAGAGTTCAGGCCCAGGTCGGCTTCAACTACCTCGGACAGCTCCACGCCGGGGGCACACCGGAGGATGCACCCCTCTTCGCGCCGGCGGCCGGCAACCTGGGGACGCCGGCCGATCCGGAGGGAGAGGCGCCGCATCCTCTCGACCTGCTGGCCTCCGTCTCCGGCGGCACCCTGCAGCTCTCCCTCGGCTACAACCGCTGCTTCCATCCTGCGGACGAGATGAGCCGCCTGGTCGCCGGCATGGCGGCGCACCTGCGGCGGCTGCTCGCCGCGGGGCTGGCCTCGGCCCCGCACCAAGCCACCGATCGGGTGGGGCGGCGGGCGGCGCGGCGCGCCCCGGTCATGCCGTACGGCACGCTGCGCCAGGGCGGCGCGCCCGTGCTCCTCAACCGGGAGCGCGAGCGGAAGGTCTTCGCCATGCCGCCGCTCTTCGGCTACGGCGCGGCGTTCCGCGGCCTGGCGGAGGGCCTCGAGGATCACGCTTTCTACGCCTTCGATTTCGTCGAGGAGGACAATCGCCTGGCGGTCTACCGCGATCACATCGCCAGCATCCAGCCGGCCGGCCCCTGCGTCCTCTTCGGCTATTCCGGCGGCGGCAACCTCGCGTTCGAGCTCGCCCGCGAGCTAGAAGGCGCGGGGCGCAGCGTCTCCGATCTCGTCCTCTTCGACAGCCCGCTCAAGCGCCAGGCCACGCCCATCGACGAGCAGGAGCTGGCGGCCGAGATGGACGACAACCTCGCCTATTTCAAGGACCGCATGCGGGAGCACCAGGACTACCGGCTGTTCGTCAACAACCGCCAGATGAAGGCTTTCATGCTGCACAAGATGGAGAGTTACATCCGCTACCTGCGGCGCCTGATCAACATCGGGCGCATTGCCGCCGACATCCATTTCATCCGCTCAGACCAGGACTGGATCGCCCCTGCCGAGCTGCACGGCTGGGCCGACCTCACCGCCGGCGCCTTCACCATCCATCAAGGCGCCGGCGCTCACTCCGGGATGACCGACGGCCCCGCGCTGACCGCCAACGCCGCCCGCGTCAGCGCCATCCTGCGGCGCTCCCGGAGCGCTCACCACGCGTCGGTTCCCGGCTGACGTGCCTGAAGCGGCGCGGTGCGTGGGGAGCACTTGCTCTGGAACACCTTCCTGGGGGGCTCGGGGACGACCTTCGCGGGCGGCGTCGCGGTCGAGGACACCGCGGCGTTCGGCGTCTGCCCCTGAGCGGCGCCGGGTCCGGATGCGCCGAAGACGACCACATAGGCCCTGCCATCGGTGACGAACGAATCGCCGCCGGCGTTGTGGCCGCGGGTGGGGGCCGTGACCGGGATCTCCGTGACCACACGGGCGCCGGCCCGGCGCAGGTCGCCGGCGATGAGGTCGCGCTCGCGGTCGACGCGAGGGTCGATGCGATGGGTGAGCAGGTAGGGCTCGGCGACCATCTTGATGCCCGCGTCGTAACTGGCGGTGGCCACCCACAGGGGTGTACAGCTCGGCGCCACGCATAGGCCGGTTCGCCACAGGCGGGTGTGGTGGCGGCGGCGGATGGAGCCGGAGGGATCGCCGGGTTTCTCGAACGTCAGGTCCTGCGGCTGTCCGCCGTAGAAGGCGGGGGTCGCGGGCCCGCGCGGATCGGCGCGGTTGGCGGCCACCGACCACAGCTCGCGCAGCAGGCCGCGCACGGACGGGGGCTGCGCCAGCTGCCAGCCGGCGCGGGCGAAAGCGGCGATGATCGGGCCGGTGTCGCCGACGAACACGAAGCAGATCGGTTCCATCAGGCCGCCCACCGCGTCCTCCGAGGTCTTGGGAAGAGCGGCGGGGAACGCGCCGAGAGCCGCCGCGGGCGGAATCATCTGCACGGCAGCCAGAGGCGGCGCGAGCTTCGCCTGCGGGTTGCGGGCCGCTAGCCATGCCGCGTAGCAGGCCAGGACCGCCGCCAGGCTGGCGAGGGCCCAGGGCAGCCAGCGCACGGGTCGCGCGGCGAGCGGCAGCCTGGCGACCAGCGGCGGATACTTGAACAGGGCGATCAGGATGGCCAGCCAGGCACCCGCGAGAGCGAGGCTGCCCACGGTGTCGTAGGGCCAGTGCATGCCCAGATAGATGCGCGACAGCGGCACGGCGCCGACGAGGAAGAGGAGCGGACCCGCCAGCAGCCAGTGCCAGGGCCGGCGCGGCTCGTCGCGCAGCACCAGGTAGGCCAGGAACCCGTAGACCGCGGCAGCCACCAGGGTGTGCCCGGAGGGGAAGCTGGAGTCGCGGAACAGCGCCACTGCCTCGGGCGGACGCGGCCGCCGTATCACGAGCTTGAACGCGGTCGAGAGCCCAAGGGCCCCACCCAGGGCGAGCACCAGCCCGAGGCTCTCGCGCCGGCGCCCGGCGAGCCAGAAGACCACTGCCAGCACACCCACGAGCGGCGCCACGAAGGCCGTGCTCGCCAGGGTCGTGACCGCCGAGTAGAAGCGGACCAGCGCCGCCGAATCGAACGTGGCGACGACGTTGTGCAGGCAGCGGTCGGCGGTGACCAGGCGGCCGTCGTGGAGGACGCCGCGCATCAGATGGACGAACCACAGGACGCCGCCCGCGAAACAGAGCGCCCCCAGGACCAGCCGCAGCCACGAGGGCCGGGGATCGTGGGCGTGACGCTCGACGAAGGACAGTAGGCCCGGCACCCGCCGGCGCACGCCGGCGAGACGCGGGCTCTGCAGCACCCGGCCGGCCGGCGCCCGCAGGTGGTGGAAGGCGCGGTGCGGCACCAGCCAGGCCAGAGCGAAGACCGCACCGATCCCCAACACCAGCGCCCCGGCTCCCAGCAGCTCGCTGATGGCGTGCAGAGTCATGCCGGCGCGTGCAGCTCGGCGTCGACCATGTGCCAATCGCGCTCGCGGTGCGGGGCCTCGATGAAGCCATCGAGAGACACCGACGTCATCAAGATGAGCTTTCTCATCGCGGCCTTCCGAGCAGGTTACCACGCGGTGCCTTTTTGCTCGCCGGCGCGCCTGCTGTTAAGGTGAAAGCATGCTTACTGTCATCGAGATGCGGACCTACAAGACACGGCCCGGGAAGCGCTCTGAGTTCATCGCGATCTTCACCTCGAGGTCCATCCCCGCGCACGACGAGATCGGGATGAAGGTGGTGGGGCCGTTCCTCTCCATCGAGGACCCCGACACGTTCTTCTTCATGCGCGGCTTCCCCGACCTGGCGTCCCGGGAGCCGATGAAGAGCAAGTTCTACGACGGCGAGCTGTGGAAGGGCGAGCTGGAAAACCTGCTCATGCCGATGCTGGAGAAGTACGAGGCAGTGTTGGTGGAAGACACGCAGGGGCTCTTGAGCGGCTTGTTCTCATAGCAGCCTCGCAGCAATCGGCAGCAATCGGCCGCCATCGCTCCGTGGTTGCTCCCGAGAGCTCCTCACACAGGCAGCGGCTTCGATTCCCCGCCGAGCGTGCGATCGATGTGGCCCCGTCCCCACGCGCGGACACTCTCGACCAGGGGAAGGAGCGAACGGCCGTACTCGGTCAGCTGGTACATGACCGGCGCCGGCACCGATCCGCGGGGATCGCGCTTGACGATCCCGTCAGCTACCAGCTCGCGCAGTTGCTCGGTCAAGACCTTGTGGGAGATCGACGGCATCAGACGTTGCAGACCGGCGAAGTGGAGGCTCTCCTGGCCCAGCCAGTAGATGATGATCAGCTTCCACTTGCCTCCCACGGCGGCCAGCGCTGCGGTCAAAGGACAATCGGTCACGGGATTGCGGCGCGGCGGCCGCTGATACGCACCCCGCGGTGCCTTCTTGTGAGCGGACATTGCGGTCCGCTAGCTTACACCACGGATCCTGCAAGCGCCGCAGGTGCGGCAGTCGGGGTTCGCCAGGGAGGAACCGATCATGAACGCGTTCAGACACCTCCGGACCTGTGTCCTGCTGTGCGGCCTGCTGGTCGTCTTGCAGCCGCCTCAGGGACGCGCGCGGCAGGAACCGGATGCAGCGAAAAGCAGCCCTCGGAGCACGTCCACGAAGCAGGATGGGCAACACGACTTCGACTTCGAGATCGGCACCTGGAAGACTCACCTGAGGCGCCGCCAGCATCCCCTGAGCGGCTCCACCACCTGGCTCGAGTACGAGGGCACCACGGTCGTTCGGAAGGTTTGGAACGGCCGCGCCAACATGGTGGAGCTCGAGGTCGATGGCCCGGCGGGTCACATCGAGGCCCTGTCCCTGCGTCTATACAACCCCGAAGCACGCCAGTGGAGCCTCAACTTCTCCAATAGCGCCGGCGGCACCATGGCCCAGCCCACGATCGGCGAGTTCAAGAATGGGCGCGGCGAGTTCATCGATCAGGAATCGCTCAACGGCAGAGCCATCCTGGTGCGATTCGTCATCTCCGACATCACTCCCACGTCGTGCCACTTCGAGCAGTCGTTCTCGGATGACGGGGGCAAGACCTGGGAGGTGAACTGGATCGCAACGGACACTCGGGTCGGCGATGCGCCCCCGGCGGCTGCCGCCCCGGCCCGGGATGACTCTCTGAGCGGATGGACCAAGGACGCGTACGGGATGGTGAAGAAGATCCTGCTCCGCTCCGCCGAAAAGATGCCCGCGGCAGATTACGCCTTCAAACCCACGGACGAGACCCGCAGCTTCGGCCAGGTCGTCGGACACCTGGCCGACGCACAGTACACGTTCTGTTCCATCGTGCGCGGCGAGAAAGCTCCCGCCCCGAGAGTCGAGCAGACCAAGTCCGCGAAAGCCGATCTGATCGCCGCGCTCGAGGACGGCTTCGTCTACTGCGACAAGGCCTATGCCGGCATGACCGACGCATCCGCGGCGCAAATGATCGATCTCTTTGGCGCCCGCACGCCGCGACTGAGCGTGCTGACTTCCAACAACATGCACAACCTCGAGCACTACGGCAATCTCGTCACCTACATGCGGCTGAAGAAGATCGTTCCCCCGACGAGCGAGCCGGGGTTCACCGCCGGGGCCGTGGTCGGTGCGATCAGCAGGACCTCGCCGTAGCTCGGCGGCGGCAATACCTCCTCCCCACCGGCCCGGGCGCCGGACCCGCGACCAAGACCCGCCGCATCCCCGAGGCGCTGGCCCGAAAAGGAGCTCAGGCGCTCGCGGCGAACCGCCTGCGCAGCAGGGCGGCCAGGACCCGCACGGCAGGCTCCTGCAGGAGGCTGTAATGGTCGCCCGGCACCTCGAGCACCTCGATCCGGCCGCGCGCCAGGCGGCCCCAACCCAGATCCGGCGCAGTCGGGGCGGCACCGGCGCCCGCGCCGTCCCGCTCGGCCTTGAGCAGGGTTAGCGGCGCCGCGCAGGCCCCCCCCGAGTAGCTCTCGACCAGGCGGTAGTTGGCCTCGAAGGCCGCGAAGCGGCGGGC
>DASZHY010000496.1:0-7120 GCA_035949675.1 Thermoanaerobaculia bacterium
GAGCGCCGCCTCGAGCTCGCGCTGCTTGACCTCTTCCTGGCGCGCGGCGAAGCCCTCCTCGAGCGTGCGCTTGGCCTCGTTGGCCGCGCGCCCCAGCCGCGCCCGGTCCGCCGCCGGCGCCTCGCCCAGCCGGCGCATGAGCTGGGCCAGCCGTCCGCGCCGCCCCAGGAAATCGCCGTGCCAGGCGGCCAGCAGCTCCCCGCGATCCGCCGCGGCAAGGCCGGCGGCGGCCTCCCGCTCGAGCGCCTCGATCTCTTCCAGAAGGTCGGTCATTGCTTCGTCCGCGCGCGAGCGGCAGCCGCCGGCGCGCGCGACATCTTAGCAGGCCTGTTGCAACGAATCCGCGGGGCTATAGCTGACTAGCTCGCGCTCTTCGCGAGCTGCGCTTCGGCCTGGACCGCGCCGTCCACCGGCAAGCCGGCCTCGATCCAGGCGTCGAGCCCGCCGAGCAAGGGGCGGATGCGCGTGAAGCCGTTCTGCCTGAGCTTGCCGGCCACCCGGGCCGACGTCGCCTCGTTGGGTCAGGTGCAGTAAAGGACCAGCTCCCGGGCGCGCGGCAGCTCCGCCATCCGCTCCTCGATCTCGTCCCAGCCCAGCCGCAGAGCACCCGGGATGTGCCGCGGGTCGAGCCCGACGCCTCCCGGCGAGCGCGCGTCGACCACCAGCGGCGGCTCCGGCCCGGCGAGCAGGTCGGCCAGCTCGGCGACCGACACGCGCGCCATGCGCAGCTCGCGCAGGAATCGCCGCCGCTGCTCGAACCGCCAGCCGACGTAGGCGGCGAGCGCACCGGCCAGCGCCACGAGCGCCAGCGAGCCCATGCCGTCGAGCACCGCCAGCACGCGGTCGAGCGCCCGGTGGAAGAGCGCGCCGGTGCCGAGGGCGGCGGCGGCCCAGATCGCGCCCCCCAGGGCGTCGAAGAGCTGAAAGGGCCCGCGCGGGGCCCGCAGCGCTCCGGCCAGGGTCGGCGCCACCGTCGAGAACCCCGGCACGAACTTGCAGAACAGCAGGGACCGCAAGCCGAAGCGTTCGTACAGCCGCTCCATGCTCCGCACGCAGGAGTCCGGCGACACCGCGATCTTGCAGACCGTCTTCAGCACCCGCCGGCCCTGCCAGCGGCCGAGGGTGTACCACAGCGAATCGGCCAAGGCCGCCGCCGCGGTCGCGGCGCCCAGCAGGACCCAGGGCGAGAGCTTGCCCTCGGCCGCCAGGGCGCCGGCCACCACCATCACCGGCACCGCCGGGATCGGCAGGCCCGCCTGCTCGACCAGGACGTTGCCGAACACGAACCCGACCCCATACCTCGCCAGCTGCGCTCCCAGGTCGATCATCGGTTCTCCTTGCCGGCATGGCCGGGACGCCCGCCGCACCGCCGAATATCGTATCCCGCCCGTGGTGGACTCGCCGTGCGGCTTCTGTTACAAGAACGCCGGAATCCCACATGCCAAGGTCGCACCGCGTCCTCGTCGTCACCGGCATGCACCGCTCCGGCACCTCGCTGCTCGCGAGCCTGGCCGCGGCCGCGGGCGTCGACATGGGGACCCGCCTGATGCCGGGGAGCAAGGGGAACCCGCGGGGCCACTTCGAGGACCTGGATTTCGTGCGCTTCCACGAAGGCTGCCTGGACCTGCGCGGCTGCGGCGCGCTGAGCCCTCCCGCCGACGGCGTCCAGCGGTTCGACGAGGAGGAGGCGCGCGCGGCCGCCGCACTGCTTGCTCGGCGGGCCGGCAAGCCGGCGTGGGGATGGAAAGACCCGCGCACCTGCCTCTTCCTGCCGGCGTGGGACGCCTTGCTTGCCGAGCCGCTTTATCTCCTCGTCTACCGCCACCCCGTGGAGGTGGCGTTGTCGCTGGTGCGGCGCGGCCTCGACGTCGACGTGCAGCGCGACGCCTGGATCACGATGCGCGCCTGGACCCTGTACAATCGGCAGCTGCTTGCCTTCCGCACCGCCCGTCGCGACCGCTGCCTGCTCTGGTCGATCGCCGGCGCCGCCGGCAACCTGTCAGCGGCGCTGGCAGCAGCCGAGCGCCGGTCAGGATTGCCGCTGGCCGGCCGCGGCTTCGAGGCGCACCTGGCGCCAGGCGAGCTGCGAAGCGGCCTGCTGGCCAAGGACATAGCTTGGAGCACCCTGCTCCCCGAGGCAATGGACCTCTTCGCGCGGCTCGAGGCGGCTGCCGACCTTCCCGGCGGCGAAACCGGCGTGTACCGCGATCCGGACTCCCTTGCCTCGGCCAGGGAGCGGGAGCTCGAGGAAGCCAACGAGCGCCTGCTGGCGTCGGCACTGGCCGCCAGCCAGGGCCGCTCCGCGGTCGAGCCGCCGGCACGACACCGGCTTGACGACGCGGCACTCGAGCCGCGGCTCGCGCCGCGAGCGGAGCGCAGCGACCAGCTCGCGAAGGTGGCGCGGCGGCTCCGCACGCAGCTCGAGCGCCGGAATGAGGAACTGGCGCGGGTCGAGGCGACGCGGTCGTGGCGACTGGTCCACTCCTATTGGCGAGCCGCCCGGCGGTGGCGCGGCTTGCAGCGGCAGAGCGCCTGGCGGTTGGCCAGGTTGGCGGGGGCTCTGCCGCGGCCGCGGCCCGCCGAGATCGTGATCGGCTGCGTGGCGGAGAACGACCCGCGCCTCCTGACGCAGGCATACTGGCTGGTGCGCTCGCTGCGCTGGTTCGGCGGGTCGCTCGCGGGCGCCAGGATGCTGGTCTGCGTGGTCGACGGCATCCCGCCGGCGTCGCGGGAAGCGCTCGAGCGCGCGGGCGCCGAGGTGAGAATCGTCGAGCGCTTCGATCGCCGCAACCCCGCCGCCAACAAGCTACAGTTCTTCTCCGAGGCGCTCGCCACCGGTGCCCGGTGGATGCTGCTGCTCGACTGCGACATGGCGTTCGTCGCCGATCCGCTGCCGCAGCTCGCGAGCGGGGCCCTGCAGGCGAAGATCGCGGACGTGGCCTCGGTGACACACGAGGCCTTCGCGCGCCTCTTCCGCCATTACGGCTTCTCTCTGCCCCCGCAGCGCTACCGGACCACGCTCCACCGCGAGCCCACCATCCTCTACTGCAACACTGCGATGGTCTTCCTGACGCGCGAGCTGGCGCGCGAGCTCGTGCCGGTCTGGCGCGAGTGGAACGCCCGCATCCTCGACGCGCTCCATCTCCTGGGCCCTTGCGCCCACCACTGCCACCAGGCGAGCTTCAGCCTGGCCATGTCCGCCCACCCCGTGCCGTTCGCCGAGGCGCCGCCGGCGCTCAACTACCCCCTCCACATTCGCCTGCCGGTGCCGCCGCCGGCGATGCTCGAGGCCGATCCCGTCATCCTGCACTACCACAACCAGGTCGACGCGGTAGGCTGCCTGCTCCCGTGCCTCTACCCGCGCGCCCAGGAGCGAATCGAGGCCCTCAACCGGCGCCTCGAGGCGGCGCGGGACGAGAACGGGCCACTGCCCTGGTGAACGCCCGATCGCTCTGCCTGGCGCTGCTGCTCCTCGGGGCCGCGCTGCGCCTCTGGCAGTACGCGGCGGACGCTTCGCAATGGCTCGACGAGCTGGCGCTGTCGCGCGGCATCCTCGGGCTCTCATGGACGGCCCTGTGGTCGGGACCGCTGCCGTTCGCGCAGGTCGCGCCCAAGGGCTTCGCGCTGCTCGAAAAGGCAGGGTCTGCGCTCTGGGGCGCCAGCGATTACGGGCTGCGGCTGGTGCCGCTGGCCGCCTCCCTCGCCGCGCTGTGGCTCTTCGCGCGCCTCGCCCAGCGCCTGCTCGCGAGCGCGGCCGCGGTGGCTTTCGCCGTCGCCCTATTCGCCCTGCAGCCGGAGCTGATCCGCTACGCGGCACAGGTCAAGCCGTACGCCAGCGACGTGGCTCTGGCGCTGGCGCTGACGCTGCTCGCCGCAAGGCTGATGGACGCCGCCGCGGGCGCGGCGGCAGGCACCGCGGCGCCGGCTGGGAGCGGCGAAGGGCAGGCGGCGCGCACGGCGGTTCCGGCTGGGGGCGGTGAAGGGCTGGCGGCGCGCACGGCGGTGCCGGCTGGAGGGGGCGAAGGGCAGGCAGCGTGCACGCCGGTGCCGGCTGACGCCGGCGCGGGCGCACCGCTGCGCACCGCCGTGCTGGCCGGGGCCGCGGGGGTCGTCGCCGTCGCCCTCTCGCACGCCGCGGCCCTGGTGCTAGCGGCCCTCGCCCTCGTTCTCGTCGCCGCCGCCGCGACCGGCCGCCGCCGCCGGGCGCTGGCACCACTCGGCGTCACCGCGGCCATCTGGGCCCTGGCCGCCGTCGCCGCCGTGACGGTGGCGAGCCGCGAGATGCCGCCGCGGACTCGCGAGTACCTGTCGCAGTTCTGGGCGCCGGCTTTCGGGCCGCGGCCTCACACCTTGGCCGGCGACGCGCGCTGGCTGCGTGCGGCGCTCGCGGGAATGCTCGGGCCCGGCGGCCTGGGCTATCCCTGGGCGCTTCTGTATTGCGGCCTGGCCGTCCTGGGCGCGGCCGCGCTCTGGCGGCGGCGGCCGGCGCTGGCACTGCTGCTCTTCGCCCCGACCGCGGTGGCCCTCGGCGCGGCCGAGCTGCGGCTCTATCCATTCGATCTCCGGCTCGTGCTGTTCGCGGTGCCGGCCCTGATCCTCGCCATCGCCGCCGGGGTCGAGACGCTGGCGGCGATCCTCCTCCCGCGCCGCGGCCTGCCGGGGACGGCCGGCATCGCGCTCCTCTTTGGCGCCGCGCTGCTGCCGGCTCTCGCCGGCTTCGCCGCGGATCCGCCGGTCTACCGGATCGAGGAGACCAGGCCGCTGCTGCGGGCGCTTCAGGCGCAGCGCCGGGCAGGCGACGCGGTCTACGTCTACTACGGCGCCGGCCATGCGCTGCGGTTCTACGGACCGCGTTACGGCTTCCGGGATGGAGACTACGTGCTGGGCGGCTGCCATCGCGGGGACACCCGCGTCTACCTCGAGGACGTGGACCGCTTCCGGGGCCGGCCGCGCCTGTGGGTCGTCTTCTCGCATGCCCAGCCGTGGCTTGGGGAGCGCGAGGCCTTGCTGGCCTACCTCGATCGCCTCGGCACTCGCCGTCTGGCGCTGCGGGCGCTTCCCCACGGCAGGATGTTCAGCCTGCCGGCCGAAGCCTTCCTCTACGACCTCTCCGGCGCGGGGCGTGTAGGCCTCGCCGCCGCGGGCTTTCCCGTGCCTCCGCCGGCGAGGCCGATCGACGGCCGGCTGGCCTGTGCCGGCCCGGCGAACCCCTATCCGGATGCCGCCTTCGCAGCGGCGATTCGCTGACGCTCCCGGGCGCCGGTATGGCCGGCCGTGCCACAAATCATGACCGTGATGCACACTTGGGTGGTCATCTGAGTGAGTGTCTGCCTGATTTGGCCTGATTGTCATGAGAATCGTGCAAGAGATGCACGAATTGGTTGACAGCACGACTGCAGCTCGCTATCCTGGGGCCACCGTTACTCAGGAGGTTCCCGGTCATGCCAACTCCTCCCCCGCCCCCCGCGATCAACGGCGCCGACACTGCCTGGATGCTGGTTGCCACGGCCCTCGTCCTGCTGATGACCCCGGCCCTGGGCTTCTTCTACGGCGGCCTGGTGCGCTCGAAGAACGCGCTCAACACCATGATGATGAGCTTCGCGGCTCTGGGAGCGGTGGGCCTGACCTGGGCGCTCGCCGGCTACAGCCTGGCCTTCGGCGACGGCGGGCCGCTGCTCGGCGGCACGGGACATCTCCTGCTGCGCGGTGTCGGCCTCGAGGCCCACGGCACGCTCCCCCACCTGCTGTTCATGTCCTACCAGGGGACCTTCGCGGTGATCACCGCCGCCCTGATCTCGGGCGCCATCGTCGAGCGCATGCGCTTCGGCCCCTATCTGGCCTTCATCAGCCTCTGGTCGCTGGCGGTGTATGCGCCGATCTGCCACTGGGTATGGGGCGGCGGCTGGCTCGCCAGCCTGGGCGCCATCGATTTCGCCGGCGGCACGGTCGTCCACGTCAATGCCGGCGCCGCCGCGCTGGTGGCGGCGGCGGTGCTCGGGCCGCGCCGCGACTATGGCCGGCAGGCGCTGCTGCCCCACAACGTGCCGTTCGTGCTGCTGGGCGCCGCCCTGCTCTGGTTCGGATGGTTCGGGTTCAATGCCGGCAGCGCGCTGGCCGCCAACGCCGTCGCCGGCCTCGCTTTCACCAACACCCTGCTCGCGCCGGTCGCCACGCTCGTCGTCTGGATGGCGCTCGACCGGCTGCGCACCAGGAAGACCACGGCCGTCGGCGCGGCCACCGGCATCGTGGTGGGGCTGGTGGCGATTACCCCGGCCGCCGGCTTCATCGGCCCGATGAGCGCCATCGTCCTGGGCGCCGTCGCCGCCTTCCCCAGCTACTACGCGATCCTCTACCGCTCGCGGACGCGGCTCGACGATTCGCTCGACGTCACGGCGGCGCACGGCGTGGGCGGGCTGGTGGGAGCGCTGCTCACCGGGGTGCTGGCGAGCGCCGTCTGGGGCGGCAAGGACGGGCTCCTGACCGGCGATCCGGCGCAGCTCGCACGTCAGGCTGCCGCGGTGGCCGCCACCTTCGCCTACAGCGGCGTGGCCTCCTTCGCCCTGCTCAAGCTGATCGGCGCGATCGTGCCGCTCCGCGCCGAGCGCCGCCACGAAGGCCTGGGACTCGACGTGCCCCAGCATGGCGAGGAGGCCTACACCAGCGGCGAGGGCGCGATCCTGGTGCTCCCCGATCTGCCGACCGCCACCGCCGCGCCGCTTGCGGCACGGACCCCGGGCCTGGCGGCCGAGGTGCCGGCGGGGAGCCGCGCATGAAGCTGATCACTGCCATCGTCCGGCCGGAGAAGCTTTCCGAGGTGCTCGAGGCCCTGTTCAAGGCCGAGGTCCGCGGGCTCACCATTTCCCGTGCCCAGGGGCACGGCGGCGAGACCGAGCAGGTGGAGACCTATCGCGGCTCGACGGTCAAGATGGAGCTGGTCGACAAGGTGCGTCTCGACATCGGCGTCTCGGACCCCTTCGTCCAGGTGACCATCGACGCCATCCTCCGCTCCGCGCACACCGGCGAGGTCGGCGACGGCAAGATCTTCGTCTTGCCGGTCGAGAAGGTGATCCGCATCCGCACCGGCGACGAGGACCTGGCGGCGGTGACGCCGCCGATGTAA
>DASZHY010000497.1:0-4221 GCA_035949675.1 Thermoanaerobaculia bacterium
TCGGTTTCAGCGCTCCGCCTGGCGGCGCTGAAAGCAGGCGTCCGACAATAGCGCAGGCTGCGGCGCGGCGGCAGCCACAAAGGGGGCCGGCGGCTGGCGGCGCTGGCGGCGGCCCGCCGGGGTGGGGCGCCGGCGCTGCTAGAATGGCCCCAGCGCGCCAGCCGAGAGCCGCGGCGAGAGCCGGCGGGCCGGCGGTCGGGCGCGGCGGCATCCTTCCCCCTGGCTGCGAGCGGTGCGAGCGAGCCATGATTCCACCTCAGGGCCAGACCGAGGGCACCGGCCTCATCATCGACGACGAGCCACAGATCCGGCGCGTGGTGCGCAATGCGCTGCAAGGGGAGCTGGCACGCCTGGTGGAGGCGGCGACCGGCAGCGAAGGGATCGACATGGCGGCGGCGGAGAAGCCCATCCTGGTGGTGCTCGACCTCGGCCTGCCCGACATGCCGGGGATCGAGGTGTGCCGCGAGATCCGCAAGTGGTCGAGCGCCGCCATCGTGGTGCTCTCGGCGCGCCAGTCGGACACCGAGAAGGCGTTGCTGCTCGATGCCGGCGCCGACGATTACGTCACCAAGCCCTTCAGCACCCTGGAGCTCACGGCCCGCGTCCGCGCCAACCTGCGGCGTGCCCAGGCGGTGCAGCGTCCCGCCGAGCACCGCGTCGCGATCGGCGAGCTGGTGATGGACCTGGCCGCCCGCACGGTGCGTCGCGGCGACCATCCCCTTCACCTCACGCCCATCGAATGGGAGCTGCTGCGCACCTTCGCCACCCAGGCGGGACGGACGCTGACTCACCGCCAGCTGTTCAACGCCGTGTGGGGGCGCACGTTCGGCGACCCGCAGCAGTACCTGCGCGTCCACGTCGCCAACCTGCGGCGCAAGATCGAGCGCGACCCGCTGCGCCCCGAGATCATCGTCACCGAGCCCGGGGTGGGGTACCGTCTCGAGATGCCGGCGTGATGCGCGCCCAGGGGCGGAGCGGCTGGCGCGGCTGGCGCGGCCGGCGGCTCGGGCGCCCCGGCAGCTGGCTGTTCTGGGTGGCGACGCTGATCGCGGTGACGGTGGCGATGGTGTCGGTGCGCGGCGAGCTCGATCAGGCGCACGTGACGCTCATCTACATGCTGGTGGTGCTCGGCGGCAGCGCCAGCGGCGGGCGCGCCCTTGGCTTCACGCTGGCGTGTGCCTGTTTCCTGCTCATCGACTACTTTCTGCAAACGCCCTACGACACGCTGTCGGTCGACAAGCCGCTCGACTGGCTGGTGCTGCTGGCCTTCCTGGTGACCGCGACGGTGGCCACCCAGCTGCTCGGCCGCGCCAATGCCGAGGCCGCGGCGGCCCGGCGGCGGGCCGAGGAGATCGACCGCCTGGCGGCGCTCGGCGCCGAGACGCTGAGCGCCGGCCGCGCGGACGCGGCGGTGGGCGCCATCGCCAAGGTGATCCGCGAGACGACCGGCGCGGCGGAGTGCCAGATCTACGTCGCCGGCGACGACGGGGGCTTTCGGCTGGGGGCCCACGCCAGCGCGGGCGTGCCGGCAGCCGTTGGTGCCGGGCAGGACGCGGACCCGTCGACGCTCGCAACGGTGGCCTGGGTGGCGCAGCGCCGCTGGGCCGCCACCGAGCGGCTCGACGGCACGCCGGTGCACACCAGCTCCGGCCAGGGCGCCAGCGCCGCCCTCGACGCGCCGCTGGCGCCGGCGCGGGCGCTGCTGCTGCCTCTGGTCGCACACGACAAGAGCGTCGGCGTGCTGCGCCTGGCCGACCGCTCCGGCCTGCGCCTCGATCTGGCGCGGCGGCGTTTCATCGATGCCCTCTGCTACTACGCGGCGCTGAGCATCGAGCGCGTGCAGCTGGTGGCCGAGGCCGAACACGCCGAGGCGCTGCGCGAGGCCGACCGCCTGAAAGACGCCTTGCTCGCGTCGGTCTCGCACGACCTGCGTACGCCGTTGACCACCATCAAGGCGCTGGCGCACGACCTCGCCAGCGGCGGCGACGAGCGCGCGGCGGTGATCGAGCAGCAGTCCGACCGTCTGAACCACATGGTCGCCGACCTGCTCGATCTGTCGCGCTTGAACGCCGGCGGAGTGCCGGTGCACACCGAGATCAACGCCGCCGAGGACCTGGTGGGAGCGGCCATCCAGCAGGTGGCCGGCGCGCTCGGCGACCGCGAGCTGGCGACCGAGCTGGCGCTGCGCGAGCCGATGCCGGTGGGGCGGTTCGATTTCGTGCACTCGCTGCGCATCCTGGTCAACCTGATCGAAAACGCGCTCAAGTACTCCCCGGCCGGCACCCCGATCGACGTGGCGCTGCGGGGCGAGGGCGAGATGATCGCCATCGCCGTCGCCGACCGCGGCAGGGGCGTGCCGGCGGCCGAGCGCGAGCGCATCTTCGAGCCCTTCTATCGCCCGGCGGGCGGCGCGTCGCCGGACGGCGCCCGGACGGGCGGCGGCGGCCTGGGCCTGGGGCTGGCCATCGCCCGCCGCCTGGCGCTGGCGCAGGGCGGCACCCTCAGCTACGAGGACCGCCCCGGGGGCGGCAGCATCTTCACCTTGCGGCTGCCGGCGTTTACGGAATCTTGATGGCCGCGGCCGGCTTCTTTGTGCGTTCTTGACGGCGCTGCCGCTAGGATGGGCCGATGTTCCGCCGCCATGCTCGCCCGCCGGGTACCTCGAGACCTCCCTCTGTCGCGCCGCCGGCGGGGCGCGGCGCGGCATGAGAGGCCGGCGGCGGGCGGGGGCGGCGCGGCGGCGGGTCTGGGCGCTCCTGGCGGCGGCGGGCCTTTCAGGGGCGCTCCCGGGGAGCGGCGTCGTTGGCGTCGTGGCGCAGCAAGGCCCGGCTGCTGCTCCCGGGTCGATCACCGAATTGACCCTGCAGCAGGCGCTCGACCTGGCGCTGCGCGGCAATCCCGGGCTGCGGGCGCAGGCGGCGACCGTCGAGTCGACGCGGGCCGGCGAGATCACCGCGGCGCTGCGGCCCAACCCGACCTTCACCAACGGCACCGTCGACTTCACCGGCGGGCTCGGCTGGACCATCGAGCGCGGCGGCAAGCGGCGGCGGCGCATCGACAGCGCCCGCCTGGCGACTGCCGGGGCCGAGCGCGACCTGCTGGATGCCCGGCGGACGCTGATCGGCAACGTGCGCACGACGTTCACGGCGGCGCTGCTCGCCCGCGGCAACCTGCGGGCGGCGCAGGACAACCTCGAGAACTTCCAGCAGGTCGAGGACCTCAATCGCATCCGCAACGAAAAGGGCGAGATCTCGGGCGGCGACTTCCTGAAGATCGGGCTGCAGAAGCTGCAGTTCCAGACCGACGTGCAGGACGCCGCCCTGGCTTACCGCACCGCCCGGGCGAGCCTGCGCCAGGCGGTCTTCGCCCCCGAGCTGGCGCCGGAGTTCGAGGTCTTGGGCGAGCTGCGGCCCGCGCCGGTGCCGGGTGCGCTGGCCGACCTCGAGCAGCGGGCGCTGGCGGCGCGGCCGGACCTGCAATCGGCCCTCACCGCGGTCGCCAAGGCGGAAGCCGACGTCAGGCTGGCCGAGGCCAACGCCAAGGTGGACGTGACCGCCTCGCTGGGATGGATTCACAGCGGCGATTCCCTGGTCAAGGACCAGCACGTGCAACCGTTCTTCAGCTTCGGCCAGAGCGCCAACGCCCTCGGCACCGGCATCAGCTTCCCGCTGCCGATCTTCAACCGCAACCAGGGCGAGATCGCGCGCACCAAGTCGGAGGTGGTGCGGACGCGGGCAGCAGCCGACAGTGTGCGGGCCCAGGTCATCGCCGACGTCGAGACCGCCTACGTCTCGCTGCGCACCAGCAAGGAGCGGGTCGACCTCTACGAGCACGTCTACCTCGAGGAGTCCCACGACTCAAAGGAGATCGCCGAGTTCGCCTACCGCAAGGGCGCCACCTCGATCCTCGACCTGCTCGACGCCGAGCGCACCGACCGCGCCACGCAGCTGGCGTACCGCCAAGCGCTCGCCGACTACGCGAGCCGGCTGGCGCAGCTGGAGGCGGCCGTCGGCGCCGAGCCCGGGGCGCTGACGCCGTAGCGGACGCGCTGGGGGCGGGCGTTGGGTGGCAAGCCGGTGCGGCTCAGCGGCGAGACGTTCGGTCGGCCGCCGGGAGGGCAGTGCCGAGCCGGTAGAGATGGAAGGTGCCGGCGACGTAGCCGCGGTCCTCGCCGGTTCGCGCCACGGCGGTCGCCGCCGGCAGCCAGCGCTCGGCGATGGA
>DASZHY010000498.1:0-17370 GCA_035949675.1 Thermoanaerobaculia bacterium
TCGCGCGGCTGGTGGGCCGCCGCGGCCGCGGCCGCATTGGTCGTGGTGACCGCCGCGCTGCTGCTGCTCCGTTGGCGGGGAGCCGCGGAGATGTCGACCGAGCGGCTCGCCAGCCTGGCCGGCAGTCCGGCCGCAGCCGTGACGGTTCCATGGGAAGGCAAAGTGATGCGCGGCCCCGGCGAGCAAGCTGAGCTGCCGCCCGACAAGCAGGCGTTCCGCCTGGGAGTCCGCTTTCTCGACCTCCACCTGGCGCTGGCCGATGGCAATCGGGACCGCGTCGACAATACTCTGCGCCGTCTCGACAACCTGCTCAAAGACGCCGAGATCGGAGCTTCCGAGACACGTCCCACCGTTGAAGCCATGGGGCAGAAGTTGCGGCAGGGCGCCCCGCCCCGCTCCTTCCTCCCGGCCACCGCGGCCTTGGAGAAGAAGGCGACCGAGGAGCTGGCGCTCGCGCCGCGCCTGGTCGAGCTCGGCAGCTGGACCGAGGCGTGCCGCCTCGCCGGCGCCGGCGGGCGGCCGGACCTCTTCCGCGAGCGCGCCACGCGGCGGCTGCTCGACCGGGTGATCGCCGCCGGCCCCCAGGACGAGGCAGCCCTCGGAACCGGCGACGCCGTCGAGGTTCTGCGCGGCATCCGCCAGCAGATCGACGCCGGCCGCATCGATCCCGCCGCTCTCGGGCAGCGCTGCGAGAGCCTGCTCCGGGTGCTCGACTACGACTAGGCCCAGGCCTAGGCCGCCGCAGCCTGTTTGCGCCTCGAAGTCGCTGCCGGGTGGTGGCAGCTAGGACTGGTACAGCTCGACCAGCGCGGCGACCTCGCGGGCGGCGGCTTCGCGGCGGGCGCGCAGCTCGGCGGCGATCGCTCGCCGTGAGCGCAGCAGCAGGTAAGCCCGCGCCTCGCGCCAGAGCTTCCCGCGGCGGTCGTCGAAATGCAGCGCCACCCAGCCCGTGGCGGGGCCGGCTACGAGGGTGAGGAGCGCGGCCACAACGCGGGTCTGTAGGTGCGGAGGCGCGAGCCAGGCGGCTAGGGCGGCTTCGAGCATCCAGGCCAGCGGGAACAGCACCATGCCGCCGAACACCTTGAAGGACGCCGGCACGTCCGCCGTACGGGCGGCGCGGGCGGCGATCTCTCCCACCACCCGGTATGGCAGCCAGTTGAGCACGATCCCCACCAGGGCCAGCGGCAGGTAGACCAGCAGGCGGAGCACGGTGCGGCCCACCCAGAGCGCGGCCGGCGCCGCCGGGTACCTCGCTGCCACCTGGTCGTCGCGCAGCCCGAGCGCGGTCAGCAAGCGGTCGTAGCGGTCGATCGCCGCGGCCGCCGCGGCCGTCCGCTGCGGATCGCGCCGGCACAGCTCGGCATACCCTTCGATGAAGGCCCGGTGCAGCACGAAGCGCTCGGCGAGCGGCGGCTCGCCCGGCAGACCCGCGCCCGCGCCGGAGAACAGCTCCGCCGCGCGGCCAATGCGGCGCGCCTCGTCCCAGGAGCCGTAGTTGAGGGTCACCGCCTTGAGGCCCGCGTCGATGCGCGCTGTCAGCGCCCGCACGGCGCCGGCGGAGGCCGCGGCGCCGGCTGCCGCGCCGGACGAGCCCGGGCCGGCGCCATCGGCTGCCTGCGCCGCTTCCCGGCGGTCGAGGGCGATCTCGGGGCCAGGGTCGATCGCTTCGCCGATCTCGATCAGCGCCCGCGAGCGGAACGTTCCCCGGGCCTCGAACGTGAGGCCGATCGGCACGATGCGAGGCGAGAGGCCGGGGAAGCGCCGCACCGCCTCGAGGACAATGCGCGCGGCGCCGGTCTTGAGCGGCACCAGCGTGGGCTCGCTGTGGCTGGTGCCTTCCGGAAACAGGGCGACGGCGCCGCCGCGGGCGAGCTCCTCGTGGCAGCGCGCGAAGGCAGCCGCGTTCTGGGCCGGGTCGGCCGCCGCGCCCACGTCCTTCGGCCGGTAGATCGGGATGACGCCGCCCAGCTGCAACCAGGGCCGCAGCGCCAGGTTGCGCCACGCCAGGTGTGTGGCCAGGAAGCGCGGCAGGCGGTCGCCGGCGCCGCCGGCCGAGACGGTCACGGCGATCAGCAGCGGATCGATCATGCCGTTCTGGTGGTTTGCCACGACCAGCAGCGGCCCGGCCGGCGGCAGCCGCGCGGTGCCCACCACCTCGATCTCGCGAAAGAAGATGCGCGCCACCAGGCGGGCCAGCGCGACGACCAGCGCATCCAGCCGCGGGCGGGCGGCGGCGGCCGTGGCTGCGGTGGCTGCGGGCGCGGCGGTGACCACGGCAGGCTGGTGTCCCGAGTCAGAAATTCGCACCGTTAGTCGTCGAGTGATCCGGACTCCTGGCCAGGCGCGCCGACGCAGGCATAGTCGAAACTATGTCGAGGAGGCGCAACGCCGCCAGGGGGCCGGAGCGCCGGCGAATAACGGTGCGAATTTCTGACTCGGGACACTAGGTCTCGGGCGCGCGGGACACGGCCCGCGAGGCTATTCGGCGCCGCCGATCAGCCGGCGGATGGGCCGCACCAGCAGGAACAGGACCAGCGCGCCCGCCCCGGCCGTCATCGCCACCGTGCCAAAGATCTGGAAGAGGGGGATCGCCTCGAAGCGGCCGGCGATCTGGCCGGCAAGGATGTTGCCGAGCGACAGCGACATGAACCAGATTCCCAACATCTGGCTCACCTTGCGCCGGGGCGCCAGCTTGGTGACCGTGGAGAGGCCGACCGGGGAAAGGCAAAGCTCGCCGCAGCTATGGAACAGGTAAGTCAGCACCAGCCACCAGGGACTCACCAGGCGCGGCACCAGCGCGCCGCCTACCACCTCCCGGCCGACGCTCGCGAGCGACGCCTCGACCATGGTGACGAACCCGAGCGCCAAGAACAGCAGGCCGAGCGCGAATTTCGCCGGGCTGGACGGACTGCGGCGACCGAAGCGGACCCAGAGCCACGCGAAGACCGGCGCGAGCAGGAAGACGAACACCGGATTGACCGACTGCAGCCAGCTCGCCGGCATGTTCCAGCCGAGGACGTTGCGGTTGGTCAAGCGCTCGGCGAACAGGTTCAGCGACGAGGCTGCCTGGAAGTAGCCGGACCAGAACAGCACCGAGAACACGAAGAGGACGAGAATCGCCAGCATGCGCCGCTTCTCGCCGCGATCGAGGCCGCCGGCGGCGAACTGGTAGGCAAAGTACGCCAGTGCCAGGCCGGCGATCATCGCGGTGGCGATCTTGGCCGCCTGCGCGAGGGTGATCGGCAGCCAGCCGCCGGCCACCACCACCGCGAGCAGGACCACCAGGGCGCCGCCGCCGGCCAGGAGCTTCCACGACCGGGCGCGCGCGACCGCGTCGAGCTCGGCGTTCGGCCGCAGGCCGGCGCCCCCCAGGTACCTGCCGCCCCTGTAGTACTGCACCACGCCCAGCGCCATGCCGATACCGGCCGCGGCGAAGCCCAGGTGCCAGTCGACCCGCTCCCCCAGCTGACCGCAGATCAGGGGCGAGAGGAGGGCACCGAGATTGATGCCCATGTAGAAGATCGAAAAGCCGGCGTCGCGCCGGGCGTAGTCGGACGGATAGAGCTCCCCGACCATGGAGCTGATGTTGGGCTTGAGCAGCCCGGTGCCGAGCGCGGTCAGCGTCAGCCCGAGGCAGAAGGTCGGCCAGCCCGTGACTGCCAGCGTGAGGTTGCCGGCGGAGATCAGGCAGCCGCCCAGCAGCACGGCGCGGCGAGAGCCCAGGAGGCGGTCCGCCAGCCAGCCGCCGGGGAGCGACAGCAGCCAGAGCGATCCGCTGTAGAGGCCGTAGATGGCAGTGCCTTGGGCGACGCTGAGGCCGAGCCCGCCACGCGACACGCTGGCGGTCGCGAACAGGACGAGCAGCGCCTGAATAGCGTAGTAGCTGAAGCGCTCCCAGAACTCGGTGAAGAAGAGGGTCGCGAGGCCGCGCGGGTGGCCGAAGAACGCCGTCGGGTAAGGCACCTCAGCGGCGGCGGCCGATCCGCTGACGCCGGCGGCGGGGTCTGCGCTCATGGCGGCGCGAGCTTAGCATGCCGCTAGAATGGTCTGCCGTCTTCTCGAGAGGCACCCTTGGCATGACCGCATCCGACCCGCTGCCGCCGCTTCGCGACGCCATCGCCGACCTCGATCGCGCCCTGCTCGAGCTGCTGCGGCGCCGGATGGAGATCGCCGGCGAGATCGGCCGCCTCAAGGCCGAGCGCGGCGCTCCGATCGTGGTGCGCGACGTCGAGGACCAGGTGCTCGAGCGCGCGCGGCAGCACGCCGACAGCTGCGGCGTGTCGGCGGAGGTTCTCGAGTCGGTGTTCCGCGCCATCATCCGCGGCTCGGTCGAGCGCCAGCACCGGGTCGGCGTGGAGGTGAGGGCGAAGCGCGGCGAGCGGCTGCTGATCGCCGGCGGCGCCGGCGCGATGGGCGGCTGGTTCCATCGCTTCTTCGACCTCGCCGGCCACCACTGCGACCTGCTGGACCCGGCCTTTGCCGGCCTGCCGCCGCGGCCCGGGCGCTTCGCCGACCTCGCCGAGGTGGCGCAGCTGGAGGCTTACGCGGCGGTCCTGGTGGCCGTGCCGCTGAGCCAGACCGCGGACGCGGTCGCCGCCTTCGCCGCCAGGGTGGCGCGGGCACGGGAAGGGGGGCGGTCGCCGGGTCCGCTGCTCGTCGAGGTCTCGTCGATCAAAGCGCCGCTGGCGCCGGTCCTCGAACGGGCCCGCCGCGAGGGCTCGAGGGTCGTCGCCTTGCACCCGATGTTCGGACCCGGCAAATCGCTCTACGAGCCGCTGACCTTCGTGCTGGCGGCCCAGGGCGAGCCGGGGAGCGAGCGGCGCGAGATCGAACCCTTCCTCTCTCACCCCTACACTCGCCTGGTGGAGGTGCCCCTTCCCCACCACGACCGCCTGATGGGCTGGCTGCTAGGCCTGGCTCATCTCACCAGCCTGCTCTTCGGCGCCGCACTCGGCCGCAGCGGCATCGCGCCCGCGGAGCTCCAGGAGTGCGCTTCGACCACCTTCCTGCGGCAGGCCGCCACCGCCCGCTCCGTGCTCGGCGAGGATGCCGATCTCTACCTCGACATCCAGCGGCTCAATCCGCACCGGTCCGCGGTCTACCGCGCGACCCGCGAGGCGCTGGCGCACCTCGAAGGCCTGGTCGAGGCCAACGACCGCGGCGGCTGGGAGGAGTCGCTCGCCGCAGCCCGCCGGACCCTTGTCGAGGAAAGCCAGGCTCCGCCGCCCGGGACGCTAACGGACGGCTCCGCGGCGGAATAGATTGACGATGGCGAGCAGGATGATGGAGCCGAGCAGGGAAACGAGCAGGCTGGCGGCGCTGAAGTTACCCTGATTGATCGTGCCGACGCCGAACATCGGCGACAGCAGGACGCCGGCCAGCACGGCGCCGACGATCCCTACCACCACGTCCATCAAGACGCCTTCAGGATGACGCATCACGATGCTGGCGATCCAGCCGATCAACCCGCCTACGATGAGCCAGATGATGAAGTTCATTTGATCTGACCTCCTTCTGTTTGTCGTAAGGCGTTCGCAGCTCCCTGGTACGACAACACGAACGAGGAGCAACGCGCGTGCCACGACCTGGGCACCCGTGTGCGGCCGCCGGCCCTGCCCGGTCGGCGGCAAGAGACGAGTGCCGCGGCGGTCTGGCCTGGTCGAGTCAGGTCTCGGTAAACTTTACAGGCCGGTGCCTTCAGGTCATTTTCAGCACGATCTTGCCGAAGCCGCCGCCGTCCGCCAGCGCCGCGTAAGCCGCCGCAGCTTCCTCCAGCGGCAGCACGCGGTGGATCACCGGCCGCAGCCGCCCCGCACGGAGGCGCGGCAACGCGAAGGCGCCGAATCCCTCCACCAGGCGGGCCTTCTCGTCGCGCGAGCGCGAGCGCAGCACGGAGCCGATGATGCGCAGGCGGCGGCGCAGCAGCGACTCGAGCTCGAGCTCGGCGCGGCGGCCGGCGAGCACGCCCATGAGCACCAGGCGACCGCCCTTTTTCAACGCCGCGAGGTGTGCGGGCAGGCGGGCGCCGCTCACCAGGTCGAAGACCAGGTCCACGCCCTTGCCGCCGGTGGCCTCGCGCAAGCGCGCCGGCAGCTCGTCGTCGTCGAGAATGAGCTCTTCGATGCCGAGCTCCCGCAGGCGCTCGAGCCGCCCCAGGTCGCGGCCCGCGGCGATGACCCGTGCTCCCAGATCGCGCGCCAGCTGCGCCGCGAAGCTGCCGACGCCGCCGGTGGCACCGGTGATCAGCACCACCTCGCCGGTCACCAGGCCGCCTTCCGCGATCAGGTTGGTCCAGGCGGTGAGACCGGCTTCGGGCAGCGCCCCGCCTTCGATGAACGAGAGGTTCTCGGGCAGCGGCAGCACCTGACCCGCGGGCACCGCCGCGCGCGTCGCATGGCCGCCGCCGGCCAGCAGCGCCATGACCCGCGCTCCCAGCCTGAAGCGGTCCACGCCTTCGCCGACGGCGGCGATCCGCCCGGCGCACTCGAGCCCGGGCACCTCGCTCTCGCCGGGCGGCGGCGGGTACTGGCCGGCCAGCTGCATCAGGTCGGCGCGGTTGAGACCGGCCGCCTCGACCGCCACCACCACCTCGCCGGCACGGGCCACGGGGTCCGGCAGATCGCCCACCCGGGGCACCGGCCGGCGGCCCGCGGCAGCGGCAGGATCGGCAGGAAGGACGGCTCTCATGCCCGGGCGGACATGCCGAAGTGCTGCATCGAGCGCTCACCCTACCACGGCCCGCGGCACGGTGAGGCACCCCGCCAGGCACGAGGCGCCGCATGACGTCATGCCCCCGCGCCGAGGCGTGCCGGTGGCATGTCAGGACTGCCGCCATTGAGGTATAAGCGAGGCGCCGGCAGCGAGCAGGCAAACCGGGGGCGAGACCAGGTGAGGCAATCGAGAAACGCACGCGACCCCGGCGGACCGGCGACGAGACATTCCCGCGGCGGCCTGCCGTCCGCGGGTCCCGCCGCCGGGCGTGCCGCGCGCGGCGCCGCCGTCGTGCTGGCCTGCGGCCTCCTCGCCGCCGGCTTCACGCTGGACCGGCCGCGGCACACCGACCTCAGCAGCCTCGGCTGGAACGCGGCGTTCTCGCGCCTTTGCACGCTGCTGGCGAGCGAGTACCCCTTCACCGCCTGGAAGGGCATCGACTGGACGGCGATCGAGCGCGAGCTGGGTCCGCGCGTGGCCGCCGCCGAGACGCGGCGCGACCGGCGGGGCTACTACCGGGCGCTGCGCGAGCTGGTCTGGCGGCTGCGCGACGGCCACGCGCGGCTGGTCGGCGACGACGGCGGCCTCGAGCGCGCCGAGGCCGGCGGCTCCTTCGGGTTCGAGGTAGTCGAGCTCGACGACGGCAGGGTGCTGGCCAGCCGCGTCGTCGCCGGCGGCCCTGCCGAACGGGCCGGCCTGCGCGCCGGCGCCGAGGTCCTGCGCTGGAACGGCGCCCCCGCCGGCGCGGCGCTGGCGGCGGTGCCGGTCCTGTGGAGCGAGCGGCCGCCGGCCACCCGGGAAGGCAATCGCCTGACACAGGCCAGCCTGCTGACCCGGGCGCCGGTCGGGGCGCGCGCCGCCATCGTCTTCCGCGGCACCGCGGCGACGGACGGTGCCGCCAAGGACGGCAGCAGCGCTGCCGGCGCCTCCCACGAGGTGATCCGCGAGCTGGTCGCCGCTGCCGCGCCGCCCGCCCGGGCGCCCTGCCTGCGCGCCGCCGCGCTGCTGGCCGGCCGCACCCTGGAAACCCGCGAGCTGGCCGCGGGCGCTGGCTACGTGCGGCTCAACTTCGAGCTTCCCACGCTGCGCACGCCGCTGCCAGGGTGGGCCTTGCACCGCGCCCTCGCCCATTTCGCCGCCGACCGCCTGCCGGGGGTGGTCGTCGACGTGCGCGGCAACTGCGGCGGCATGGACGCCATGGTGCCGCAGCTGGTCGCACCGCTGTTACGGGAGGCGACGCTGTACGAGATCCCGGGCGTTTATCTCCGGGAGCTCCGGCAGTTCCGGGGGTTCCGGGAACTCCGGGAGCGCCGGGAGGGGCCGGAGCTCGGCCGGTTCGAGCCCGATCCGCGCCAGGCGATCGCCGTGCTGCCGCGGCCGCCGCTCTACCGCGGCCGCATCGCGGTGCTGGTCGACGCCGATACCGTGAGCGCCGGCGAAGCAATTCCGCTGCTGCTCAAGGGGCAGCCCGGCACCGCGGTCATCGGCCTGCACGCCACCCACGGCTCGTTCGGCATCGGGCTCAAGTCGGTGACGCTGCCCGGCGGCCTGGAAGTGATCTTCCCGCACGCCCAATCGCTGGACGGCGACGGCAGGGTCGAGGTGGACGGCGACGCCACCGGCCGCGGCGGCGTCGAGCCCGACGTCCGCCTGCCGCTCAGCGCGGCGGTCGCCGACCGCTTGTACCGCCGGGGCGAGGACGTGGTGCTCGACGCGGGAGTACGCTTCGTGCGCGGATATCCGCCGGGGTCTCCGGCGCCTCCGAGGGCTCCAGGGCCGCCGGGGGGCTAGGCCGCCGGGGCCGCCCGGGCGCTAGCGGCTCAGTTCGCCGCGGCAGGACGCACCGGCCGTAGGGTCGGCTCGCCGCCGGCGGGTGTCGGGCGCTCGCCGCCGGCGGGTGTCGGGCGCTCGCCGCCGGCGATCTTGGGGCGCTCGCCGCCGGTGACCGCCTGGGCCGCCGCCCGCGCGGGCACCGGCTGCTCCGCGGCCGGCGCCGGCTGTTCTGCAGACGGCAGCGCCTGCCGGGGTTCCATGATGCCCGACTCCATCCAGGCGTGGCGGCCTTCCAGGATGCGCAGCGCGACCCGGTACTTGCGCGCGTCGTCGTTGGCCCACAGGTCGCGCATCAGGCGCATCACCTTGCGCCGCGCCCCGCGGCAGAACAGGTCGCCGAGCTCGAGCGCCTCCTCGGCGTGCGGCTCGCCGGCCTCAGCCATGGCGTGGACGCGCGCCGCCGACGCCGCCATCGCGAACATCTCGTTGGCGATGTCGACGATCCGGAACAGGAACGCCTGCTTGTTCTGCAGCGCCCCCTGGTAGGCGATCATGCCGTGGAAGATCTGGCGCGACAGGCGGCGGGTGTTGCGCTCGACGAAGCGCAGGTGGGTGGCCATCGGACCGTACTCGGAGTACCGCGGCCACTGGCCCCAGCCCAGCCATCGCGACGGGTACCAGGACCCGTAGAAGGCGGCGATCTTCGGCAGCTCGGCAAGCTTCTCGGCCAGCTGCTTCTCCGGATCGATCAGGTTGCCGGCGACCTGCAGGTGCTTGTCCACCGCCTCGCGCGCCATGAACAGGTGCATGATCTCGGAGGAGCCCTCGAAGATCTTGTTGATGCGGTAGTCGCGCATCAGGCGCTCGACGCCGATCGGCTGCTCGCCGCGCGCCGCCAGCGAACGCTCGGTCTCGTAGCCGCGGCCGCCGCGGATCTGCATGGTGTCGTCGACGATCTCCCAGGTGCGGTCGGTGTTCCACTCCTTGCAGGCAGCGGCCTCGAGCCGGATGTCGTAGTTGCCGCGGTCGGCCATCACGGTGACCAGGTGGGCGATCGATTCCATGGCAAAGCCGATCGCCGCCATGTCGGCGATCTTGTGCGACACCGCCTCGTGCTTGCCGATCGGACGGCCCCACTGCACGCGCTCGTTGGCCCACTTGCGGCAGATCTCGAGGCACAGCTTGACCGTGCCCACCGAACCGTTGGGGATCGACAGGCGGCCGTCGTTGAGGGTCGTCAAGGCGATCTTCAGGCCCCGCCCTTCCTTGCCGATCAGGTTCTCGGCCGGCACCCGCACGTTGGTGAAGCTGATCACCGCGTTGGCCAGGGCGTGCAGCCCCATGAAGTGGCAGCGGTGGTCGATCTTGACGCCCGGCCAGCTGGTCTCGACGACGAAGGCGCTGATCTGCTTGCTCTTGGGGTCGCGGGCCATCACCACCAGCAGCTTCGCGATGGTGCCGTTGGTGCACCACAGCTTGTGGCCGTTGATGACGTAGGCGTCGCCCTCGGGGGTCTTCTCGGCGGAGGTCTGCAGGCGCGCCGGGTCGGAGCCCACCTCCGCCTCGGTGAGGGCGAAGGCCGAGATCTCGCCGCGCGCGCAGCGCGGCAGGTATTTCTGCTTGAGCTCCTCGCTGCCGAACAGCTTCAGCGGCTGCGGCACGCCGATCGACTGGTGGGCGGACAGCAGCGCCGAGAGGTTGCCGTCGAGGCCGCCGAACAGCTGCATCACCTTCTGGTATTCGACCTGGGTGAAGCCCAGGCCGCCGTATTTCTTGGGGATCTTCATGCCGAAGGCGCCGAGCTTGCGTAAGCCGTCGAGGACGTGCTCGGGATACTCGCCGGTGGCGTCGATCTCGACCGAGTCCACCTCGTTGCGCACGAAATCCTTGAGGGCGTTGAAGAAGGCGGCAAACTCGGGGCGCTCGGGCTCCGGCAAGGGGTACGGGTCGATGAGGTCGAGCCGGAAGTTGCCGAGGAACATCTCGCGCATGAAGCTCGGCTGCTTCCACTCGGTCTCCCGTGAGGCCTCGGCCACCTTCCTCGACTCCTGCTCGCTCACCTGCAAGTGCTTGGTCGCCATCTTGCGTTTTCTCCCCTGGCTCGGCCCCGAGGGCGGCCCGCCCGCCGGGTTATGCCGCAGTGCGACAATGAGTGTAGCACAACCGTACCGCGTGGGAAGCCCCCCGGGGCAATTTACGCCCTCCCGCCGGGGGAGCTGCCGCCGGCCGAATGCCCGTCAGCCGGCCGCTCGGCCTCGACGCCGCATTGCGGCACGAGACGCCCGGCGGAGGCCCCGTCTCAGGTCGCGTGGCCCAACCGCGCCCGCATCGCCACCGCCACCCCTCCCACCACCAGGGCGGAGCCGGCGAGGGTGCGGGCGGTGACCGGCTCGCCCAGAGCGGCGCTGCCGATCAGCAGCGCGACGATCGGGGTCAGGTAGTTGATCAGCGACAGGGTGGTCGCGGGCAGGCGGCCCAGGAGCCAGAAGTAGAGGGCGAAGCTCAGCGCCGAGCCGAAGAGCGCCAGATACAGCAGGGCCGCCAGCGGCAGGCCGGTCAGGCGCGGCGGCTGACCGGCCTCGGTGGCCAGCGCCAGGCAGCCCATGCCGGCGGCAGCCAGGCCCATGGGCACGGTGACGATGGCCAGCGGATGCATGCCGGCGCTCCAGCGCTTGACTGCCACGACCCCGAACGCCGAGGTGAGCGGCGCCACCAGCAACAGGGCGGCCGCGCCCGCCACCCGCGGGCCGCCGAGCGCGCGCAGGTCCTCCGAGAAGATCACCGCCACGCCGGCGAAACCGGCCAGCACTCCGGCGGCGATGGCGGGGCGCAGCCGCTCCGCGGGCAGCGCCAGGTGCGCCGCCAGCGCCACCCACAGCGGCGAGGTCGCGAACAGCACCGCGGCCAGCCCGGACGGCACCCACTGCTCCGCCCAGTACAGCACACCGTAGGGGATGAAGAAGGTCAGCAGGCCGTTGGCCAGCCACACCCGCCAGGCCGAGGCTCGCGCCGCGGGTCGTGCGGCGCCCCGCAGCCGTACCCCGAGGCCGCGCGCCACCACTGCCAGCGCCGCCGCGCCGATGGCGAAGCGCAGCGCCACGCCGGTGAACGGCGGGATGCCGCGCAGGCCGATGCGGATGGCCGCCCAGGTAGTCCCCCAGATGAGGGTCAGCAGGCCCAGGGTGGCGTAGTTGGCGAGGCGATGGCGCCGGTCCGCCGGCACCGCGCCGTCCGGCGCGGCCGCCGCACCGGCGCGAGCCGAGCCTGGCGGAGCGGCGGCGCTGGCCGGCGCAGTGTCGCGCGGCGGCTCCGTGTCCGTGGCGCCGGCCACGTTCAGGGATAGATCTTGTACAGCATGCGCGGATACGGGATGGTCTCGCGCAAGTGGCTGATGCCGCACAGCCAGGCGACGAAGCGCTCGATGCCCATGCCGAAGCCGCTATGCGGAAAGGCGCCGTACTTGCGCACGTCGAGGTACCACTGGAACGCCGCGACCGGCAGATGGTGCTGCTCGATGCGCGCCAGCAGCAGGTCATGGTCGTGGATCCTCTGGCTGCCGCCGATGATCTCGCCATAGCCCTCGGGGGCCAGCAGGTCGAGCGCCAGGACCAGGTCGGGGTTGTCCGGCGCCGGCTGCATGTAGAAGGCCTTGAAGGAGGCCGGGAAGTGCGTGACCAGCAGCGGCCGCTCGTAGCGGCTGGCTAGCTGCGTCTCCTCGTCGCCGCCGAAGTCCTCGCCCCACTGGATGGCCGAGCCCCCCTGACGCAGAAGCTCGATCGCCTCGGTGTAGGTGACGCGCGGGAACGGCCCGCCCACCAGCTCGAGCTTGGCGGTGTCGCGCTCGAGCGCCTTGAGCTCTTCGCGGCAGCGGTCGAGCACCCGCTCCGTCAGATAGCGGACGCAATCCTCGGCCAGGCGGATGAGCCCGTCGAACTCGAGGAAAGCGACCTCGGGCTCCACCATCCAGAACTCCATCAGGTGGCGCCGCGTCTTCGACTTCTCGGCGCGGAAGGTGGGGCCGAAGCAGTAGACCTTGCCCAGCGCCGCCGCCGCCGGCTCGAGATAGAGCTGCCCAGACTGGGACAGGAAGGCAGGATCGCCGAAGTAGTCGGTCTGGAACAGGGTCGATGTGCCTTCGCAAGCGGCCGGCGTCAGGATCGGCGAATCGATCAAGGTGAAGTCGCGCTCGTAGAAGAAGTCACGGATGCCCTGTTCGACCTCGCTGCGCACCCGCAGCGCGTTGCGCTGCCGGGCGGAGCGCAGCCAGAGATGGCGATGCTCCATCAGGAACGCCGTGCCGTGCTCCTTGGGAGTGATCGGGAAGTCCTGCGTCAGGTAGAGCAGGGTGAAGCCGTGCAGCTGGATCTCCACGCCGCTCGGCGCCCGCCGGTCTTCCTTCACCCTGCCGCGCACGCGCACGGTCGACTCCTGGGTGGCGCGCTCGATCTGCTCCCAGTCTTCCGCCGGCAGCTCGGCGCGGCTGGCGACCGCCTGCACCACGCCGCCGGCGGTGCGGATCTGCAGGAAGGCGATCTTGCCGCTCGAACGCTTGTTGTCCACCCAGCCCGGCAGCTCGACCTCGCGGCCGACGTGGCGGGCCAGCGCGTGGATCGAATCGACGGCAATGGGGTCGGGTGACTCGGCGCCGGGGCGCTCGCTGGTCTCGATGGGCTGGCTCATAAGGGCGCGATTCTAGTGCACTGCGTCGTAAATCCCGCATCCCATCCGCCGGCGCCTGGGACAATGGATTTACGACGCAGTACACTAGCAGCGGCCGATGGGGACGCCCCCTCCGACGAGCAACGAGTGCCGCGACAGGCGACAGGCGGAGCCGCGGCCCCTTCGCTTCGACAATCGGTTTCTATCTAGCCCGCGGTCTTCGACGACCCTGTCACCGGTTGGGCTGCGAGATGGGCTATGGCGTCGGCCGCGGCTCGCTGCTCGGCTTGCTTCTTGCTCGAGCCCTCGCCGGCTCCTGCCGGCTGGCCGTCGACCCAGCACTCGACCCGGTAGAGGCGGCTGTGGTCGGGGCCGGTCGCGCCGGTGTGCCGGTACTCGGGAAGCGAGCCGCCGCGCGCCTGCGAGATCTCCTGCAGCCGGGTCTTGGCGTCGGCCTCGAGCAGCTGGGTGCGGCCCTCTCCGGCCTCGAGCATCGGCTCGAGCATGAGGTGGATGACCTTGGCCGCCGCGGCCAGGCCCGCGTCCAGGTAGACGGCGCCGAAGACTGCCTCGAGCGAGTCGGCGAGCAGCGACGGCTTGCTCCGGCCGCCGGAACGCTCCTCCCCCACCCCCAGCCGCAACACCTCGCCCAGCGCCACCTCGGCGGCGTGGCGGGCCAGCGCGCCGCGGCTCACCAGCTGCGCCTTGAGGCGCGACAGCTCCCCTTCCGGCAGCTCCGGGTGCTCGCGGTACAGCCACTCCGCCGTCACCATGCCGAGCACCGCGTCGCCAAGGAACTCGAGCCGTTCGTAATGCTCTTCACGGCCGCGCTCGTTGGCGTGGGAGCGGTGGGTGAGCGCCAGCTCGAGCAGTTGAGGATGGCGGAAGCGATGCCCAAGCTGCTTCTCGAAGGGAGTAGTGGCACGAATCCCGAGCACGGCGCTATGCTACCAGAGAATAAATCCGGGGCCGCCTCCCAACTGCATTGACGATTTCAATATCCGGCTGTAGCAACTCGCGGGCCGCTCCCATCGGGTAGGATGGCGGCTCCGGTCCTGGCGGGAGGCGCATGGAAACCATTCCCATCGTGCGGCAAGGGCGCGCGCCGTCGCATCTCGCGGTTGCCTACTCCTCCCCCGAGGGCCCGCGGCAGGCAGCGGGCGGCGCCGCGGGCTTCTGCTTCCTCTACCTCCACGGCTTCGGCTCGGAGCAAAGCGGCGAGAAGGCCGAGTTCTTCCGGCGACAGGCGCTCGGCGGCGGGTTCGCCTTCTGCTCGTTCGACTTCGAAGGTCATGGCCAATCGGGCGGCGAGATGCGGGAGCTGACGCTGTCGCGCAACCTCGAAGACCTGTCGCTCGCCGTCTCGTGGCTCGAGGCGAAGGGACACCGGCGCCTCTGCCTCATCGGCTCCTCGATGGGGGGCGGCACCGGCATGTGGTACTCGGCCCTCAACCCCGAGCGGGTGGTCGCCGGTCTGCACATCGCGCCGGCGCTCGATTTCGCGGGCTCGCTGCTGGCGTGGGCCGGGCCGGAGAGAACGCGCGCCTGGCAGCAGTCCGGTGTCATCCACTTCGCCAACGACCTGGTCTCCTGCGAGCTGGGGTGGGAGCTGATCGAGGATCTGCGCGCCTACCCGACCGAATCGCTGCTGCTGCGTTATCGCACGCCGGCGCTGCTGTTGCAGGGGCGCTTCGACACCTCGGTGCCGTGGCGTGGCGTCACCGAGTTCGCGACCCGCTGCCCCTTCCGTGACATCGATCTGCACCTGTTCGCCGATGGCGACCACCGGCTCACCGACCGCAAGGAGCGTCTCTGGGCGCTGATGCTCGAGTTCCTGCGCGGGCGGCAGCTGCTCGCGGACGGCGGCGCCGCCGGCGCCGGCTAGTTCCGGCGGCTGCCAGGTTCACGATCCCGGTTCAGTGCACCCGCCGGTCGAGGATCCTCCCCACTTGCTCGAGGGCGACGTAGCCGGCGGCCTCGAGCAGCCTGGCGAGCGCCGCCGGCGAGCGCACCAGCGCCGCCGCGACGTGCAGCGCATCGGCGAGGCTCTGGTCGAAATCGCGCAGGTGACCCGCCGGCAGGCTTGGCGGCTGCTTCTCCATCTCCCGCTCCATCTCCATCTCTTTCGCGGGGGGTCGCGCTGGCCGCGCCGGCCGCGCCGGTCGCGCCGTTTTCTGCAGGGCGGGAGAGGTCAGCAGCGCAAAGCCGTCGCCATCCGGCTCGGTGTCGAGGCGAAGGAGCGGCTCGCGGCCGGTGCCAGGGAGCACCGCGGCGGCGAGCAGCGCGGTCTCGCGCCGGCGGAAGACAGCGTAGGGAACGTCGCCGGCTTCCAGGCTCTCCCACTCGCGCAGCAAGGCAAAACCGATGTCGCCGCGATACGACACCGGCCGGATGGTCCACGGCCCGGCGGCGTCCGCCTCGTGCGCGCCGTCAGGTTCGCCGGATTCGTCCAGGCGGTTGAGAAAATCGGCGGTGAAGGCATTCCGGTGGCCCTGATCGCTCTGGCTTGGCATGACGTTGCTCTCTCCCGACTTACGCCTCACTTACGCCATCCAGCATAAGCGTCCAGGCGAGCAGAGTCAACTGCCCAGAGCTCACTCCGCGAGGCGGGCGGCCGGCGCCGTTCAGGTCGCCGCGGGCGGCGGGGACGGCGGGCGCGCCGCCGGCGCCACGGTCTGCCGCGGCGGGCGCTGCCGCCGGCGCAGGATCCGCCAGTAGACCGCGGCATTGAGGCCCAGCACGGCCGCGGCAAGGATGGCCTGGATGCCGCGATCGAGCCCTTCCGGATAGAGCACCGGCAGCAGGTAGTGCCCCACGAAATCGCCGCCGTACGCGGCCTCGCCGCCACGCAGCCGCAGGTGGTTCTCGAGCGGCGTCAGCGGACAGATGCCGCCGGAGAGCTCGATCCACGCTCCCCAGGCGAGCGCCGGCAGGTGCGCCCAGGCGAGGCGACGCCAGCGCCAGACGAGCAGGCCGCCGAGAGTCACGAACAGCACGAAGCCGAGGTGGAGCACCACCACGGCACCGGCGAGAAGACGAAAGACCACGGCGGCCGGCGTCCGCCCAGGTCAGGCGCGAAGCTCTTCGCGGCGCACGGTGAGAGCCTCGATCCTGGCCAGGTCCACGGTCACCCCGATCCCCGGCCGGTCGCGGGGCACCTGGACCCAGCCCTCGCGGTCCATCGTCCACTCCGGGTCGACGACGTCTCGCTCCCAGTAGCGCTCGCTCGGCGACAGGTCGCCGGGCAAGGTGAAGTTGGGCAGCGAGGCGAGCGCCACGTTGTGGCCGCGCCCGATGCCGCTCTCGAGCATGCCGCCGCACCAGACCGGGACGCCGTGCGCCGCACAGAGGTCATGGGTGGCGAGCGATTGGCGGAACCCGCCCATCCGGCCGGGCTTGATGTTGACGATGCGGCCCGCGCCGAGTGTGATCATGTCCGCGGCGCGCTCGGGGCTGGTGATCGACTCGTCGAGGCAGATGGGGGTCCGCAAGCGCCGCTGCAGCTCGGCGTGGCGCAGCAGGTCGTCCCAGGCGAGAGGCTGCTCGATCATCAGCAGGCCGAAATCGTCGAGGGCCGCCAGCTGTGCCGCATCCTCGAGCCGGTAGGCATTGTTGGCGTCGGCCATCAGCGGCGCATCCGGCCCCAGCGCCCGGCGCACGGCGCGCACGAACTCGACGTCCGAGCCGGGCTCGATCTTGAGCTTGATCTTGTGGTAGCCGCGCGCCAGGGCGGCGCCCGCCTTGGCCGCCAGCGCCGCCGGGCTCTCCTGGATGCCGAGCGAAACACCTACCGGAATGCGCCAGTTCACCCCGCCCAGAAGCTCCGCCAGCGGCATGGCCGCCGCCTGAGCTGCCAGCTCCCAGGCCGCCATCTCGAGCGCCGCCTTGGCCATGTTGTGGCCGCGGACGTTGCGATCGAGGACCGGCCACACCTCGGCAGGCCCGGCGAAGCGTCGCCCCAGCAGGCGCGGCGCCAGCCATTCCCGGATCGCCAGCCAGGCGGTGTCGGCGTTTTCAGGGCTGTAATTGGGGTGCTCTCCGGCGACGCATTCGCTCCAGGCCTCGACCCCTTCGCCGGCCAGCTGGACCAGCACGATGCGGCGGTGCAGCTGGAAGCCCGAGGAGATCCGGAAAGGCTCCTTGAGCGCCAGGTGGATCTCGCGCAGGGTGATCGCGTCGACGCGGGGCACCGGCGTCGGCAGCGCCGGCGCCGGCCGCGCGGCGGGC
>DASZHY010000499.1:0-24390 GCA_035949675.1 Thermoanaerobaculia bacterium
TACGCCGGCGGCCGCGTCACCGCCCGGCCGCTGGCCTGGCGGGTCACCCAGTTCCCCTACAGCTGGACGCCCCGCCGCCTCTCCGGCTTCCTCTACTCCTCGGACGGGCGCTTCTCGCGCACCGACCGCTTCCAGTCGACGCCGCGCCTCGAGCGCCAGGACACGACCGACGCGACCGGCGCCGCCAAGCTGGTGCTCAACCCGGCCGTCGAGCCGACGGCGCAGCCGCGCACCTACGTGGTCGAGGCGACGATCACCGGCGCCGACGACCAGACGGTGACCGCCGCCCGCGCCGTGGTCGCGCTGCCGCCCTTCGTGCTCGGCCTCAAGGTGCCGCGCTACGTCGAGCGGGCCACCCGCATCCAGCCCGAGGTGGTGGTGGTCGGCCCCGACGACAAGCCGCTCGCCGGCCAGGCGGTCACCGTGCGCCTGCTGCAACGGCAATGGCACTCGCACCTGCAGGCCTCCGATTTCTCCGACGGCGTGGCGCGCTATCGCACCGACGTCGTGGACCAGAAGCTTGCCGAGGTCAAGGTGACGAGCGGCGCCGGCCCGCAGCCGGTGGCCCTGGCGATCCCGCGCTCCGGCGTCTACGTCGTCGAGGTCGAGGCGCGCGACCGGCTGGGCCGCACGCAGGTCGTGGCGGTCGATCTCTACGCCGGGGGCGAGCAGGCGGTGACCTGGACCAAGCCGCCGGCGGGCGCCTTCAACGTCGTCGCCGACAAGGCCGAGTACCGGCCGGGCGAGACCGCGGTGCTGGTGCTCGAGAGCCCCTTCCAGCGCGGCCGGGCGCTGGCGGTGGTCGAGGCGCCGGAGGGCAACACCTACCAGTGGCTGGCGGTCGAAGGCGGCGCCGCGACCTTCAAGCTGCCGATCCACGGCAACTATGCGCCGCGCCTGCCGGTGCACTTCATGCTTGAGCGCGGGCGGGTGCCGGGCACGGCGCCGCAGCCGGGCAGCAACGCCGATCTCGGCAAGCCCGCCACCGTCGCCGCCACCGCCTGGCTCAAGGTGCAGCCGCTCGACAACCGGGTCGAGGTCAAGCTCGGCTACCCCGCCAAGGGGCGGCCGGGCCAGAAGATCGAGGTCGCGATCGCGCTCGCCGACCCGCAGGGGCGGCCGGTCGGCGGCGAGGTGACGCTGTGGCTGGTGGACCAGGCAGTGCTGGCGCTGGGCCGCGAGCAGCGGCTCGATCCGCTGCCCGACTTCATCACCGCGGTCAACTCGCGGCTGACCCTGGGCGACAGCCGCAACCTGGCCTTCGGCTTCCTCCCCTTCGCCGAGAATCCCGGCGGCGAGGTGGGCGAGAAGGAGGCCGGGAGCCTCCTCGATCGCGTCACCGTGCGCCGCAACTTCAAGCCGGTGCCCTATTTCAATCCCGCGATCGTGGTCGGTCCGACCGGCGCCGCCAAGGTCACCGTCGAGCTGCCGGACGACCTCACCAACTTCAAGATCCGCGCGAAGGTGGCGAGCGGCCCCGAGCGCTTCGGCTTCGGCACCGGCGAGATCGCCGTGCGGCTGCCGGTGCTGGTGCAGCCGGCGCTGCCGCGCTTCGTGCGCCCCGGCGACCGCTTCAAGGCGGTGGCGATCGGGCGCATCGTCGAGGGCGAGGGCGGCGCCGGCGTGGCCGAGATGCGCGCCACCGGCGTGACGCTCGGCGGTCCGGCCCACCAGGACCTGACGTGGAACCCCAAGGACCCGGCCCGCATCGAGTTCCCGGTGACCGTGCCGACGCCGGGCTTCAAGCCGGACGGCAAGCCCGCCTACAGCGACGTCACCTTCCGCTTCGCCGTCCAGCGCGCCGCCGACCAGGCCAGCGACGGCGCCGAGGTGAAGCTGCCGGTGCGCGACGACCGCCGGCGCATCAGCATCCGGCTGCTCAAGGACCTCGCGGCTGGCGGCGGCGGGGCCGACGCGGGCACCACCCTGGAGATGCCGGCGCTGCCCGAGCCCGCACGGCCCGGGAGCGTGCGGCGGTCGGTGCTGGTGTCCGACCAGCCGGCCCTGGTGCGCATGGCGGCGGGGCTCGACTTCCTGCTCGACTATCCCTACGGCTGCACCGAGCAGCGGCTGTCGCGGGCGCGCGCCGAGCTGGCCCTGACCCGCCTGCGCGACTTGCTGCACACGTCGGGAGACGACGAGCGGCTGCGCAAGGACGTCGCCGACACCCTCGAATGGCTGGGCCGCGCGGTGGGCCCCGAGGGGCTGGTGGCCTACTGGCCGGGCAGCGGCGGCTACGTCTCGCTGACCGCCTGGTCGCTGGACTTCCTGGTCGAGGCCAAGGCGGCGGGCTACGCCGTCGACGAGAAGCTCTGGAACACCTTGAGCAGGTCGCTCGAGCAGTCGCTGCGCACCGACTACGGCCACTTCATCGACGGCGAATCCTTCGCCGAGCGCAGCTGGGCGCTCGCCGCCCTGACCGCCGCCGGCAAGGCCCAGCCCGCCTATGCCGCGGAGCTGGCGCGCAAGGCCCAGTTCCTCGATCTCGAAGGGGTGTCCGAGGTGCTCCTGGCCTTCGCCAAGAGCACGGGGCCGGAGGCGGCGCCCGCGGCCGACGACCTGGTGCGGCGGCTGTGGGGCGGCGTGGTGCTGCGGCTCCACGGCGGGCGCCAGATCTACGGCGGCCTGCAGGAGGGGCCGGGACACGCGCCGGCCAGCGGCCTCATCCTTCCCAGCGAGACGCGGACGGTGGCCGAGATGACCCGCGCCCTGGTGCGCCGCGACGGCGCCGACCCGCGCCTGGCGACGCTGATCGAGGCCCTGACCACGCTCGGCAGCGACGACGGCTGGGGCTCGACCAATGCCAACGCCGCGGCGCTGCTGGCGCTGTCCGAGTTGCTCAAGCCGCCGTTCGCGGGCAGCCTGCCGCGCACCGTCGAGGTGCGTCTCGGCAAGAGCGTCAAGACGCTCGAGATCGGCCCCCAGGCGCCAGTCGCGGCGCTCGTCTCGACGGCGGAGGAGGCCGGCCAGGCGGGCGCGGTCACCCTGGCTCCGAGAGTGGCGGCAGGCAATGCCGGATCGGGGGCCGCCGCGCGGCCGGTCGTGGTGCGCGTCGAGACCAGCTATCTGCCTGCCACCGACGGCGCCCAGGTGGCCCCGGCGGCGGCGGGCTTCGTGGTCAGCCGCGAGCTGCTGGCGGTGCACGGCGAGAAGCTGCCGCCCGAGCGCCTGCCGCTGGCGGCGCCCGGGACCACGGTCCATTTCTCGGTCGGCGACGTGGTCGAGGAGCACGTGCAGGTGGTCAACCCCAAGGACCGGCATTACGTGGCGGTGGCGGTGCCGCTCGCCGCCGGCATGGAACCGCTGAACCCCAGCCTGGCGACCGCACCACCGGAAGCCAAGCCGCGGGGCGCGCTGTCGCTGCGGCCCACCTACTCCGCCTTCCTCGACGACGAGGTGACCTTCTACTACGACACCCTGCCCAAGGGCACCTACGACTTCTACTTCCGCACCCGGGCGACCACCGAGGGCAGCTTCCAGCAGCCGGCGGCGCGGGCGGAGGCGATGTACGACGGCGCGGTGCACGGCAACTCGGCGGGGGCGCGGGTGGAAGTGGCTCGCCCGCGCCAGGCGCCGGAGAAGTGACCCCCCCTCCGATGACCGCCTGGCTGCGCCTCGCGCGCTGGCGCCTGCGGCGCTGGGGCCGGCGGCTTCCGTGGCAACGGCGGCCGGCGCCCGGCTGGCGGCTGCGCGCCCTGCTGTGGACGCTCGCCACCGGCGGCATCGCCGGCCCGCTGCTGGTGCTCGGGGTGGTCGGCCTCGCCGCGGCGCGGGCGCACTTCGCGGCGCCGGCGGCGACCCTGCTGCTGCTCGACCGCCAGGGCCGCTTCCTGGGCGAGCTGCCCGGCGCCGGCCAGGAGGAGGGCCTCGGCTACTGGCCGGTCGCGGAGCTGCCGCCGCGGGTGGTGGCGGCGACCCTGGCGCTCGAGGACCGCCGCTTCGGCGCCCACCCCGGCGTCGATCCGCTGGCGGTGGCGCGGGCGGCGCTGCAGAACCTGCGCACGCGGGGCCGGGTCTCGGGCGCGTCGACCCTCGCCATGCAGGTCGCGCGCATGCAGAGCCCCGGCGCGCGCGGCTACCTGCGCAAGGTGACCGAGGCGCTGACCGCCGTCTTCCTCACCCAGCGCTATGGCTCGCGGGAGGTGCTGCGCCAGTACCTCCGCATCGTGCCCTACGGCAACCGCATCCACGGCATCGCCTATGCCGCGCGCAGCTACTTCGACAAACCGGTCGAGGACCTCTCCTGGGCCGAGATTGCCTTCCTGGCGGCGCTGCCGCAGGCGCCGGCGCGGATGAACCCGTTCGCGCCGGCCGGCCGCGAGCGGGCCGTCCGCCGCGGCGCGCGGGTGCTGGCCCAGCTCGCCGGCCGCGGCGTGCTGTCGCCGGCCGAGTACGCGCTGGCCCAGGGGCAGCTCGCGGCGCTGCGCATCCCGTACCGCGAGCGCCGCCCTCCCGAGGCGCTGCACGCCCTGCTGCACCTGCAAACCCTGGCCGGCGAAGGCCGGCTGCGCGCGGCCGGCGCGACCGGGGCGGGCACCACGAGGGCGTCAGGGGCGGCGGCGGGGGCGGCGGCGGCGCCCATCCTGCGCACCACGCTGGACCTCGACCTGCAGCGCGACGCCTCGGCGATGACCTGGCGGGCGCTGCGCGAGTGGCGCGGCCGCGGCGCCGGCAACGCCTCCCTGATCGTCCTGGACCTGTCCCGCCACGAGGTGCTCGCCTGGGTCGGCTCGGCCGCCTACTTCGACGCCGAGGACCATGGGGCGATCGACTACGCGCGGGTGCGGCGCTCGGCGGGGAGCACGCTCAAGCCCTTCCTCTACGCCATGGCGCTCGAGCGCGGCGTCATCGGACCCACCACCCTGATGGACGACCTAGAGCGCGGCCCCGGCGGCGTCGCCAACGCCGACGACGCGTTCATGGGGCCGCTGCTGCCGCGGGTGGCGCTGGCCAACTCGCGCAACGTTCCCGCGGTGCTGCTGCTGGGCCGCATCGGCCTCGACCAGGGCTTCGGCCTGTTTCGCGAGCTGGGGCTCACCGACGGCGCGGTGCCGGCGCGGCACTACGGGCTCGGCATGGCCATCGGCGGCCTGCCGGTGACGCTCGAGGAGCTGGCGCGCGCCTATCTGACGCTGGCCGGCGACGGCAGCCTGCCGGCGCGGCTGCGCTGGCTGCGCGATCAGCCCGAGCCGGCGCCGCGGCGCATCTTTGCCGAGGACACGGCGCGCCAGGTCACGCTCTTCCTCTCCGACCCCCAGGCGCGCCTGCCCAGCTTCCCGCGGATGGGCGCGACCGAGTACCGCTTCCCGGTGGCGGTCAAGACCGGCACCTCGACCAACTACCACGACGCCTGGGCGGTCGCCTACTCGACCCGCTACCTGGCGGCGGCCTGGGTGGGCCATCCCGGCTTCCGGGCCATGAACCAGCTCTCCGGCTACCTGTCGGCCGCGGACCTGGTGCGGCACGTGCTGCTGCGCCTGCACGGCGAGCAGGGCGACGGTCTCGAGGACCTCTCCTTCCCGCCGCCGCGCGGCTACCGTCCGGTGCGGGTCTGCGCGCTGTCGGGACACCGCGCCACCGCCGCCTGCGACCGCGTCTTCCTGGAGTGGTTCCGGCCGGGCGAGGAGCCGACCGACGACTGCGAGGCCCACCAGCAGCGGGCTGTCGATCGGCGCAACGGCCTGCTGGCCACCGTGGCGACGCCGCCGGCCGCCGTCGAGGTGCGCACCTTCGTCGAGCTGCCGCCGCGCTACGCCGCGTGGCAGGCCGCCGCCGGGTTGCCGCGCCCCCCGGACGCGACGAGCCAGCTGACCCTGCCGGCGGTGGCGCACTGGGGGGCGCGGGCGGCGGGCCCTGCTTCCGGCGGCGCCGGCGGCGCTGGCAGCAGCGGCCGCGGCGGGGCGGACGAGCCGGCGGCCGCCTTGCCGCCGGGAGGGCGAATCGTCCTCGCCGGCGGGCCGGTGCGGCTGCGCATCACCTCGCCGGAGAGCGGCGCGCGCCTGCTGCGCGATCCGGAGACCCCGGCCGAGCTCAACACGGTTGCCCTGAGGGCGGTGGTCGATCCACCGGTCAACGAGGTGGTGTGGTACGTCGACGGCCTGCCCTTCGCCACCGCCGCCTATCCCTACACCGCCCGCTGGCGCCTGCAGCCCGGCGCGCATCAATTCCAGGTGCGTCTGGGCGCCGGCGCCAGCGCCTCGCGGCCGGTGCAGGTCACGGTCGAGTGAGACGAACCCCTGGCTCGATCAAGCCCGCGATCAAGCCCGCTGGTGATCGCCCTTCCAGTTGACGATCAGGCGCTTGATCGCCTCGCGGCTTTCGATCTTCTCGTCCAGCACCTTGCGGGTCAGCGCGGGCAGCTCCTCGTCGCTGGCGAAGCGCAGGGCGATCAGCTGGCTCGCCGACAGGGCGGGGATGCGGGCGCGCTGGTCGAGCGGCAGCAGCTCGCCAAGGCGCAGCGACATCTCCTGGCGGATGAGGCGGTCCTGGACCGCCAGCGCGAAACTCCGCGCATAGAACCAGATGGCCAACAGGGCGATGGCCACCAGCACCTGCACGACGCTGTTGCCGCGGTCGAAGCGGCCTTCGCCGCGCCAGGCGTGATAGATCCCGACGAAGGTCCAGAGCAGGTTGAGCAGCAGGATGAGCGGGGTGACGAAGTGGTACAGCGGCACGTAGCGGCGGTGGTTCGCGTAGCTCTGCGGCGTAGCCTCGTCGGGCATGGGACCTCCTGGTCTCGCAGACTGCGTGGGGCTGGCGGCGCTGGCGGCGGCTGCCGGCGGCTGCCGGCGGCTGCCGGCGAACGGCGGACGGCGGGCACCGCCGCCGATCGTATCGCAAGGCCCGCGGTCCCCGCGCACCGCCTCAGACTCGCAACGTTCCTGTCACGAATGAGCGCCGGTGCTGACGCTGGGCTAGACTTTGGCGCGTGATCGACGCCGCCAGCCCCGCCGCCACGCCGGTCTCGGAAGCCGCGTCCAGGGACCCGGCCGCCGCGCCGGTCGCGGCCGCCGCGCCGGCCTCGTCCCGGCAGCTCGTCGCCGGCGTTCCCTGGCCGCTGGCCGTCGCGGTGCTCGGCAGCACTGCCGTGGTCGTCGGCCTGCTGTGGGACATTTCCTGGCACGCCTCCATCGGGCGGGACACCTTCTGGACACCCGCCCACCTGGCGATCTACCTCGGCGGGCTGGCGTGCGGCCTCTCCGCCGGCTGGCTGGCGCTGTCCACCACCTTTGCCGGCAACCCCCGGCAACGCGCCGAAGCGGTCGGGTTCTGGGGCTTCCGCGCTCCGCTCGGCGCCTGGGTGGCGATCTGGGGCAGCATCGCCATGCTCACCTCGGCGCCCTTCGACAACTGGTGGCATGACGCCTACGGTCTCGACGTCAAGATCATCTCCCCGCCGCACATGCTGCTGGCCGCCGGCATCCTGGCCACCCAGCTCGGCGCCTTGCTGCAAGCGGTGGCGGCGCAAAACCGCACTCATGGCTCTGACGACGCCGGCACCGGCAGCGGCGCGTGGATCTATGCGTACACCGGCGGCATGCTGCTGGTGCTCGTCGCGACTCTGTTCCTCGAATACAACGAGCCCAACAGCCAGCACGGAGCCCTGTTCTACGAGATCTGCTGCGCCGCCTATCCGCTGATCCTCGTGGGAGTGGCGCGCGGCTCGCGCCTGCGCTGGCCCGCGACCACCGTGGCCGGGATCTTCATGGCCATGCGCCTGATCATGACCTGGTTGCTGCAGCTGTTGCCGGCGACTCCCAGGCTGGCGCCGATTTACAACCCGGTGCGCCACATGTGGCCGCTCTTCTTCCCGGAGCTGCTGGTCGTGCCGGCCGTCGCGCTCGACCTGCTGCTGCAGCGCTCCGAACGGACCGGCCGCCGGCCGGGCAGCCGCCTCGGGTTGGCCCTGGCGCTGGGCGCCGCCTTCTTCGTCATCCTGCTTGCCGTGCAGTGGAGCTTCTCCGAGCTCATGCTGACCCGCTTTGCCCGCAACTGGTTCTTCGCTGCCGACCAGTGGACCTACCGCGCCCGGCCCGGCCCCTGGCGCTACCGGTACTGGCTGACCGGCGATGCCTTCGGTCCGCGCGCGGCCGTCCTGTCGCTGCTGCTAGCCACGGTGTCGGCGCGGCTGGGCCTCGCCTGGGGCGATTGGATGTCGCGGGTCCGCCGGTGAGGCCGGTGTCCACCCGCACGTTGCATTCCCTGCGCCGGACCGGGCTGCTGCTCGCGCTCGCCACGGTGAGCCTGGGCCACGTCGGCAGCCCCAACGTCTTCCTCGAAGGCACTGCCGGACCCTACCCGGTGCACGTCGTGGTCCGGCCGCCGGGGGTGATCCCCGGCGTGGCCCAGATCGCCGTGCGGGTGCGGGCACCGGCGGCAGGAGGCAACCAGGGCCGGGGGCTCGGCAAGCTGCGGGTCACCGCGCAGCCGGTGCAATGGGACGCCGGCCCCGAGGGCGCGCCGCCGCCCGACGTGGCGCAGCGGGTTTTCGGCGATCCCGGCCTCTTCACCGCGAGCCTCTGGCTGATGACCGCCAGCTCCTACGATATCCGGGTCGCGGTCGCCGGCCCGGCCGGGCGCGGCACCGTGGTCGTGCCGGTCTCGACCACGGCCAGCCGCCGCCTCGAGATGAGGAACGGCATGACCGTCGGGCTGCTGGCGATGGCGGCGCTGCTCTTCGCCGGCATGCTGACGCTGGTCGGCGCCGGAGTGCGCGAGAGCGTGCTCGCCCCGGGCGTGTCGCCGCAGCCCCACGACCGGCGCCGCGCCCGGCTGGCGATGGTGGCGACCGCCACCGTCCTCGCCACGCTCCTGCTGAGCGGCAAGAGCTGGTGGGACCGGATCGATGCCGCCTACCGCGAGCGGCTCTACAAGCCTTATCACGTGGTGACCGGCCTGCAGCTCGACGGCCCGCAGCAGGTGTTGCGCCTGAGCATCGCCGACCCTCGCTGGCGCGGCCCTGGCTGGACGCCGCTGGTGCCCGACCACGGCAAGCTGATGCACCTCTTCCTGATCCGCACGCCCGGCCTCGACGCCTTTGCGCACCTCCATCCCGTGCCCGCGCCGGCGGCCGACGGCGCCTTTCGCGTCGCCTTGCCGCGGCTGTCCGCGGGCGTCTACCACCTGTATGCCGACATCACCGAGGAGAGCGGTTTTGCCGAGACGCTGACCGCCACCGTCACCCTGCCGGCGCCGCCGCAGCCGCCGGCACCCTTCGACCCCCAGCGGGCCGGCTTGCAGGGCGACCCCGACGATTCGGTCCGCCTGGCGGCGCCGGTGGCCTGGCGGCCGCCCAACGACGCGAAGATCAGCCCGCTCGACGGCGGTTTGACCATGACCTGGCTGCGGCCCGTCGCGCCGCGCCTGATCGCCGGCCGCGACGCCGCCTTGCGTTTTGCGGTCCGCACGCCGGACGGCCGGCCGGTGCCGCTCGAGCCCTACATGGGCATGCCCGGCCACGCCGTCGTCTGCCGCGCCGACGGCCAGGTCTTCGTGCACCTCCATCCTCAGGGCACCATCTCCATGGCCGCCCAGGAGCTGCTCGCCGGGCGCGCCGGGCTGCTCGACGCCAGGTCCGAGTCCGGACAGTCCGCGATGCCCACGATGCCCATGACGCCGATGATGTCCACGATGCCCATGACGCCGACGTCCGCCGCCGCAGGCGACCGCGGCGAGGTCTCCTTTCCTTACGAGTTCCCGGAGCCCGGCCGCTACCGCATCTGGGTGCAGGTCAGGAGCGCCGGCCAGGTGTTGACCGGGGTCTTCGACGTCGAAGTCGGCCGCGGCGGCTGACCGGGACCAACCGCTCGCGGCAGGATTGCTCGGTATGAAGTGGCAGGTGCACGATCGTTCGACCAGGCTGCGCTGGATCAGCCTGGCGGTCTTGATCGCCGGCCTCGTGGTCTCGGCGGTGATCTATTGGAACGCCGGCACGGACGCCGCCGAGTACCAGCTCGACGTGACCAAGCAATACCTGCGTCAGCTGGAGGTCTACGGCGGGAAAGCGAACGTGATCGCGACCGATTTCCGGGAATGGATCAGCGGTCTCTGGCACGGCAGGTCTCTCGCGCTCACGGTGGCGGTCCTTTCCGCGCTGGTCGCCGCGGGGTTTCGCCTGGCCGCCATCCCCGTGCCGCCCGCCGGTCCGCGCGTCTCACCCGGGCAGGACCCTTCCCGCTCGCTTCCTGCGCGCCAGGTAGATCATCAGGCCCAGGACGTTGGTGGAGATGATGAGGCCTGAGATCTTGGCCGCGAACAGCGCGCGGCTCCGCACCTCGACCAGCGGGACGATCGAGACCGTGACATAGAGGATCGTCATCAAGAGGCCGGACAGCGCGCAGACGCGCAGGCCTGCCGAAGGCCGCGGCTCGACGCCGCGCAGGCCGACGAGCGGGATGGCGAACATCGCGAGATAGGTCAGCGCATAGAAGACGCCCGAGGCATTCCACAGCAGCTGGAAGGCTTCTTGTTTTCCCACCCCGATCAGCCCGAGGATGCTGAGGACCAGCGTGGCGGCGCCGACGAAGAGGATCGAGTTGACCGGCGTCCGGTAGCGGGCGTGCAGGCGGGTGAAGCCGTCGGGGAGCAGCCGGTCCCATCCCGCGACCATCGGCAGCCGGGTGTTGCCAGCAAACATGACGCTCGATTGCGCCACCCGGATGCACAGCAGCGCGAGGATCGCGAGCGTTGCGATCGGCGCCGCCACGCGGAGCGAGCTGAAGCCTTCGGCCAGCACCTGGGGAATGGGCGCGATCAGGTCGATCTGGCCCTGCGGCACGAGCGCCAGCACCGAGCTCGTGCCGAGGATGAACATCCCGGCGATGACGGGCGCGGCGAGGGCGACCGAGCGGGTGATGGCACGCACCGGATCGCGGCATTCTCCGGCGTGGATCGCCACGTACTCGAACCCGCCGAGGGCACCGAAGCCCATCTTGCCGAAAAGGTTCAGGGTCATCAGGGACAGCACCGGCGCCTCCAGCCGCAAGGGATGGTAAGCGGCCAGGGAGCCATGCGCCACGTTGAGCCAGGGGAGCGCCGCGATGATGAGGAAGGTCAGGAGCATCAACGCGCCGCCCGCCTTGTGCACCCATTTGCCGGCGCCGAGACCGATCGTCGTCAGCAGGACGAGTGCGCCGATCGTTGCCAGGCTGACGGCGCCGATGAACGCCTTGTCGGCGGTCAATCCTGCCACCCCCGGTCCAAGGACGTAGCGAAGATACTGGGTCACCTGCAACCCGATCTCCGAGATGTTCAGGATGGCGAAGAGCCAGAGGTTCCAGGCTACCAGGAAGCCCAGCAGCTCGCTGCCGCCGAGCTTGGCCCATTGGTAAAGGCCGCCCTCGAGCGGCATCAGCCGGTTGAGGTAGGTCACCACCAGTGCCGACGGGACGTAGAAGAAGAGCATGGCGGCGAGCCAGAGCACGACGTGCGACGGCCCCTGCTTCGCGGCGACGCCGATCCAAGGCAGGCCGATGATGAAGAGCACCTGGGTGAGCGTCAAGTCGACGAGGCCGAGCTCTTTCTTGAAAACGCCGCTCCGCGCCTCGACTTGCTGTTCTTCTCGCCGCAGGTCGGCCGCGGCTCCGTCTGTCGCCTGTCGCGGCACTCCCCGCTCGTCGCGAGGTTGTGGATCGAGGGGGGTCAAGGGCAGGTCGATCTCTGGACATAGAGCATATGCGACCAGCGAGCCGCGGCGGCGGCACTGGACAACGGCGCCTCCGAAGCTGCACCATCTGCCTCGGTGCCGGCTGACTTACAGCACTCCGCGGCGCGATGGTCGCTGGACTGGCGCCATTGGACGTCCGACCTGCGCCAGGCGGTACGCGCCGTGGCGCGGCGGCCGGGTCTCAGCCTGGTCGTTGCCGGCAGCCTCGCCCTGGTCATCGGCACCTGCACGGCGCAGCTGAGCTACCTCGACTTCCTGCTGTGGGCGAAGCTGCCGGTGCCGCACCCCGAGGGTCTGGTGTGGCTCGCCGTCCGCTCGCCGCAGAGCGGCGACACGGCGACCTCCTACCTCGACTACCTGGACTATCGCGATCAGAACACGGTGCTCTCGGGCCTGGCGGCCTGGGGGCCGTTCGGCACCACGGCCGAGACCGGCGGCTCCACCGTTCACGTCTGGGGCCACGTGGTCAGCGGCAATTACTTCTCGGTCCTGGGCGCCGGCATGGCGCTGGGGCGCCCGCTCGGCGCCGAGGACGACCGCGACGGCGCCGAGCGCGTGACCGTCCTCAGCCAGGGTCTCTGGCGTCGTGTCTGCAATGGCGATCCCGCCATCCTGGGCCGCAGCTTGCGGCTCAACGGGCAGCCGTTCACGGTGGTCGGCGTCGCTCCCGAGGGCTTCCTCGGCGGCGGCATGCCGGCCGAGCTGTATGTGCCGCTCGCGCAGCAACAATACGTCCGGCTGACGCGGCACGAGATGATGCGCGACCGCGGCGTCGCCTGGTTGAGCCTGCTGGGGCGTTTGCGGCCCGGCGTCGAGCTGGGCCGGGCGCGGGCGGCCTTGAGCTCTGTCGCGAACCGGCTGCAGCGCGAGGACCCCGCGCGCCCTCCCAAGCGCATCGACGTCGGCGCCAACGACACCCTGGTGGGAGCAGGCGACCGCGAGTTCCTGCTGCCGGCGGCCCGCCGCCTGGCGGCGTTCGTCGGCTTGCTGCTGCTGCTGGGCTGCGCCAACGTGGCCAACATGCTGACCATCAGCGCCACCGGCCGGCAGCGCGAGCTGGGTGTGCGCGCCGCCCTGGGTGCGGGCCGGGGGCGGCTGGTGCGCCAGCTGCTCGCCGAGAGCGTGGCGCTCGCCCTGCTCGGCGGCGCGATGGGGATCGTCCTCGCGGCCTGGGAGACGCGGCTGATCGACAGCTACCTCAGCACCAGTCCCGCCGGCATGGGAGGCTGGGGCTGGGCCGGAGGCTGGGTTCACCTCCGATTGGACGCGCGTGTGCTGGGCCTGGCCTTCCTGCTCTGCCTCGGCACGGGCGTGCTATCCGGCCTGGTGCCCGCGTGGCGCGCGGCGTCTCGCGCCGACCTGGTCTCGGCCCTCAAGGGCATGCCGGAAGGCGGCAGGCCCGCCACGCGGTGGGGATGGCTAGGCCCCTCAGGCGCGACCGAGCTGCTGGTCGTCCTGCAGGCGGCACTGTCGGTCTGGCTGCTGGCCGCGACCGGGGTCTTCGCGCTCGGCCTGTGGCGGCTCGCCCATACGTCGCCGGGCTTCGCCACCGACAACCTGTGGGCGGCGGCGTTCTCCATGCCCGACCGCAAGCCCGACGGCTCGCCGTTCGAGCCGCGCGCCGCCTATCTGCGCCTGGCCGAGGAGGTGCGAAGGCTGCCCGGCGTGGCAGCGGCCAGCCTGAGCTGGGGCATCCCGCTCTCGGGCCTCGACCGCGGCACCGAGGTGACGCTGCCCGAGCGCCCCGGCCAGAGCTTCGACGTCGCGCTGTCCATCGTCGGCGCCGGCTATTTCGAGACCCTCGGCATCCCGCTGCGGCTGGGGCGCGCCTTCGACGAGCGCGACGGCGAGCGGATGCCGGCGGCAGCGGTGGTCAACGAGAGCCTGGCGCACCGTCTCTGGCCCGGCCAGAGCGCCGTCGGCAAAACCGTTGTGCTCGAGGGCGGCGGCAGGGAGAAGCCACGCGCCGCGGCCGAGGTCATCGGCGTCGTGGCGGATTCGCGCTTCGTCACCGTGGGGGAGCCGCCGCGGCCGCTGCTCTATCTTGCTTTCGAGCAGAACTTCCGGCGCCTGATGGCCCTGGTGGTCCGCGCCACCAGCCCCAAGCTCAACCTCGCCCCGCTGCTGCGGCGGGAGATCGGCCGCCATCATCCCGACGTCGCCATCGTCGACCTGGTGCCTTTCTCGATGAACCTGAAGCGGTCGCTGGCCACGCAGCGCATGCACACCCAGGTCGTCGCGCTGTTCGCGGTTCTCGGCCTGGCCCTGGCGGCACTCGGGGTCGGCAGCGCCACCGGCGCCGCGGTGGCCCGCCGCCGTCACGAGATCGGCATCCGCATGGCCCTTGGCGCGCGCCCCGGCGGCGTGCTCGTCCAGGTCCTGCGCCGCGCCCTCGCGCTGGCCGCCGCCGGCTCCGTCCTGGGCCTCGGCGCCACCCTCGCCGGCGAGCGCCTGCTCGCCAGCTTTCTGCCGGGAATCCCCACCGCTCCCGAGCCGCTGACCCTCGTCGCCGCCGCCGGCGTCCTGCTTGCTGTCGCCCTGCTCGCCAGTTTGCCGCCGGCCCGCCGCGCCGCCCGCGTCGATCCGGTGCAGGCGATTGCGGGACCGCCGGGGTAGCTCTAGCCCGGGGGATTGCTCCGACGCCGCTCGCAGGCGGCGGCAAGGAGAAGCGGCGCGCCGGCCGCATTTGCGGCACTGGCGAGAAGACTCGATGGGGATCACGGAGCCGGTCCGCCCAGCGAAAGGTCCGGGAAGATCGATGCGAAGCCAGTCGCATTGCGGGTGACGAGACCCTGGTACCGGCCGGCAAAGGCTCCGATCAGCACGTCCGCGAGCGGCCGGCGCGCCAAGGACTGGCTTCTTCTGCGCTCTATGAAACGGTGCCAGGCCTCGTGCGCACGGAGGGTGTCCGCCCATGTCCAGTCATGGCGGAAGTCCACTCCTACCCCGTGCAGGAACTCGTCTTGAAGCGCGGCGTCGCCCAGGAAGGCCGGCGAAAGCTCGGCATAGGTGACAGGACAGACGACCAGGCCCTCGGCCGCGTAGGAATCCAGCGTTAGCGCCGAGGAGCGGCCGAACCGCGGGTCGTCCTCGAGCACGTCGATTAGCATGCAGGTGTCGACCACCCAGGCCATCAATCCTTGTCCTCACCTTCCCTGAGCTCGGCCATCCACTCTGCCGTGGAGCGGGTGGATCGAAAGCGGCGCGCGAAGCCAAGCATGCTCAGGCTCCCTTGCGGCTCCCGCTCCGGCAGCACCACGACCCGGAGCTCGGAATCGGCAGCTCTCTCCCAGAGCAGCCGGCGCCCTTTTCCCAGGGCCAGCTCCTTGCGCAGTTCGGCCGGAATGGAGACCTGCCCTCTCTCGGTCACGACGGAAATGCGGGAAGGCTTAGGCATGCAGCAATATTATCATGTAGAGACATCATGTACAAGACGCCCGTAGCCGCCTCGTCGATCCGGTGCAGGCGCTTGCGGGACGGCGTAGCGCCGGCGCCTGCCATCGCCTCGCTCCACGGTTGCGGCCTTGCCGTCGCTCCCGTGGCCTAGATTGAGCGGGAGCGAAGATCACCTTCCTCTGAACGGTCACGGGAGACACGACCATGGCGAGCAAGCACCAGGCGACGGATCACCATCTAAGTGCGGCAGAGCACCACTCCAGGGCTGCCGAGCATCACCACCACGCGGCCCGGCATCACGAGGCCGGCGACCACGAGGCTGCCAAGGAGCATGCGGCCAAGGCCCACGAGCACGCCGCCCACGCCCACCGCCACACGACCGAAGCCCACCAGGAATCGCACAAGTAAGCCCGCCTCACAGCCTGCCGCGTTCGCGCGGCGTGTTGCGCCGACACGGATTCGGCCTTCGAGAGCCCCGCGGGGCGGCAGGCGCTAGCCAGTGGTCCGAGTTCCTGGCCGCGCCACCCGCTGTTCCTACCTCGGAGTGCTCGACTTCACGAGCGGCAAGGAGACGACCATCGGGACCATCCCGAACGAGATTGTGGTCGATCTCGCCTTCGACGGAGGGGGCCACCTCTACGGCCTGACGAGAACCAACACGGCACCGACCCCCATGCCCTTCTCGCGATCGACAGAGGGTTGATTTGGAGGTGCCGCTCTTGCTGGTCGCGTACATGTGCGAGAGGCGGGCGGCCCCGCGAATGCCAAAGAGCCGACCGCCGCTTCGAAAGTCTGTGCGGTCGAAGTATGTGATGTCTTTCATCCTCCGATGATGAGCGCTTCATCGCATTGTTTATAGCTCCTTCTTCTTTCCGCTCTGGCAACTCTGCTCTTCTCGTCTCCTTTCTTGCAGAGGAGCATAAAGCAGGCGAGCGCCGGACCCCTTCGAATACGGGGTGCTCTTGTCTTCGCCAGGGCAAGCGCAGCATCCATCCTGCCATACGTATATGCTTCCCCTTCTATGCATCTTGGCACTTGGCACTGCCCTGATTCTTCGGTAAGCTCAGAGGAACCTCTCTGAGGTAATTACCATGCCCGACACCTTTTCTTCCCTTCGCGCCAACTCCGTAGACTCTCGCTTTCGTCGCGCCGACCTCCACATTCATTCCTTTGGTCCGAGCGGCTCCGGCGACGTTAAGGACTCAACGATGACCCCCTCTGCGATCGTGACCGCCGCGGAGTCCCTCGGGCTTACTGTGATTTCCATTACTGACCACAATAGAATCGGGAACGTGGCACCAGCCATCGAAGCGGCCAAGGGTCGGAATGTCATGGTTGTCCTTGGCGTGGAGTTGTCAACGCCAGGAGGTCACATCTTGGTCTATGCCGATTCGGTAGACGCTCTTGAGCGGATTTATGGAAGACTCTCATTCAATGACACCCGCGATGCGTGCCAGACGAGCGTTGCAGAAGTTCTGTCTGCGGTAGAACAATATGGCGGTCTCGCGATCGCGGCCCACCTTGACCGCACCACTGGCCTAGAGAGCGCAATCCAAGGTTACGGAGATGCAAAGGCCGCCGTCATCCGTTCACCTGTATTGGCAGCGTTGGAACTTTATGATCTTGCCGCCTCATCCTGGTACACATCGGCAGACACCAACGGTGCTCGGCGGGATCTCCTGAAGGCACGGCTTGACTACTTCTCGAATCCTCTGATCCGCTCTCTGCCGAAAGTGCAGTTTTCTGACGCTCATTCACTTTCGGCACTTGGCAAGAACGCCGCTGACCGGAAAAAGCTCACGCGGCTTAAGATGCCTACCCTTACCTGGGAGTCATTTCGGGCCGCATTCGCCGATCCTGAAGCGCGCATCAGACTGGAAGAGGAAATCCCGACACGAGTGCCCCGCTTCGTTGGCATGTCCGTCAGCGGCGGTTTTCTCAACGGCCAGGTATTCTCCTTTAGCCCGAACCTCACTTGCATCATCGGAGGTCGGGGATCGGGTAAGTCAACTGCCTTTCAAATTCTTCGCGCCGCGGCAGGCCGGCCAGACACGTCCGGCCTCCGCTCTTCGGAGGCATGGCCGGAACATGTTGACATCTTATATGCCGACGAGCAGAACAACGAATACAAGATTGAGGTCGCATCTGAGGACGATCCTTTCGCTTTCCCAAGCGATGTGCCTATCGCCATTGATTGCTTTGAGCAAGGCGAAATGGCGCGGACAATCGAGCGCTACGGTCGGGATCCTGGGGCTCTCTTGGCATTCTTGGACGAATTGATTGATCTTGCCGAGGAGCGAGAGGCCGCGCGCATTGCCAGAGATAGGCTAGCGGACAACGGGTCTCGCATTGAACGACTCGAGATTAGCACGAAGCAATATGACGATGTTAGTAAGACGCTTGAGTTCAAGAAGCGCCAACAGGCTGACGCGAAGGCTGCGAATAGCGAGCAGCTCATTACGATGCAAAGCCAGCTCGCCCGCACTGCTGCACTCAGACAGAACCTTCTCCCAACATTTCAACGACTCGGAGGCGAACTGGTCGCCACCTTTGCGCTCGGTGATTCATTGGCAGATTTGGAAGAGCAGTCGCAAACAGCGGCAACACTCGCTCAGGCTGGTGAAGAGAATCCATTCCCTGCAATTATTGCTGCTATACGCTCTGCCTTTAAGGTCGGCCACGATACTGTGGAGGAGACCATGCGGAAGGCAATTCCTGCGATCAAGGCGTTCGTCGTGAGCTGCGAACAACGGCAAGCACAACTGCAGAAGACTATCGACGAGGAGGTAGCAAAGCTCCGCGCCAAGGGCATACAACTGGACATCAAATTTCTCTCAACTCTAGCTAGAGAAGTAACGACGTTTGAGCAGCAACTTCAGAAACTTGAGCGGGAGAAGCGTGAACTGTTACAGCTACGCGCGAGTCGGAAACAGTTGAGATCTGATTACCGCCAGGCGAAGGGACGGATCTTCGCCAAGCGTCTAGCGCTGGCAAAGACTCTGACCGCAAAGCTCCAACACTTTCTGGTGGATTGGGATGTCAGCCTCGGTTTTAAGGAGGCATGCTTATCGCCGAGCGCCGAGACTGCATTGAAGGAGATCATGGACTGGCGGACGGCCGCCGTCCCGAAGGCTCCAGCACTCATTCAGTCCCTTGGCCTAACTGACTTTCTGGGGGCAATAGAGAAACGCGAGCCGGGGTGCTTACAGGTTACAGGCAAGGATGGCCAGCCGCTAGTTTCCCTCGCTGAGGCGAACAGCATCATCAGTCACTTAAGCGATTGGGCGCGAAGGCGCCGTCTCGAAGAAAGCGACTATGAGGATCTCCCGCGACTCGTAGTGAGTCGGCAAGGCGAAGGAGCCGACAAGCGACGCATAGTGCGGTCATTCGGAAGTCTGTCGTTGGGACAGCAACAGTCTATCGTCCTGGCTATATTGCTGTCGATTGATAACTCGCGACCACTTCTTATAGACCAACCAGAGGATAATTTGGATAGTGCCTTTGTGTTTCAGATTCTAGTGCGTGCACTGCGCAACATCAAGGAGCATCGCCAAGTTATACTAGTTACTCACAATGCGAACATCGCTGTCCTCAGCGACACGGATCATGTGATTCCTCTCAAGGCCACTGCCACAAATGGGCATATACAATCGCCTGGCACGGTTGAACAAGAAGCCACCAGAGACTTGATTTGCGAGATCCTTGAAGGTGGACGTGCAGCTTACGAGATGCGAGGAAAACTCTACGGCGGGCGGAGATAGGTATAAGCCTAGAGGTAACCTTGCCAATCTGGCAGCTTTCTGAATCTTTGATCCTCTTCTCCTCGGGCGCACTGTGGGCCCAGAGTCGCTCCTTCTGCAACCCACTACCGCCGGCACTCCTGGCAACAAGGAGAAGAGAGATGAGCACCGGATCAACGACCCTCACCCGCGCCTGAGCCGAATGGATCTGCCGTCCGCCAGACGAGCGTTACCTCTCCCTATCCGATCTCCACTCAGCAACCCGTGAGCGTTCCCGCCGTTCCCGCAGCGATGTCATAGTGAACACAAGCGTCATTGCCGAAGGAGAGAGCCAAGCATCCGGCCGCCTCTCCCTCTACCACCGAGACCTCGGCGCCCTTCACCTCACGGACTGGTCCTTGGGCCAGCTCGCCACGATCGCCCGCGCCCCGGCCCGCTGGCTCGGGAGATCGCCGCGATTCTCGGTGGTCCCTTCCTCGCCGCAAGCGCCTTGAAGCAGCTCAAAGCCCAGAACGGACTTACGCAGCAGGAAGTGATGTCCAACCTAACATACCTAGTTGACCGGAAGTGGATCAATAGAGAACAGGTCAGCAAGCAGCAGCAGACTGCACACGGTACGCTGGTACCCTCGACAACCACTTGGTACTGCATATCGTCTCTTGGGATCGAAAAGCTTGAGGGAGACTCAGAATACAAGCCCAAAGAGAAGTTCCCCGGCATTAGCCTCACCGCGACAGGGCAAAACGTCATAACACTCGGCGACAGCAACGTTGTGAATGTTGCCTTTGTCGATCTCTATAATGAGCTTGAGAAACTGAAGCGTGCCGTAGCTGAAAACCCAGGTATGCCGGCGGGCGAGAAGCTAGATGTCAGCGCCGATATCGAGTCACTAAAGGAGCAGTTAGCCAAGCAACAGCCGAACAGCGGCATCGTGAAGCATCTTTGGGGTGGCATTAAGAGCGCCGTCACTGTGTATCATTTTATTGAGCTTGTGCAGGCAATCGACGCCCTTGTACGCCCCTTGCTGGCTTAAGCTCAAGGAGAGCGAAATGAATAAGGCATACTACCGAGACCTACGCTATCTTACACAAGTGAATAGCGAGGTCTTTGACGGGCTTTACAGACCTGGCTCCCCTACCACTCATTCGGGCATCTACCGATGCGAGGTGTGCGGAGATATTATTACTTCCGTTGCCCCTCATCCGTTACCGCCTCAGAATCATCACCAACATCCGTCATCTGAACCAATCCAATGGAGGTTGATCGTCTGGGGATGATTCGTGAAGCGGGAAGGTACGCATGGCGAGCAGTCGAAGGATGATCCCTGTGTTCCCATCTTTGTTCCGTTCGGGGGCACCCGATTGAACAGGCTGCCAGTCTGCTAGCACCTGGAGTCATTCTGTAGCTTAACCGCGACGTTTTTTCCAACAATACTGACTTCGCTCCCCAGAGAGTCTTCGTCTGGAGAAGCGCTGGTGGCGTGCTTCAGGACAAGGCGGCACACGATCGTTCAGACCCTCGCGGGCTTTCCCTCCCTCGGCACCTTCGGCTCCTGCGGCGAGTTGGAGAATCTCGAATGGTCTGACGTGCGATTCGACCTGGGGCTCTTGATGATCCAGGAGAAGGCTGAGTGGCGCCCGAAGACGGATGAGCGGGTGATCCCTCTCTCCGAAGCGCTCCGCTCCGCCTTGACCGAGCAGCACAAGATGCGCAGGAGCGATCGATGCGTCATCGCCACTCACGGCGGCGGCCGGGAAACGCACCTACTCGAGAAGGTGAAGTCGATCTGCCGCAAGGCCGGCATCGCCCCGCGGGCGGCCACCGTTCACGCTCTCCCTCACTCCTTCGGCGCCTAGCTTCGGATGGCCGGGGTGCACCTTCCCAGCATCGCGGACTTGATGGGCCACCGCCATCTCAAGACCAGTCAGATCTACGCCAAGGCCGAGGTGGAACGCTTCCGCGCGGCCCTCGGGCCGCTCCTCCCCGAAGTGAAGCATGTGGCACCAGTTTGTGTCACCCGGAGCCTTCTGGCGCCGAAGCACCCGCTAACCCTTCTGTCAAACTGACTTACGGGATGCTTCGAGGAATTGGCGGAGAGGGAGGGATTCGAACCCCCGCAGCGGCTTGGCGACCGCCGTCCTCCGGTTAGCAACCGGGAACCTTGCCTGGCTCGGTCACCTCTCCGATGGTGGGTCCGGCGAGATTCGAACTCGCACCTTACCGGTTCTTGAGACCGGCGCTTCTGCCAGTTGAGCAACGGACCCTGGTGCGGATGGCGGGATTCGAACCCGCACTGCCCAGGCTCTCGACCTGGTGCCTCCTGCCATTGGGCTACATCCGCGTAGTGCGCTGCCTCGAATTCGACCAGACTGGCTAGCAGCGCGTAATGGTGGGGATGCAGGGAGTCGAACCCTGCGGGCACCGGCCAGGTACGACGGGTCTACAGCCCGCCCCATCTCCGTAGTGGTCTACATCCCCAGGTTTTCAAAGAGCATGGCGGAGGGTAGAAGGATCGAACTCCCGCCGAGGGCTGCTCGACGCCACGGTTTTCGGGACCGTTTGCCCGACCATTCCAGCGGTACCCTCCTGAAACGCAAAAAACCTCCGCGGCTCATCGCCGGGAGGCTTCCGTGTACTGCTCGCTGCTCGACTTGCTACACGTCGGCTCCCCTGGCGATGGCCAGCAAAAGGTAACTCGACGACAGTAATGAGCGGCGCATAGCGATCTTGATAGCGGGCAGGGGCGGCCGCGTCAAGGCCAGCTCGGCCCCTGGCACCGGCCGCATGGTAGAGTGTCCAAGAGCCTTCGCAGCCGCTGTATCGATCGCTCCCGCGGTGCTCCGGCGCACCGCGTTGAGAAGGAGAAGCCATGGCCGCCAGGTACCTGCCGATCACGACCTTCCGCCACCCGGCGCTGTCGCTGTGGCAATCCGCGTTGCACCAGGCGATCACCCGCAGGACCGCGGCCGCCATGGCGGCGGGGCCGGCAGCGGCGGGCCTGGCGGCAACCCGCGACGACCCTCGCATGGTGGCCACGCTTGGCGCGGTCCGCGGCTTCGTGACCGGCACGCCGCCGAGCGCCGCGCTCGTCGCCAGCGACATCGCGACCTGCGCCGGGCTCTACGTCAAGCTCGCGCTCGCCAAGTTCAAGGCGCGGTTCACCGGCGACCAGAGCGAGGTCACATACCTCGAGAACCAGATCAGCTTCTCGGTCTGCGATCCCTTGTGGGCCGAAGCGCTGGTCGATTACGGCGAGTTCCTGGCGCTGGGCGGCACCATCCCCTATGTCAACTATCCGCCCGGCGAGATCGGCAGCTTCGCGGTCCTCGATACCTTGCCGGACAAACCCGCGGTCACCGTCGCCCTGCTCGCCGACTGGGGCACCGGCATGGAGGACGCCCGGGCGCTGCTCACCCAGGTCAAGGCCAAGAACCCCGACGTGGTGATCCATCTCGGCGACATTTACTATGCCGGCACTCCTGGCGAGGTGCAGAGCAACTTCCTTGCCGTCTTTGGCAGCGTTTTCGGCGCACCAGGCGCGCCGGGCGTGCCGCCGCTCTACACCCTGTCGGGAAACCACGACATGTACGCGGGCGGCGCCGGCTATTACGGCATGCTGCCTTCCCTGGGCCAACAGGCCAGCTACTTCTGCCTGCGCAATGCCGACTGGCAGCTGCTGGCGATGGACACCGGGCTCAACGACCGCGATCCTTTCACCGTGCTCACCAATCTCACCTACCTGAACCCGCCCGAAGTGCCCTGGCAACAGGACAAGCTGGTCAACGCGGCAGGCAGAAAGACCATCCTCCTCTCGCATCACCAGCTCTTCTCGGCGTTCGACTCGGTCGGCCAGGACGTCGATGGCCGATCGCTGGCTTGGAACCCGAACCTCCAGGCCGCCTTCACCCGCGGTGGTCAGAGCCTCCTGCCGCAAGTCGCCTATTGGTTCTGGGGCCACGAGCACAACCTCGAGGTCTACCAGCCTTACGTCGGACTGGCGCGCGGCCGCTGCATCGGCGCCGGAGCGATCCCGATGCTGGCCGCCGACAATCCCTACACTCCCGCGCAGGGCAACATCTTGCCCCCCGGCGAATCCGCCCTGCCGCAGCTCATCCCGAACACCATGCTCGCCAACGACGGCACCGTCTACGACCACTGCTACGCCATCGTCGCCCTGGCCGGCAAAGCCGCCACCGTCACCTACTACCAGGACCAGGTGGTGATCGACAGCCAGGGCGGGCTCAGCTTGAACGAGTCCCTGGTCTACACGGAGTCTTAGGAGTCGCGTCACCCGGCGGCGGATGCCTGATCCCGGCGGTCGCGCGACCGCAGCCAATCGATCTCCCAGTTGTAGTCGCACGGCCCACCTTCCCAGCCGGGCAACGTCGCGCCGCCATCCACGGCCACTCCCTGGCTCGCGAGCCGCGCGACCAGGGCCGTGACCGGCTCTCGCGCCAACACCGGCAGCGCCGGCGCCTCCGGGAGCGGCCGGCCGTCGGGCCGATAGAAACGCGCTTCGCCGTCGGGCGCCAGCTCCATCGAGAACCCTTCCTCGTGCACGGCGCGATGGTGGCGGCGGCACAGCAGCAAGGTGTTGGCGAGGTTGGTCTTGCCGCCATCGGCCCAGGGCTCCACGTGATGGACGTCGCACAACCTCAGGCCGCACCCCGGGAAGCGGCAGCCGCCGTCGCGATGCTCGAGGGCGCGCCGCAGGCCGGGCGAGATGGCGCGGGTGCGGCGGCCGACGTCGAGCACCCGGCCGTCCGCGGCGTGCCGCATCACCACCCGGGCCGAGTCGCAGGCCAGCCGCCGGGACGTTTCCGCGGAAACGCCCGTGCCGTCCGCGAGCCAGGACGAACCACCCTCGCCGCCCTCGCCGTCTTCACCGCCGGCCGCCAGCACCTCGGCGTCCACGTGCACCACCACCTGATAGCGGTCGCCGCGAGTGCCGGGATCGAGGCCCGAGGCAAGGGCGCTCTCGGCCACCAGGCCCAGGGCATCGGCGCGGCGTTGCTCCGCGGAAGTCGCCTCTGTCACCGCCTGCGCCGCGGCAGCGGGCTGGCCGCTGCGTGGCCCGTAGAGCGCCTCGACGCCGGCGTCCAGGGCGCGCAGCAGCGCCGCGCCGGCCTCCGGCGCGAGGCGTGCAGTCACCACCACCATGCCGTCCTCGTCGGTGTAGGCGCGCAGGTACCGTGCGGCGTGGCGGCACTTCTCGCGATCCCCGGCGGCGAGCCGGTCGACGAGCCGCATGCGGCGTACCAGCTTCTCGACGTGAGCCGCGGTTCCCGCACGCCCGAAGCTCAGCAGGTCCTGCTCGGTGGCCGGCGTGGCGATGCGAGTCAGGGCCCGAACCTTCGAGTAGGAGATCTCGCCGCGCCGCATGGCCGCGGAGAGCACCGGCAACGCGCCGAGCGCGCGCGCCACGCGCACCTTCTCGCGTGCCGCGCCAGGGTCGAGCCCCACGCGCCAGCACAGCCAGTGCGCGCACGAGCGGAACCCGCAGTTCCACCCGGCGCGCTCGTCGAAGTCGCGCAGCATCGCCAGCAGCTCGTAGGTGGCGGCCGAGATCTGCGCCGCCAGCTCGGCGAT
>DASZHY010000500.1:0-2359 GCA_035949675.1 Thermoanaerobaculia bacterium
CGCCCAGCTCCTCGGCGAGCGCCCGCGACGAAGGCAGCCGCGTCCCCGGTTCGAGGGTGCCGTTCAGGATGCTCAGGCGGATGCCGCTATAGATCTGCTGCTGCAGCGCGCCGCGGGCGCGGGCGTCGAGGCGTATCAGGATGCTGGCGGCTGGTCGCTTGCTCATCGCGTGCGGTCCAGGGGTGGCCAGTGGAGCTATGAGAACTGCTCCTCCGGCGGCGGTGGATCATACCACTTAGTTTCCAGCCTTTCCCTCTCCTTCGCTTCGGCCACCGATTTTTTTCCAGGCGGCCAAGTGGCGTTATCCGCCCGAGGGAAACTGGATCTTGGCGGCGTGCCGCGGCTGAGGAAAGATCCGACCGGGGAAGGGTGCCGCCGGCTGCCGCGGCGGCGCCAAGTTGATCACCATGGCCAACAAGAAAATGCAGGCACCTATGATCGAAAAGCGCAACTCCGCCGGCGGCCGCCGGCTTGCATCCGCGGGTCTCGCGATCGTGGCACTGACGCTGGGCGGCGCTCGCGCCGAACCGCCGCCGGCTGCTGGCGCGGGCGCCGAGCCCAGCCAGGCCGCCAGTTCCAACCATGCCGCCGCGCCCGTGGTCGTCGAGCTGTTCACCTCGCAGGGCTGCTCGACCTGTCCGCCGGCTGACCGGCTGCTGTCGCAACTGGGAAGCGGCGCGCAGGCCGTGCAGGTCATCCCTCTCGCCTTCCACGTCGATTACTGGAACCGCCAAGGCTGGACCGATCCGTTTTCCTCGGCCGAGTGGTCGGCGCGCCAGGTGAAGTACGGACGTGCGCTGCACGTCGACAACCCCTACACCCCGGAGCTGGTGGTCGGCGGCCGCAGCGAATGCGTCGGCTCGAAACGCGACGAGGTGATGCGCCAGATCGCCACGGCGCAGGCGGCCGAGCCCGCCGGCAAGGTGAGCATCGACACGGCGGCAGTTACCGGCAGCAAGCTGGTCGTGAAGGTGGAGGCGCGAGTCGAGCGTCCGGCGCAGCACAAGCTCGAGCTGTGGGTGGCGCTCACCCAGAGCGGCCTCACCACCGCGGTCGGCGCCGGGGAGAACAAGGCGGCGACCCTGCACGACGACTTCGTGGTGCGCCGGCTCGAGAAAGCGTTCTCGCTCCCCGGCAAGCCCGGCGCCGAGCGCTCCGGCGAGGTGAAGCTCGCCGTCGACTCGGGCTGGGACCAGTCGCAGCTGGCGGTCGTCGCGTTCTTGCAGGATCCCTCGACGCTCGCCATCGAGGGGGCGGCCTCGCGGACGCTCGCGGCCGGCCGGTAAAGCGCCCGCCGCACGGCGGCGCGCCGGTAAAGTGCCCGCGCGCCGGCGACGCGCGTGGCGTGATGAGCGATCAGCGGGTCGCGGCGGCTCACCAGCCGCCCGGCCGCCGGCGCGGCTGCCATGTCTGGCGCGCGTCAATAAAAACCTTTTATTGATCCCCGAATTCGGCATTTTGGTGGAGCTCGCCGGAGCGCCATGATCGATCACTGCTCGCTGGCAGGGAATGAGCCATGTGCGACCTACGGTACACCGGATGATTATCAAAACTCTGGATCGATTTCGTTCAGGCGATTGGATTATTTCGGTGGCAGCGCCGCCGCGCGCAATCGTCAACTCACCTCAACTCCTTTATTTCCAATAAGATCTATTCGCTGTGCGTGGTATGGCATCCGGCTTGCGTAAGGCTCGACAATAGAAAGTTGCGATTCGTGATCGCAGCCGATGATCGATCCACTTTCTCGCGAAAGGAGGTGTTGCGCGGCGCCAGTTCAGTAAATAGATCCGTCATCTGCAGTCGTCATCCTGCCACGGCGCGCTCTGCCGCATCACGGCGCCGCCGCGGCGCTCAACAACTAGCCCTGAATAGGGGAGGTTCAAACGTTATGAAGCATAGCAATCGATGGGGGCTGGCCGCGGTCCTGGCCACGGTGTTGTCGCTGCTCGGCGCGGGCGCCGCAATGGCCCAGCTGCAGAGCGGCAACCTCTACGGCAAGGTCAGCGACCAGACCGGCGCCGCCCTGCCGGGCGTCACGGTCACCCTGGACACCGGCGAGGCGCCGCAGATCCAGGTCACCAACGCCCAGGGCGAGTTCCGGTTCCTCAGCCTCGCTCCCGCCACCTACAAGATCAAGGCGGAGCTGCAAGGCTTCTCGCCGGTCGAGTATCCGCACATCGTCATCAACGTCGGCCGCAACACCAACATCGAGCTGACAATGAACTCGGCGGTCGAGGACGTCATCACCGTCACCTCCGAGAGCCCGCTGCTCGACGAGAAGGCGATCCGCACCGGCGCCACCATCAGCCAGACCGAGCTGCAGAAGATCCCGACCGCCCGCGACCCGTGGACGGTGCTG
>DASZHY010000501.1:0-5857 GCA_035949675.1 Thermoanaerobaculia bacterium
GCTGCTGGCGCTGGTCAACCTCGGCGCCATCCCGCTGCACGTCTGGGCCAGCCGGTCCGCCGGCCTCGATCGGCCTGACTGGTGCGTGCTCGACCTGGATCCCAAGGGCGCGCCCTTCGCGAACGTGGTGCGCATCGCCCACGCGCTGCGCGAGCTGTGCGCCGGCATCGGCCTGGCGGCCTTCGTCAAGACCAGCGGCGGCAGCGGCCTGCACGTGCTGCTGCCGCTGGGCGGCACCTGCGACCACGAGCAGTCGCGCCAGCTGGCCGAGCTGCTGGCGCGGCTGGTGGTGGAGCGCCTGCCGCGTCTGGCCACCACGGCGCGGGCCATCGCGGCGCGCGGCGGCAAGGTCTACGTCGACGCGTTGCAGAACGGACGCGGCAAGCTGCTGGCGGCGCCGTTCTCGGTGCGTCCGCTGCCGGGCGCGCCGGTCTCGACGCCGCTGCGCTGGGAGGAGGTCGGTCCGCGCCTCACGGTCGGCGCCTACAACCTCGCGACGGTGCCGGAACGGCTGCGGCGGCAGCAAGAGGACCCGCTGCAGGCGGTGCTCAGCACCGTGCCCGACCTGGCCGCGGCGCTCGAGCGTCTGGCGGCGGCCGCCGGCGCGGTTTAGCGGTGGCGGCAGCGGACGGCTGCCGATACAATCGCTGCGCGATGGCATCCGAGCCCTTGGCGACAGACCCCGGCGGCGAGCCGCTTGCCGCGCTCGCGCCGGCTCGCGAGCGCCCGCCGGCGACGGCGGTCCCGGTGCGCCTCGAGAGCGGCGCGGCGCTGCGCGCGGCGGTCGAGCGCTGGCTGGCGGCGCCGGCGGTGGCGCTCGACACCGAGTTCGTGCGCGAGCGCACCTTCTTTCCGCGGCTGGGGCTGATCCAGGTCAACGACGGCGACGCTACCTTCCTGCTCGATCCGCTGGCGGTGCGGGACCTCGGGCCGCTGGCCGACCTCTGCCGCGCCGCCGGCACGCTCAAGGTGCTGCACTCGGCGAGCGAGGACGTCGAGGTCTTCTACCACGCGCTCGGGGTGGTGCCGGCGCCGCTGTTCGACACGCAGGTGGCGGCCGGGCTGGCGGGCCTTGGCACGTCTCTCAGCTATCAGCGCCTGGTCGCGGCGCTGCTCGCGCTCGAGCTGCCGAAGGGCGAGACGCGCACCGACTGGCTGGCGCGGCCGCTGTCTCAGGCGCAGCTGGCCTACGCGGCGGAGGACGTGGCCTACCTGTTGCCGCTCTACGACCGGTTGCGCCGGGAGCTCGCGGCGCTCGGCCGGCTGGACTGGGCGGTCGAGGATTCGGCAGCCTTGCTCGACACCTCGCGCCTGGCGGTAGATGGAGCGGCCGCCTACCGGCGGGTGCGCGGCGCCGGCCGGCTCGGCCGCCGGCAGCTCGGAGTCTTGCAGGCACTGGCCGCCTGGCGCGACGGCGAAGCGCGGCGCCGCGACCTGCCGCGAGGGTTCGTGCTGCGCGACGAAGCGCTGCTCGAGCTCGCGGTGCGGCAGCCGGCGACCGTCGAGGAGCTGCGCCGGGTGTCCGGCGTCGAGCAGCAGCAGGTGGCCCGCGACGGCGCCGGCTGGCTCGAGCTGATCTCCACGGCGCTCGCGCTCGACGACGACGAGCTGCCGCCGGAGCCCTGGCGGCCACCGGGGGCGGCCGCGGTGCGCGAGCTCGAGCAGCGCCTGCGCGCGGTGGTGCGCGAGCGTGCCGCGGCGCTCGGCCTGCCGCCGGAGCTGCTGGCGCCGCGGCGGGCGCTCGATGCGGTGCTCAGGAGCACGCTGAGCGATCCCGAACCGCGGCTGCCGCGCGACCTGGGCGCCGGCTGGCGCCGAGAGGTCGTGGGCGAGGCGCTGCTGCGCGCCGCGGCGGCCCCCGTGTGACGTTGGAACTCAAAGGCAAGCGAGGACACCGTGGAAAAAATCAATTTGCTCGACAAGCTCTCCAAGTTCAACGATCACTGGAGCCCCAAGGTGATCGCGGAGCTGAACGGCCAGATGGTCAAGCTGTCCAAGTTCCAGGGGCCGTTCGTGTGGCATCACCATGAAAACGAGGACGAGCTGTTCCTGGTGCTCGCGGGACGCTTCTGCATGGAGTTCCGCGACCGCGAGGTGTGGTTGGAAAAGGGCGACATGCTGGTGGTGCCGCGCGGCGTCGAGCACCGCCCGAACGCCCCCGAGGAGGTCGCGGTGATGCTGTTCGAGCCGGCCGCCACGCTCAATACCGGCAACGTCCGCGATGCGCACACGGTCGCAGACCTCGATCACATCTGAGAGGTGAGCCGGCCGCGGCGGCGCCGGTTGTCGTCTCTCGTCCTACAAGCAAGCAGCGAGAATTGCCTAGCCGCATTGGGCGGCGCGGCCTAGCCGCAACAGGGCGGTGCGCCCTGGTCGAATTCGGGCGGCGCGCCGATAGAGGCGCCGGTCGGCGCTCGCTACGCTCTCTTCATGCACGAGGAGAGCGAAATGAGCGATCGATCACAACGATTCCCGTCAGGTACGCAGTGCGAAAACCTGAAGCGCAGCTTGATATTCGCCGCGGCGATTGCCGCGCTCGCGGGCTCCGGATCGGCGGCCCTGGCGGCAACCGGCGCGACCGCCCATGGAACGCCGCGGCCGGCCGTCGCCAAGGTGGAGAACGCTTCGGCCTTCTCGTTCGATCGCTCGGTGCTGCGCGCCGACGTGCCGGTCGTCGTCGACTTCTGGGCGCCCTGGTGCATCGTCTGCCGCGAGCTCGAGGCGCCGCTCGCCGAACTGGCTGCCGAGTTCGCCGGCCGCGCCCGCGTCGTGCGCGTCAACATCGATTGGAGCTCGCGGGTGGCGCGGCGCTTCGACGTCACGGCCCTGCCCACCATCCTGATCTTCAAGGGCGGCGAGCTGGTCTCGCGTTCGAGCGGCGCCGCCTCCAAGCAAGACCTCGAGGAGCTGTTGGCCGCCCAGCTGGCGCCCGCCGTGGTGGCCGCAGTGGCGCCCACGGTGGCGGCCGCGCTGCCGGCCGGACCGACTGCGGCTGGCGCCGGCGGCGGCAGGTAGGACGGTCATGGCCGCCGCTCACTCGTAGCGCAGGGCGTCGATGGGGTCGAGCAGGGCGGCCTTGCGGGCGGGGTAGAAGCCGAAGGTGATGCCGATCAGGGCGGAGAAGAGGACGGCGATGAGGATGGCGCGCGGCGGGATGATGGTGACCCAGCCGAGGATGCTCGACAGGACGCTCGAGCCGACGACGCCGACCACCACTCCCATGGCGCCGGAGAGCGCGCAGAGCAGCAGCGCCTCGAGCAGGAACTGGTTCTGGACGCTGTGGCGGGTCGCGCCCATGGCGCGGCGCACGCCGATCTCGCGGGTGCGCTCGGTGACGGTGACGAACATGATGTTCATGATGCCGATGCCGCCGACCAAGAGCGACACCGAGGCGATGCTGGCGAGCAGCAAGGTGAAGGTGCGGCTGGTCTCCTGCTGCGCCTGCAGGACCTCTTCGGGGCTGCGGAGGTTGAAGTCGTCCGGGGCGCCAGCGCGCAAGTGGTGGCGCTGCCGCAGCAGGCGGATGATCTGCTCCTTGGCCGGCTTGATCGCCTCGGGCGACACCGCGGAGCACATGATGTCGTCGAGCCAGTTGATGCCCTTGAGCTTGTGCATCGCCGTGGTGTAGGGCAGCAGGATCTGGTCGTCCTGGTCCTGGCCGGTGGCGGTCTCGCCCTTGGCGCCCAGCACGCCCACGACGCGGAACGGCAGGTTGCCGACGCGGATCTTCTTGCCCAGCGGGTCCTCGTCGCCGAACAGCACCTCGACCACGGTCTTGCCGAGCAGCGCGACGTTGGCGGAGAGCGCCACGTCCTGGTGGGTGAAGCTGGCGCCCCGCTCCACGGTCCAGCGGCGGATGCCCAGGTACTCGGGCGAGACGGCGCGGTAGGTGGTGGACCAGTTCTGGTTGCCATAGATCACCTGGACGCGGGCGTCGACGTTGGGCGAGACGCTCTTGATCAGCGGCACCGATTGCAGGATGGCCTGGGCGTCGCGCACCAGCAGCGTCTTGTTGGCGCCGGTGCCGGTGCGCACGCCCTGCAGGTTGCGGCTGCCGGCCTCCACCCAGACGAAGTTGTCGCCGAGGCTCAGCAGCTGCTCGCGGATGCGGTTCGAGCCGCCCTCGCCGATGGCGACGGTGCAGATGACGGCGGCGATGCCGATGGTGATGCCGAGCATGGTCAAACCGGTACGCAGCTTGTTGGAGCTCAGGGCTCCCAGTGCTTCGGGAAGGAGGGTGGAGAGGTCCACGGCTCCGCTATGATAGCCCGGCGATGACGACCGCGGGCAGGGACGGCAGGAAAAGCGTTCGGCGGCTGGCGCTGGCGATCGCCGGGGCGATTGCCGCCCTGCTGCTGCTGGGGTTCTGGATCCGCGGCCGCGCCGCGCCGGTTTCGTACCTGACCGCGGTGGTGAAGCAGGGGGCGATCACCTCGGCGGTGGAGGCGACCGGGACCATCAACCCGCTGACCACGGTGCCGGTGGGCTCCTACGTGTCGGGAACGATGAAGCTCATCTTTGCCGACTTCAACACCCGCGTGCGGGCCGGCCAGGTGCTGGCCCAGATCGACCCCGACGTCTACGAGGCGCAGGTCAACACGGCGCGCGCCAACCTCGAGAGCGCGCAGGCCAACCTGCGCAACGTCGAGGCGAGCCTGGGCTCGCTGCAAGCGGCGATCGAGACCGGCCTGGCGAACGTCGCCAAGATGGAGGCGGACCTCGCCTACTCGCGGGCCAACGCCCGCCGTCTCGGCGACCTCTACAAGGACGGCCTGATCCCGCTCGATCAGCGCGATCTCAGCCAGTCGACGTTCGCCCAGGCGGAGGCGGCGGCGCGCGCCGCCCGGGCGCAGGTCAACCAGGCGCGGGCGCAATACAACGAGGGGCTGGCCCAGGTCGAGCAGGCCCGCGCCCAGGTGGCCGCGATGCGCGGCGGGCTGCAGCAGGCGGCGGCCAATCGGCGCTACACCACGATCCTGTCGCCGACCGACGGCGTGGTGGTGGCCCGCAGCGTCGACGTCGGCCAGTCGGTGGCGGCGTCGCTGCAGGCGCCGAACCTGTTCACCATCGCCCAGGACTTGAAGCGGATGCAGGTCTACGCCAAGACCGACGAGTCGGACACCGGCTTCATCCGGGTCGGCGGCGAGGCGACCTTCCAGGTGGACGCCTTCCCCAACGAGGTGTTCCAGGGCCGGGTGAGCGCCATCCGCTTGAACGCCTACATCGTGCAGAACGTCGTCACCTACGACACCGTGATCGACTTCGACAACCCCGAGGAGCGGCTGCTGCCGGGCGAGACCGCCTATGTCACCATCCCGACCGGCCACGTCGATCGCGCGGTCGAGATCCCCAACGCCGCCCTGACCTACACCCCGGATCTGCCTGCCGCCGACCTCGAAGAGCTCTACCGCCGCTTCGCCATCCCGGAGGCCGCCCACAGCACGCATCTGGGCGGCCGGCAGGTGGTGTGGAGGCAAGGCGCCGGCGAGGGCGTAGAGCCGGTGGCGGTCAAGGTGGGGATCTCCGACTACGTCAGCACCGAGCTGCGCGAGGGCAAGCTGCGGCCGGGCGACGCGGTGATCACCGGCGCCGCGAACGCCGGCGGCGCGGCGACGAAGGGCGCGCCGCGGGCCCCGCGGGCGACGACGGCGCGGAGATGAGGAGATGAGAGGCGTACGACGAGGGCTACGCGGGGCTGCATGGCATCTGACGGGGGCGCCTCGTGCCTCCACCGTGACCCGCCTTTTCTTGGCTGAGGGTGCGAGGACTGCCGTGGGGCTGGAGTCACGGTGGAGGCCCAAGGCGCCCCCTGCCGGTGGCGGGCCCCTCGGCGTGCAGAGGAGGAGGGTGAGGGAGT
>DASZHY010000502.1:0-10819 GCA_035949675.1 Thermoanaerobaculia bacterium
CCGGCGCCGCGCCGCGTGCAGGTGAAGGTGGGCAAGGTGGTGAGCAACAAGATGGAGAAAACGGTGATCGTCACCGTCGAGAACACCGCCACCCACCGCCTTTATCACCGCTACATGAAGAAGACCAGCAAGTTCGCCGCCCACGACGCGGAGAACCGTTGTGCGGTGGGCGACCTGGTGGAGATCGTCTCCAGCCGGCCCCTGTCCCGGAGCAAGCGATGGCGGGTGCGCGAGATCCTGAAGCGGGCCGAGTAGGGCCGGGGAACTGAGACCATGATCCAGATGGGAACACTGCTCGACGTGGCAGACAACTCGGGGGCCAAGAAGATCGCCTGCATTCACCTGCGCGGCGGCTCGGCCGGCCAGTACGGGCGGCTGGGCGACGTGATCACGGCCTCGGTCAAGGAGGCGGCGCCCGACGGCACCGTCAAGAAGGGCCAGGTGGTCAAGGCGGTGATCGTGCGCACCGTCAAGGAGCAGCGGCGCAAGGACGGCAGCTACATCCGCTTCGACACCAACTCGGCGGTGCTGGTCAACGACGCCGGCGAGCCGATCGGCACCCGCGTCTTCGGACCAGTGGCGCGCGAGCTGCGGGAGCGGCGTTTCATGAAGATCGTGTCGCTGGCGCCGGAAGTCATCTGACGCGCGAGGCACGGGAGAGAGACATGGAGAAGCTCAAGTTACGGAAGAACGACCAGGTGCTCGTCACCGCCGGCAAGAACCGCGGCGCCCGCGGCCGCGTGCTGCGCGTGCTGTCCAGCAGCGGCAGGGCGATCGTCGAGCACGTGAACATGATCAAGCGGCACACCAAGGCGAATCCACAGAAAGCCATCCAGGGCGGCATCCTCGAGCGCGAGGCGCCGATCCAGGTGTCCAATCTCAAGGTGATCTGCCCGGAATGCGGCGAGCCGACGCGGATCGGGCGCAAGCGCCTGGAGGATGGGCGTGGCGTGCGGGTTTGCAAGCACTGCGGCGCCAACTTCAACTAGCGGGCAGGCAAGGCGCGAGGACCGACAGCATGGCGAAGAACAGCGAATCGAAGCCCGGGGCCCCGGGGGCCCCGGCGGCGGACACCGCCGGCGGCAAGGGCAAGCCCAAGAAGTCACCGTCCGCGGCCGCTGGAGCGGCCGCCGCCACTGCCAAGGGCGGCGGCGCCGCCTCAGGCAAGAAGGGCGCTGCCGTGGCGGCGGGGGCGGGGCAGGCTCAGGCCGGCGCCGCGCCGGCTACTCCCCAGACACCCTCGGGCCCCCCTGAACCCCCTGAGGGAATAAAGCGGCAACAGAAACCATCGTACGTGCCACGCCTCAGGCGCCGCTACCTCGACGAAGTGGTGCCCAAGCTCAAGCAGGAGTTCGGCATCAAGAACACCATGGCGGTGCCGCGCCTCGAGCGGATCTCGCTCAACATGGGCATGGGCGAGGCGATCCAGAACATCAAGATCCTCGACGACGCGGTCGAGGAGATGGCGGCCCTGGCCGGCCAGCGTCCGACCGTGACCCGCGCCCAGAAGTCGATCGCCGCCTTCAAGCTGCGCGCCGGCATGCCGATCGGCTGCCGCGTGACGCTGCGCGGCGCGCGCATGTGGGACTTCCTGGACCGCTTCATCTCGGTGGCGCTGCCGCGGGTCCGCGACTTCCGCGGCGTGTCGCCGAAGAGCTTCGACGGCCGCGGCAACTACACCATGGGCATCCGCGACCACCTGATCTTCCTCGAGATCGACTACAACAAGGTCGAGCGTCCGAAGGGGATGAACGTCACCATCGTCACCACCGCCGGCAACGACGAGCGCGCCCTGTACCTGCTGCGCGAGCTCGGCATGCCATTCGCCCGCCCCGACGCAGGACGATAGCGGGACGCAAGGAGTCATCAGTGGCCACCACCGCAAAAGTCGCCAAGAACATCAGGAAGCCCAAGTTCGAGGTCAGGCACCGGAACCGGTGTAGAATCTGCGGCCGCCCCCGCGGCTATTACCGCAAGTTCGGGCTCTGCCGCATCCATCTCCGGGACCTGGCGTTGCAGGGGTACCTTCCCGGGGTCATCAAGGCAAGCTGGTAAGCCCGCCCTGCCCGCCCCCATGAACGCCGGCCCGAGGTGTTAGGAGAGAGACTGATGAGCATGACCGACCCCATCTCGGATCTGCTGACCCGGATCCGGAATGCCCACCTGTCGAAGCACGACCGTCTCGACGTGCCGAGCTCGAAGCTCAAGCTCGAGGTCGTCCGGCTGCTCAAGGAGGAGGGCTTCATCAAGAACCTGCGCCAGATCGAGCCGGCGGAGGGCGAGCCGGTCGGCGTCATCCGCATCTTCCTCCGCTATAGCCCCGAGGGCACGCCGGCCATCAACCACCTGGCGCGGATCAGCCGTCCGGGGCGCCGGGTCTACCGGCGGGCCGGCGAGATCCAGCCGGTGCGCAACGGCCTCGGGGTCGGGATCGTGTCGACGTCGCAGGGACTGCTGACCGATCGCCAGGCGCGCGAGCGCCGGCTGGGCGGCGAGCTGCTGTGCGAGCTCTGGTAGGAGACGAGCCATGTCGCGGATTGGAAAGATGCCGATCGCGGTCCCCAAGGGGACGCGCGTCGAGGTGAAGGACGGCGAGTTCATCGCCGAGGGTCCCAAGGGCCGGGTCCAGCAGCAGCTGTTCGACGGCTTCCCGGTGGCGGTGGACAGTACTGGGCAGGTCACGGTGGCACGCAGCGGCGACAGCGGTCCGGAGCGTTCCAAGCACGGCCTGCTGCGGGCGCTGCTCGCCAACGCCGTGCAGGGGGTGTCGGCGGGCTTTACGAAGCAGCTGGACATCGTCGGCGTGGGCTACCGCGCCGAGGTCAAGGGCAACGCCGTGCAGTTCGCGCTCGGCTACTCCCATCCGGTCATCTTCGCCATCCCGCCGGGGATCAAGATCGAGATCGAGGCCAAGGTCAACCGGCTGACGGTGACCGGCGCCGACCGCCAGCAGGTCGGCCAGGTGGCGGCCGAGATCAGGCGGCTGCGCAAGCCCGATCCCTACAAGGGCAAGGGCATCAAGTACACCAACGAGGTGCTGCGCCGCAAGGTCGGCAAGGCCGGCGGCAAGTAGTGGGCAAGCGAGGAGCCGCGCGATGAGCGACCACGTGACCAAACGGATGAAGCAGAAGCGGGAGCGCCGCGAGCGCGCCCACCTGCGGGTGCGGACGCGGGTGCACGGCACCGGCGAGCGGCCGCGGCTGTCGGTATACAAGAGCCTGCGTTACATCTACGCCCAGGTGATCGACGACACGCTTGGCGTCACCTTGGCGTCCGCCGCGTCGGCCGATCCGGCGGTGCGCAGCCAGCTCTCCAAGTCGGCGGCCAGCCGGGAAGCGGCAAAGCTGGTGGGCGAGCTGGTGGCGGAGCGGGCCCGCGAGCGCGGCATCGAGAGGGTGGTCTTCGACCGTGGGGGCTACATCTACCACGGCAACGTCAAGGCGTTGGCCGAGGCCGCCCGCGGGAAGGGTTTGCAATTCTAGTGACCTGCTGACGCTGGGGCACGGCGGCGAATGTCGCCGTCAGTCACCGGCAGCCGGCGTCGCGGGGCACACGAAGGAGACGAGCTTGGCCAGGGAATTCGAGCGCGAGAGCGAGTTTTTCGAGCAGGTCGTCCACATCAATCGCGTCACCAAAGTCGTCAAGGGAGGCAAGAACTTCTCCTTCTCGGCGCTGGTGGTGATCGGTGACGGCAACGGCCGCGTCGGCTACGGCGCCGGCAAGGCGAAGGAGGTCCCCATGGCCATCCGCAAGGGGATCGAGATCGCCAAGCGCAACATGGTGCAGGTGCCGATCAAGGGCACCTCGATCCCGCACGAGACGATCGGCGTCTTCGGCGCCGGCCGGGTGCTGTTGAAGCCGGCCTCCGAAGGCACCGGCGTCATCGCCGGCGGCCCGGTGCGGGCGGTGCTCGAGACGGCCGGTATCCAGGACATCCTGACCAAGTCGCTGGGCTCGACCAATCCGCACAACGTGGTGAAGGCGACCTTCCACGCGCTGCTCAGCCTGCGCCACGAGGACGACGTGCGCCGCCTGCGCGGCTTGCCGCCGCTCGCCGAGGGCGGTGACTCCCAGGGATCGCCTGGCGCGGCTGGCTCTGGACGTGCAGCGGCCGCGGCGCGGGCTCGCCGGCCCGGCCCACCGGCGGGAGCGCGGCGCGGCGAGCGCGAGCGGGGAGGGGAAGGGGGACGGGGTGCGGCCCGAGGGGCCAGGCCGCCAGCCGGCGCGAGCGCCCCGGCGGCCACGGAGCCTGCCGCTGCCGCCGCTTCTGGGCCCGCCGCCGAGCCGGCAGCAGCAGCCAGCCCGTCCCCGGCCCCGTCCCCGGCCGCCGAGTCCGCCTCCGCCGCCCCTGCCGCAGCCGGCGCCGGCAGCGAGCAGCCGGATCCCGGTTCGTCGTCAGCGGCGTCCGACACTAGCAAGGAGTAGCAGGGCGACGAGGTAACCAGGGGCTTGCGAGGAGAAGGCGAGATGGCGAGCAAAAAGGAAGCCGAGAAGGTTCAGAAGACGATCCGGATCCGCCAGGTGCGCAGCACGATCGGCACCCGGCGCCCGCACCGCGAGGTGCTGCGCGGGCTGGGCCTGCGCCGGATCCGTGACGAGGTGGTGCGCCCCGATACGCCGGCGGTCCGCGGCGCGGTGACCAAGATCGGGTACCTGCTGGAGATTGTCGAGGAGAAGCCATGAAGCTGCACGAGCTATCGCCGGCCAAGGGAAGCAAGCACGCCCGCAAGCGGCTGGGGCGCGGCCCGGGGTCGGGCACCGGCAAGACCGCCGGCCGCGGCGAGAAGGGGCAGAAGTCGCGTTCCGGGCACACGCACCGGGCGGGCTTCGAGGGCGGCCAGATGCCGCTGGTGCGGCGGGTGCCGAAGCGCGGCTTCACCAACATCTTTCGCACCGAGTACACGGTGGTCAACCTGTCCCAGCTCGAGAAGCTGGACCCCGCCGCCATGCCCGCGAACGAGGTCACGCCCGAGGTCCTGGTCGCCCGTGGCCTGGCCCGTTCGGGACGGCCGGTCAAGGTGCTGGGAGTGGGCGAGGTCGGCCGGGCATACAAGATCAAGGCCCATCGCTTCAGCAAGTCCGCCCGCGCCAAGATCGAGGCGGCGGGCGGCAGCTGTGAGGAGCTGCAAGCGTGATCGAGAGCTTCCGCAACATCTTCGCGATCCCTGAGCTGCGCAAGCGGGTCCTGTTCACCTTCGGCCTGCTGGCGGTCTACCGCATCGGCTGCGCCATCCCGACGCCGGGCATCGACCCGGCGGCGCTGCTCACGTTCATGAACCAGCAGGCCGACTCCTTCCTGGGCTTCATCAACACCTTCACCGGCGGCAGCCTGCGGCGAATCGCGATCTTCTCGCTGGGCATCATGCCCTACATCACCGCCTCGATCATCCTGCAGCTGCTGACGGTAGTGTGGCCGTACCTCGAGAAGCTGTCGAAGGAAGGCGAGCTGGGGCGCAAGAAGATCACCCAGTACACGCGCTACGGCACCGTCGTCATCTCGATCATCCAGGGCAGCGGCATCGCCTTCTACCTCGAGAAGATGACGACGCAGGCAGGCCAGCCGCTGGTCCCCCCGGACCGTGTCGGCTGGGGCTTCGTCGCCATGACGGTGATCACCCTGACCACCGGCACCGCCTTCGTCATGTGGCTGGGCGAGCAGATCAGCGAGCGCGGCATCGGCAACGGCATCTCACTGATCATCTTCGCCGGCATCGTGGTCGGCTTCGTGCCGGCCATCGCGAACACCCTCAACGGCCTGCAGCGCGGCAACCTGGATCTGCTGAAGATCGTGCCGCTGGTGATCTTCATGGTGGCGGTGGTCGCCTTCATCGTCTACATGGAGCGGGCGCAGCGACGCATCCCCATCCAGTACGCCAAGCGCGTGATCGGGCGCAAAGTGTACGGCGGCCAGAGCACCTACCTGCCGCTGCGGGTCAACACCGGCGGCGTCATCCCGGTGATCTTTGCCGGGTCGGTCGTCACCATCCCGACGGTGCTCGCCAGCATGGCGCCCAACTCCCAGTGGGTGCAGGAAACGGCCAACTACATCAAGTACGGGCAGCCGATCTACTACCTGCTGCAGACGGTGGCGATCGTCTTCTTCTCGTACTTCTACATCTCGATCATCTTCAACCCGTCCGACGTCGCGGACAACATGCGCAAATACGGCGGCTTCATCCCGGGCATCCGTCCGGGCAAGCGCACCGCCGAGTACATCGATCGCATCCTGACCCGCATCACCCTGGTCGGGTCGCTCTACCTGGCAGCGGTCTGCCTGCTGCCGGAGTTCCTGCTCACCGGCTTCCACATCGCCGGCATCCCCTGGCTCGGGGCGCGGCTCGACCCCTACTTCCCCGACTGGTTCAAGGAAGGCATGGGGATCAGCTTCTACTTCGGCGGCACCTCGCTGCTGATCGTCGTTGGCGTCGCCATGGACACCATCCAGCAGGTCGAGAGCCAGCTGGTGATGCGCAACTACGAAGGCTTCATGAAACGGAGCAGGATCCGTGGCAGGAGGGGGTAGGCGGGTGGTTATGCTCGGGCCGCCCAATGCCGGGAAGGGCACCCAGGCGGCGATGCTGTCCTCCCGCCTCGGGGCGCCGGCCGTCTCGACCGGCGACATGCTGCGCCGAGAGGCCGACTCGGGGACGCCTTTGGGCATGCGGGTCAAGGCGATCATGGACTCGGGCGGGTTGGTGGACGACGCCACCATGGCCGAGGTGGTCAGGGAGCGCTTGCGCCAGGCAGACGCGACGGGCTTCGTGCTCGACGGGTACCCGCGAACCCTGGCTCAGGCCGAGACGCTGGCCGGCATCCTGGAGGTGGCGGGAACACCGCTGGACGTTGTGCTGTTGATCACCGTGCCGGAGGAGCAGCTGGTGCGGCGGGGCCTGGCGCGTGGCCGTTCCGACGACCGCGAGGAGGTCATCCGGGAGAGATTGCGGGTGTACCGGGAAAAAACTGAGCCCCTGATCGGTTATTATAGGCGGCTCGGCCTCTTGCGGGAGATCGATGGCCATCGTCCGGTCGAGGAGGTGGGCTGCCGGTTGCTGGAGGCCCTCGAGGCGCGGCCATCATGACAGTGCTGAAGACCAAAGGCGAGATCGACCTGATGGACGCGGCAAACCGCATCGTCCACCAGGTGCTCCACGAGATGGAGCGGATGATCGTCCCGGGGGTCACGCCGCGCGAGCTCAACCGGCACGCCGAGAAGGTGATCCGCGCCGCCGGCGCGGTGCCGGCGTTCCTGCACTACCGCGGCTACCCGGCGTCGCTCTGCATCTCGGTCAACGACGTGATCGTCCACGGCATCCCGAACGACGTGCCGCTGCGGGAGGGGGACATCGCCGGGATCGACTGCGGCGTGGTCTACAAGGGCTACTACGGCGATGCGGCGCGGACCTTCGCGGTCGGCGGCATCGACGAGGGGTCGCGCAAGCTCCTGCAGGTGACGCGCGAGGCGTTGCTGCTGGCGGTCGAGCAGGTGCGGCCGGGAGCGCGGCTGTCGGACATCGGTCACGCGGTGCAGCGCCACGCCGAGAGCCACGGCTTCTCGGTGGTGAGGGAGTTCTCGGGCCACGGCATCGGCACCTCGATGCACGAGGACCCGCAGGTGCCCAACTTCGGCGAGCCGGGCAAGGGGCCGAAGCTGCGGCCGGGTCTGGTGCTGGCGATCGAGCCGATGGTCAACGCCGGCACCGCGGCGGTCAAGGTGGACCCGGATGGCTGGACGGCGCGCACCCAGGACGGGTCGCGCTCGGCGCACTTCGAGTACTCGGTGGCGGTCACCGATCAGGGAGCGCGGGTGCTGGGGATCCAGGTCTAGCGCCGGGCAACGGGAGGATCGAGAACGAGCCAAATGTCGAAGAAAGAAGAGGCCATCGAGGTCGAAGCGACGGTGGTCGAGCCGCTCCCGAACGCCATGTTCCGGGTCGAGCTCGACAACAACAAGCATCAGGTGCTGGCACACATCTCGGGGAAGATGCGCAAACACTTCATCCGCATCCTGCCCGGCGACCGCGTGCTGGTGGAGCTGTCGCCTTACGACCTCAACCGGGGACGGATCGTCTACCGGCTGAAGTGAGCCTGGCCTCGGCGAGTGGTTCGATCCAGGAGCATGGGAAAGGAAGTGGCGTCATGAAAGTTCGTTCATCGGTGAAACGGATCTGCCCGAAATGCAAGATCGTCCGCCGCCGCGGCGTGGTGCGGGTGATTTGCGAGAACCCGAAGCACAAACAGCGTCAGGGATAGGGGTCGTCTATGGCACGCATCGCAGGCGTCGACCTGCCTCAGAACAAGCAGGTCTGGATCGGTCTCACCTATATCTATGGCATCGGCCGGTCGCGCTCGCAGGACATCCTGGCGAAGGCGGACGTGCCGGCGACCACCCGTGTCAAGGAGCTCACCGAGGACGAGGCGCGGCGCATCCGCAAGGTGATCACGGACGAGGGCCGGGTCGAGGGCGACCTGCGCAAGGAAGTCAGCCAGAACATCAAGCGGCTGATGGAGATCGGCTGCTATCGCGGGGTGCGCCATCGCAAGGGGCTGCCGGTCCGGGGCCAGCGCACGCAGACCAACGCCCGTACGCGCAAGGGGCCGCGGCGCGGCGCCGTGGCGGGCAAGAAGAAGGCGGCCAAGAAGTAGGGCCGTGAGGGAGCCAGATGGCCAAAGTCGAGGGCAAGAAAGAGCGCAAGGGCGCCAAGAAGAAGGACCGGCGGCTGGTCCCGCACGGGGTGGCGCACATCCAGGCGACGTTCAACAACACCATCATCTCGATCGCCGATCCCGAGGGCAAGATCGTCTCGTGGTCGTCGGCCGGGCGCATCGGTTTCAAGGGCTCGCGCAAGGGCACGCCCTTCGCTGCCCAGGTCGCGGCGCAGGCCGCCGGCAACAATGCCAAGGACGTCGGCCTGCGATCGGTCGACGTGATGGTCAAGGGTCCGGGCGCCGGCCGCGAGTCGGCCATCCGCGCCCTGCAAGCGGCGGGGATCGACGTCAAGTCGATCAAGGACGTGACACCCATCCCGCACAACGGCTGCCGGCCGCGCAAGCGGCGGCGGGTCTAGCGGGTCGAGGTGACTGGGCGCGGCCTCGTGCCGCCGCCAGAAGGTACTGCGAGAAGAACCGGCCGAGCTTCGGGCCCCGGGTGTGCCGGGGCGTTCGCCGGGCGTCTTCCTAAGGCGAGGGCGTCAGCCCGAGCGCCTGATCGAATGCGAATGCGCCAGCGCGAACGCTCGATCAGAGCGAGCGCGCCGGCGTGAGCGCCGATTGGTGAAGTCCCCGTAGCGTCGGGGAGAGGACGTTTCAAGGGAGAACCACAGTGGCCAGATACTCAGGACCCGTTTGCCGCCTCTGCCGGCGCGAGCGGATGAAGCTGTTCTTGAAGGGCGACCGCTGCTTCAAGGAGAAATGCGCGGTGGAGCGCCGCAACTTCCCGCCCGGCCAGCACGGCACGCGCCGCGGCCGCCGCACGCTGGGCTACGGCCTGCAGCTGCGCGAGAAGCAGAAGGTCAAGCGCATCTACGGCGTGCTCGAGGCGCAGTTCCGCACCTACTTCGCGGAGGCCGACCGGCGCAAGGGGATCACCGGCGAGAACCTGCTGGTGACGCTCGAGCGGCGGCTGGACAACGTCTCCTACAGCCTCGGCTTCGCGGCGTCGCGGGCCCAGGCGCGCCAGTTCGTGCGCCACGGCCACGTGCTGGTCGACGGCCGCAAGATCACCATCCCTTCCTACCAGGTGAAAGCCGGTCAGGTCGTGGCGGTCAAGGAGGCCAGCCGCAAGAACGCCTTCATCCGGTCGAGCGTCGAGACGGCCCGCGGCCGCGGCGTCCCGGACTGGTTGGACCTGGACGCCGAGAACGTAACCGGCAAAGTCATCCGCCTGCCGACGCGGGAGGACATCAAGCTGCCGATCCAGGAGCAGCTGATCGTCGAGCTGTACAGCCGCTAAATCAGGATGCGGAATTCAAGGAGTCCATATGCTTTGGAAAGGTTTCCAGCGCCCCAAGCGCGTTGAAGTCGATAGCGAGTCGCTGACCGCGGTCTACGGCCGCTTCACCGCCCAGCCCTTCGAGCGGGGCTTCGCCACCACCATCGGCAACGCCCTGCGCCGCTGCCTGCTGTCGTCGATCGAGGGCGCGGCGATCACCGCGGTGCACATCGAGGGGGTGCTGCACGAGTTCTCCTCGATCCCCGGTGTGCAGGAGGACGTCACCGACATCATCCTCAACTTGAAGCAGATCCCGATCCGGCTGCACTCGGAAGAGGCGAAGGTGCTGACCATCGACGTCAACGGGCCGGGCACGGTCAGCGCCGGCCAGATGACCGAAGACCCGCAGATCGAGATCATCGACCCGTCGGTGCACATCGCCACGCTCAACGAAGAGGGACGGCTCAAGCTGCAGGCGCTGGTCAAGCGCGGCCGCGGCTACGTTGCGGCCGACCGCAACTTCGACGAGTCGATGGGCATCGGCTGGGTGCCGGTCGACTCGGCCCACAGCCCGGTGCGGCGGGTCAACTACCGCGTCGAGGCGGCCCGCCTCGGCCAGACCACCGACTACGAGCGGCTGATCCTCGAGGTATGGACCAACGGCACGGTGAGCCCCGAGCAGTCGGTTTCGCTCGCCGCGACGCTGCTCAAGGAGCACCTCGGGATCTTCATCCAGAGCGAGGAAGGGCTGCGTCATGACGGCGGCGAGGTCAGCGAGGAGCTGGCCGGCCTGGACGCTCTGCTCGCCAAGCAGATCGACGAGCTCGACCTCTCGGTGCGCTCGGCCAACTCGCTGAAGAACGCCAACATCCACACCCTCCGCGACCTGGT
>DASZHY010000503.1:0-12339 GCA_035949675.1 Thermoanaerobaculia bacterium
CCCGAGACCGCGCGCGCCTTCCACGACGAGACGCTGCCCGCCGAGGCCGCCAAGCTCGCCCACTTCTGCTCGATGTGCGGGCCGCATTTCTGCTCGATGAAGATCACCGAGGATGTCCGCCGCTACGCCGCCGAGCAGCAGCTCGCCGCCGACGAAGCGGTGGCGGCCGGTCTCGCCGAGAAGTCCGAGGAGTTCAGGCGCGGCGGCCTCGAGATCTACCGCTGAGCCGGCGGCGACGCCCTCGCCGCCGGTGGGCGAGGGCGCCGCTGCAGGACTCGCCGCCGGCGCCGGGCTGCCGGAGCCGGCGGCGAGCCTGAGAACGCAGCACTACTAAGGACAGGGCAGAGCTGCCGTGTCGGTCACGGTCACCGTGGTGACGCCGAGAGTGTTGCCATAGGTCTTCTGGTGCCCGGTCTGGGTGTCGAGGACGTTGACGTTCCATCCCTGGTTGGTCAGGCCGCCGATGAATACCCAGAAGTGGTTCGAGAAGGAGCAGGCATTGAGGACCTTGACTCCCAGCTCGAAGTTGCTGGAATCGGTGAAGTAGTAGAACACCGACTCGTTGCTCTCCGCCCGGGTGCCGCTGAAGCTCAACACCTGGCCGACGCCGGCGCCCGTCACGGTGTTGTCATAGGTGGCGGTCACCTGGAAGCGTGCTCCGACCAGGCAGGCGCCGCCGGAGGTCCTGGTGCAGCTCGTGGCTGCCGGGCAGGTGGCGCCGCCGAAGGGGAAGATCGAGTAGCCCGTGTTCTCGTAGGTGCCGCCGGCCGGGAAGGTGCGGACGTCCGTCACGCTGCCGTTCTCCTCGAGCACGAGCGACACGTAGTAGCACCCGGGGGTGCCGGGCGGCGCAAAGGGGACCGTGCCGGAATCGAAGTTGGCGAACTCGGAGCCGGCGGGGAGGGTGCCGAGATTGACGCTGGCCAGTTCGAAGCCGCTGAACGATCCGACGGGCGGCGGCGAGCTGGTGGCGACGAGATGGAGCGTCAGGTCGCCCGAAGTGCCGCTGGCGCGTTCATTGGCAATGAACGAGGCCCTCATGTCCGCCACACCCGATCCCCAGGTGGCGCTGACGTTGCCGCCGATGAACAAACCGGTCGAGCCGTCGAGCGGCCGTGGCTGGGATGCGAAAGCTGAAGCGAAGCCCGGAGCGACGATGGGCGCGGCGGAAACATGGGGCTGCACCACCGCGGCAACGGCGTGGGCCGCGGTGCCGGTGCTGCCCGGGGAGAAACCGCCGCTGCCGTCGAAGGATGCCGCCTGGGCGGCGGTCGCCGCCGCCAGCAGACCGCAAACCGATAGCGTTGCGACGCTCGTGATGAACTTCCGAAGCCTCATGCCGACTGACAGAGCGCGCTTGGACATCTGAGGTCTCCTTGGTGGAAAGAAAAGCTTGACAGAGCTCGCGGGCACGGCCGCTGAGAGGGGCAGCCGTTCCGCACGACCCATGCCGGCGTGGAGTCGCTGCAAAGTTGGCGCCAGGGGCGGGGCCGCTGACGCGGCGGGCTTTGATCGGCCGGCACCGCTGGCGCGGCGGGCTGGCTCGGGCGGCGGCGCTGGCGCGGCGGACTTGATCAGGCGGCACTGCTCGCGCGGTGCCTCGAGGCGGCGCGGTGCTACTGAGGCGGCCGGCTTATCGAGCGGCGCCGCTCGGGCGGCCCCGGGCCGTGAGCCTTACGGGCAGGGCAGGGCGGCGGTGTCGGTGACGGTCACCGTGACGACGTTGAAGGTGTTCCCATAGGTCTTCTTGTGTCCGGTCTGAGTGTCGAGGACGGTGACGCTCCATTCCTGGACGGTCAGGCCGCCGATGAACACCCAGAAGCTGGAGGAGAAGGAACACGCATCGAGGACTTTGACTCCCAGCTCGAAGTTGCTGGGATCGGTGAAATAGTAGAACACCGACTCGTTGCTCTCCGCCCGGGTGGAATTGAAGCTCAGCACCTGGGCGGCGCCGGCGCCCGTCACGGCGTTGTCATAGGCGGCGGTCACCTGGAAGCGGCCCCCCACCAGGCAGGCGCTGCCGCCGGTACGGGTGCAGCTCGTGGCGGCGGGGCAGGTGGCGCCGCCGAAGGGGAAGACCGAGTAACTCGTGTTCTGGGGCGTGCCGCCGGACGGGAAGGTGCGGACGTCAGCCACGCCGCCGTTCTCTTCGAGCACGAGCGACACGTAATAGCAGCCGGGGGTGCCGGGCGGCACGAAATTGACTTCGCCCGAATCGACGAATTCGAATTCGGAGTTGGCAGACAGAGTGCCGAGACTGACGCTGGCCATGTCGAAGCCGCTGAACGCTCCCTCGGGCGGCGGCGAGGTGGTGGCGACGAGGTGAAGCGTCAGATTGCCCGAGGTGCCGCTCGGGCGGAAGTTGAAGATCAACCGGGCCATCATGTCCGCCCGCCCGGATCCCCATGTGGCGCTGACGTCGCCGAGGATGAACAAACCGGTCGAGGCGCCTTGCGGCTGTGCAGGCCGTGCAAGAGCGGACTCGAAGCCCGGAGCGGCGACGGGTGCGCCGGAGAGATGCGGCTGCCGCACCACGGCCGCGGCGTGGGCCGCGGTCCCCGCGCTGCTCGCGACGAAACCGCCGCTGCCGCCGGCGGGAGCCGAGGCGGCGGCGGTTGCCGCCACCAGCAGTCCGCAAGCCGCGAGCACGGCGACGCTCGTACTGAACCTCTGGAGCCTGTTCCGTAGCGACAGAGCGCGCTTTGACATGCGGGGTCTCCTCGGTGGAATGGACAAGGTGAAAAGGCCTTCGCGGTGCGCCAGGCCAGTCGGGCAGCCGTGCCTGACAGGAGATGGTGCAAGGTTGGCGCCAGGGTGGCGCGGCACGCGTGGCGGCTTGATGGAGACGGCGGCGCCGCTTGCGCGGCGGTTGATTTGGGCGGCGCCGCTTGCGGCGATTGATTGGGGCGGCGCCGCCTGCGCGGCGATTGATTGGGCGGCGCCGCCCGCGGCGATTGATTGGGCGGCGCCGCCTGCGCGGCGCCTTGAAGCTTCCCGTGGCGGTGACGCTCGCCGAGCTTGCTAGGGGCAAGCCAGGGCCCTGATGTCGGCGGTCGTCGACGTCAGATGGTTCACCTTGTTCGAATAGGTCTTGGTGTGCCCGTTGGAAGTGTCTTCGATGTTCACCGTCCAGCCCTGGTTCGTCACGCCGCCGATGTACACCCAGTAGTGGTGGTTGACACCGCAGGCCGGCAGGATCTTCAGCCCCAACTCGAAATTGCTCGGGTCGGTGAAAGAGAGGAACACCGACCGGTCGCTCTCGGCGCGCTTGCCGCCGAAGGTCATGACCGTGCCGGAGCCATGGGCGCTGGCGTTGGCATAGGAGGCAGTAACCTTGAAGCGGCCGTTCACCAGGCAGGCGGTGGCCGCGTCGCGGGTGCAGTTGGCGCTCGAGCCGGAGCAGCTTCCCAAGGGGACGCCGAAAGGATAGAGATAGAAACCCGAGCCGCCGGGGTCGGGCACGCCGTCGGCGCCGGATGCGAAGGTGACCAGATCGACGTAGTTGTATTGGGTTCCATCGAACTCCTCGAGCGCGACGGTCAGGAAGTAGCAGCCGTCCGGCGGCGGCGTGTAGGGCGTCATCAGGCCGGAGTCCACGTTGCTGAACTGGGAGCCCGCGTCCAGGGTGCCCAGCACATAGGCTGGTCCGAGCGCGTTGTAGGTGACGTCGTTGCCGAAGACCGGCGGAGTCGTCGTGGCCCACAGCTCGAGGCGCAGCGTTCCCGACGTGCCGTCCGAGTTGTCGTTGGACACGGAGTCGACCTGGATCTGGATGCCGGCGGATGACCAGGAAGCGCTGACATTTCCCCCCATGTTGAGCCCGGTCGAGGCATTGCTTGGCCGGATCTCCCTGGGGGCGCCAAGAGTGGGCAGCGGTTGCTGCGCGACATCCTGGCCGGGAGGCTGGGGCGATGCGATCCGCAGCTCCGTGGTGGCGGCTCGCGGCCTGGCGCGGCCGGTCACGGTGCCGCCGTCGGCAATTTCAGCGCGCGCGGCCAGCGGGGCCAGCGTGCAGCAGGCGGCGACGACGGCGGCGGCGGCGATTCGCAGGGCGAAGCGGCGCTTTGCCGCCGGCAGGCGCGGCGCCGCCAAGTTCAGATTCCGGTTGGACATGGAGTTCCTTTTCTGGAGGGAGCAGGAGGACTGGTTGATCGGATTTGTTTGTACAGCGTCACAGGAGCAGTCTGGCAGGGGCCTTCTGCCCCCGCCAGAGCATGTTCATGCGGGGTTGACGTCGCGTGGGCAGCGACAGATCGCCGACGCCAAGGCGGTCGCCGCCGCCTCGCAGGGCAGGGAATCTCGTGGCGCCGGTCGGAAGATCTACGGTGAAAGGACGGCCGCGGCATCCTCGCCCTTGGTGGGCGAGGATGCCGCTATGTCGAGGTCTGGCCGCTCAGCCCGCTAGGGGCAGGGCGGGCCGCCGTTGGTGTCGGCGGTCGTCGAGGTCAGGTGGCCATTGGCGTTGTGGTAGCTGAAGCTGTTGCCGTTCGAGGTGTCCACGATGCTCACCGTCCACCCCTGGTTGGTCAAGCCGCCGATGAACACCCAGAAGTGGGAGCTGAAGCCACAGGCGTTCAAGATCTTGAGTCCCATCTCGAAGTTGCTCGGGTCGGTGAAGTAGAGGAACGCCGACTCGTCGCTCTCGGCGCGGGTGCCGTTGAAGCTCATCACCGTGCCGTTGCCGCTGCTCTGCGAGTTGACGTAGGAGACCCGGACCTGGAAGCGGCCGCCATCCAGGCAGGCGGTGGTCGCGGTGCGCGTGCAGCTGCCGGTCGAGCCGGCACAGCTGCCATTGGAGACGCCGAAGCCGAAGAGGTCGAAACCGGAACCGCCGGGGTCGGCCACGCCGCCGGAGGTGAAGGTGACCAGGTCGACGTAGACGTATTGGCTGCCATTGAACTCGGTCAGGGCCACGGTGACGAAGTAGCAGCCGTTTGGCGGCGGCGTGTAGGGGCCCACCAGCCCGGTATCCACGTTGGTGAACTGGAAGCCGCTCTGAAGGGTGCCCAGGTCATGGTTCGGTCCAAGTCGGAAGAAGGTGATGGCGTTGCCGAAGACTGGAGCCGTGGTGGTGGCCCACAGCTCCAGCCGCAGGTTCCCCGAGGTATTGCCGCTCTGGTTCTGGACGGAGCCGACCTGCATCCTGATCCCGGAGGCTCCCCAGTTTGCGGTGACGCTGCCACCCAGGAAGAAGCCGGTCGAGGCATTGTCCGGCCGGGCCTCCATGGGGAGCATCGGCCCGGCGGCGGCGTTTGGCTGCACGGCGACCTCTGCGCCGCGGGGCTGGGGAAAGGCGACGGTGAAGGCGGTCGCGGCGGGCGAGGGTCTGCCCTGGCCGGACCCGCTGCCGCCTTCGATGGCCGCCTGAGCGGCGGGCGCTGCCAGCACGGCACAGGCGCCGAAGGCCAAGGCCAGTGCGAGGATCCTGGGGAGCCGCGCGAGCGAGAGCCGCAACGACACTTCGACCCGATCCCGTTTCGTCATGGACGGTCTCCTTTTTTTGGGAAGCTGATCGCCTTTATTTTATCACTTCTGGCACACCTCGGTTGGGGAGCTCTTATTAGAAAGAGCGCAAACGGGAGACGAAGGGTGACAGGGGGCGGCGGCGCCGCGTTCGCGGCGCCTCTGACGACGGTAGCGGGGGAACCCGCCGCTGCTACTGCTTGGGGAGGAAGCGGAGAGCTGCCGAGTTCATGCAGTAGCGCAGGTGCGTGGGCGGCGGGCCGTCGTCGAAGACGTGGCCGAGATGGGAGTCGCAGCGGGCGCAGAGCACCTCGTTGCGGACCATGAACAGGGACCGGTCGGTCTCCGTGTGGACGCTTAGCTTGGGGTCGAGCGGCTTCCAGAAGCTGGGCCAGCCGGTGTGGGAGTCGAACTTGGCGTCCGAGCTGAACAGCGGGTTGCCGCAGGCAATGCAGACGTACCAGCCGGCTGCCTTGTTGTGATCGTAGGCGCCGGTGAAAGCACGCTCGGTGCCCTTCTCGCGGGTGATGTAGTAGGCCTCGGGGCTCAGGATCTTCTTCCACTCGGCGTCGGTCTTGACGACGTGCGCGACGCCCGGTTCGAGCAGGGTGTTGCCAGGGATGTCGATGACGGTCACGGCTGCTCCTTTCGCTGCCGCCGGCGGTGCGGCCTCCGCGGCGGGCTGGTTCACGGCAATGACCGCGATGCAGGCTACCGCCAGCGCCAGACCGGTCAGGATGAACAGGGCTTTCTTCATGATGGTCCTTTCTTGCCGTCCGCCCCCGGCGGCGGCGGCTCCAGACCAGTGTACGCTGCTCGCAGCCGCCTTGGACTTCGCGGCGGCGGCTCGCACCCCCGAGGCCGGGCCTCAGGTCTCGGTGGCTGCCGCAGGGTGGCCGGCGAGGCGCTCGAAGGGGGCGCGGAGCTGCTCGGGCATCCGGCACGGGCGGCCGCTCCTGCCCTCGATCCAGATGTGCTCGGTGCGCCCGCGGGCGAGCAGCTCGTCACCCCGGCGCACCTCGTAGGCGAAGTGGACGCCGCGGCTGGCCAGGCGATCGCCCCAGCAGATCACCCGCACCGTGTCCCCGTAGCGGGCGGGACGGCGGTAACGCAACTCGACGCCGGTGACCATCAGCAGGTAGCCCAGGCGCTCGATCTCGGCGTAGGTGAAGCCCGACATGGCGCACAGGTGGGTGCGGGCGAGCTCGAACCAGACCACGTAGTTGGCATGGTGGACGACCCCCATCTGGTCGGTCTCGGCATAGCGGACCTCGATCTCGGTCGCACAACGAACCGGCTCGCTCATGGCGCTCCCCGCGGCCCCATGGAATGGCGCAGCACCGTCCAGAGGATCTTATAGCCTGCCCGGATCGTGCCGCCCAAGGTGCCGGTGATCTTCGAGACCCCGACGCGGCGGCGGTACGACACCGGCACCTCCATCACCCGCAGCCCGCGGCGCAAGGCCTTGACCTGCATCTCGGCCGTCCACCCGAAATCGGGGTCGGACATGCCGAGGAGCTCGAGCGCCCGCCAGCTGGCGGCGCGAAACGGGCCAAGGTCGGTGTAGCGATGGCCGTAGAGGAGGCGGATCAAGGCGCAGGCGACCAGATTGCCGGCCCGCGCCTGCGGCAGCAGCGCCCCGCGCTCGCGCCGCCCCAGGATCCGCGAGCCGATGACCACGTCGGCGTCGCCGGCCAGCAGCGGCGCGACCAGCCGCGGCAGCTCCTCCGGATGATCGGAATAGTCGGCGTCGATGAACACCACGACCTCCGGCGGCTGGTTGCGGCGCAGGTGGTCGAGCGCGGCGAGGCAGGCGCTGCCGTAGCCGCGGCGGTGCGCCGCCACCACCACGGCGCCGCCGGCCGCGGCGACGCGCGCGGTGCCGTCGGACGAGCCGTTGTCCGCCACCACCACCCGGCGCACCGGCGGGTGCGGCAGGTCGGCCAGCACCAGCGGCAGCGAACGCTCCTCGTCGAGAGCCGGGATCACCACGTCTATCGCCGCTGCCGGCGCCCCGCCCGGCGCCGGCAGCGGGAGGGCGCGATCGGGACTGGGCTCGGCGACGGGCATGCTCTCGAGGTTCTGGATGCGGCCCGACGGCGGGCCGGCGACTTTCCCGGCCGCCGGATTTTATGCCATGCTCTGCGCCGCATTGCTGCCGGTCGCGAGGTGCATGATGAATCCCTACCGCTTGTTGGCCATGACATCGACGCTGCTGCTCCTGGCGCCGGTCGCCCCCGTCTCCGGCGCCGCCGGCGCCGCCGCCACTGCCGGCGCCGCCCGGGCCGCCGGAGCTACGGGAAGCGGCGGACCTGCCGGCACTCCGCCGGCGTCCCACCGCATCGACATCCCGTCACCCGAGGGCAAGCCCTACCCTTATTCCCTCGAGATCCCGGCCGGTTGGCAGGTGCAGTCGTCCAAGAATGTGCCGGGCGTGTTCCTGGGACCGCCCGCGGCCGGCGATCCGGAGACCGATACGCATCTGGTCTACATCCGCACCAGCCCCGTGACGGTGCTCGATCCCGAGTCGGTGGTTGCCAGCATCAAGCAGAAGAGCGCTGCCGACGGCTGGTCGGCGCCGGTGCTGGAGGTGCGCGAGGTCGGCGGCGTGCGCGGGGTGCTGGTGCGGATGGACAGCGGCACCGGCGATCAGGCGCGCAGCACGCTGGTGCTCAAGATGCCGCTCGGCAAGAACAGCCTCGACTTCATGTTCTCGGGGCCGCGCGCCGAGTTCGAGCGCCAGCTGCCCAGCTACCAGCGCGTGATCCTGTCGGTGCTGCCGAAGAAGTAGCCGCGACGATGCCCGTGCACGCCTACGAGGGGCGGTGGCCCGCCCTCGGCGCCCGCGTCTTCCTGGCTCCCGATGCGCAACTGGTGGGCGACGTCGAGGTCGGCGAGGACGCCTCTTTCTGGTTCCACACCGCGGCGCGCGGCGACGTGAACTGGATCCGGATCGGAGCGCGTACCAACGTCCAGGACGGCGCGGTGCTGCACGTCGCCCACCTGACCCATCCGCTGGTCGTCGGCGCCGGCGTGGTGATCGGTCACCAGGCGGTGCTGCACGGCTGCACCGTCGAGGACGGCGCCTTGATCGGCATCGGCGCGCGCGTGCTCGACGGGGCGGTGGTCGAGGCGGGAGCGCAGGTCGGCGCGGGAGCGGTGGTGGCGCCGGGGCACCGCGTGACCGCCGGTCACCTGGCGCTGGGAGTGCCGGCGCGGGTGGTGCGCCCGCTCACCGCCTTGGAGTCGCAGCGCATCGTCGAGACCTGCGCCCGCTACGTGGCGCTCAAGGAGCAGTACCGCCTCACGGAGAGCGGCGAGCGCCGGGGGCTCGAGGAGGCGAGAAAGCCATGAATCGTCGGGGGGCGGGAACGATCGGCAAGGCCGACGTCGGACAGCGGGTGCGGCTCGAGGCCTGGGTGCAGCGGCGGCGCGACCATGGCGGCCTGGTGTTCTTCGACCTGCGGGACCGCAGCGGCGTGGTGCAGGTGGTGGTGCGCCCCGAGTCGCAGCCGCGAGCGGGCGCGGCGCTCGCCGCGGCGCGCGCGGAATGGGTGGTGGCGGTGGAGGGCGAGGTGGTGGAGCGGGCGCCCGAAAACGTCAACCCGGAGATTGCGACCGGTGCCGTCGAGGTGATCGCCGACCGCGCCGCGGTGCTGTCGCGCTCGGAGCCGCTGCCGTTCGCTCTCGACGGCAAGACCGAGACGAGCGAGGAGACGCGGCTGCGCTACCGCTACCTCGACCTGCGGCGGCCGGAGCTGCTGGCCAACCTGCTGCTCCGCGACCGCGTCACCCTCGAGGTCCGCAACTACTTCCACCAGCAGGGCTTCGTCGACGTCGAGACGCCGATCCTGACCCGTTCGACGCCGGAGGGGGCGCGCGATTACCTGGTGCCGTCGCGGGTCCATCACGGCAGCTTCTATGCGCTGCCGCAATCGCCGCAGCTGTTCAAGCAGCTGCTGATGGTGGGAGGGATCGAGCGCTACGTCCAGATCGCCCGCTGTTTCCGCGACGAGGACCTGCGCTCCGACCGCCAGCCGGAGTTCACCCAGATCGACCTCGAGATGTCGTTCCCCACCGAGGACGACGTCATGGCGCTCGTGGAGGGCCTGTTCGCGCGCATCTTCCCGCTCGGCGGCATCGAGCCGCCGCGGTCGTTCCCGCGCCTGACCTACGCCGAGGCGCTGGCGCGCTATGGCAGCGACCGCCCCGACCTGCGCTTCGGGCTCGAGATCCTTGACCTCTCGGGGCTGCTCGGCGGCAGCGGCTTCCGCGGCTTCCGCGAGGCGGTGGCGGCGGGCGGCGTGGTGCGCGGCTTCGCCGTGCCGGGGGCCGCCGGCGCCGCCGAGGCCAGCCGCAAGGACGTCGACGGCTGGGCGGAGACCGCCCGCCGGTACGGCGCCGCCGGGGTGCTGACCTTGCGGCGCCGGGGCGGCGAGACGGCATTCCAGGTCAAGAACGCGCTGGCGCCCGGCGAGACGGCGGCGCTTGCCGAGGCCCTGGCGCTCGAGGAAGGCGGGCTGGCGCTGCTCGCGGCCGGACCGCCGGGGACGACCGCCGCGGCGCTGGGAGCGCTGCGCCAGGAGGTGGCGCGCCGTTACGGCCTGATCCCCGCGGGCAGCCACGCCTTCCTCTGGGTGACCGAGTTCCCGCTCTTCGCACGGAACCCCGAGGCCGGGCGGTGGGACTCCATGCACCACCCCTTCACCACTCCCGACCCGCGCGACCTCGACCGCCTCGACTCGGAGCCTGGATCGGTGCGCGCCCGCGCCTACGACGTGGTGCTCAACGGCACGGAGCTGGGCGGCGGCTCGATCCGCGTGCACGACCGCGAGCTGCAGGGGCGGCTGTTCGCGGTGCTCGGCATCGGCGCCGCCGAGGCCGAGGCGCGCTTCGGCTTCTTCCTCGAGGCGCTGCGCTACGGCGCGCCGCCGCACGGCGGGATCGCGCTGGGCCTCGACCGCATGCTGATGATGCTGGCAGGCGCGCCGTCGATCCGCGAGGTCATCGCCTTCCCCAAGACCGCCTCGGCCTCCGACTTGATGACCAGCGCGCCGTCGCCGGTCGACGAGCGCCAGCTGCGCGAGCTGGGCATCGCCATCAAGGGTGACTGAAGCGCGCACCGTGGCCGAACCTGAAGTCGCGAGATTGCGCCTGCGCCACCCCGGCGGGGAGACGGCGATCTGGACGGGGGCCGGGGCGCTCGCCGCGGCGCGCTCCGAGCTCGGGCGCTGGGTCGCCGGCCGCATGCTGTTCGTGGTCAGCACGCCGCAGGTCCTGAAGCTGCACGGCGACCGCCTGGCGCCGCTGCGCGACGCGGCGGCCCACCTGCACCTGCTGGTGGTGCCGGAGGGCGAAGCGGCCAAGTCGCTGGCGGTCGCCGAGCGGCTGTGGAACGAGATGCTGCTCGCCGGCGGCAAGCGCGACAGCCGCCTGCTGGCGTTCGGCGGCGGCAGCGCCGGCGATCTGGCAGGCTTCGCCGCCGGGTGCTTCCTCCGCGGCATCGGCTGCGCGCAGCTGCCGACCACGCTGCTGGCGCAAGTCGACGCGGCGATCGGCGGCAAGACGGCGGTCGACCTGCCCGGCGGCAAGAACACGGTCGGGGTCTTCCGGCACCCCGACTGGGTCGTTTGCGAGACGGCGCTGCTGGCCACGCTGCCGCGCGCCGAGCTGCGTTCCGGCCTGGTCGAGGTCATCAAGATTTCGGCGCTGCTCGACCCGCCGCTGCTCGACGCGGTCGAGGCAGGCCTCGCGCCGCTGCTGGCCGGCGACGCCGCCGCATTGGCGCCGGTCGTGGCCGCCGCGATCGCCGCCAAGATCGCCGTGGTGGAGCGCGATCCCGACGAGCGCGGCGACCGGCGCCTGCTCAATTTCGGCCACACGCTCGCCCACGCCATCGAGTCGGCGCAAGCTTACGAGGGGCTGCGCCACGGCGAAGCGGTGGCCTACGGCATGCTGTTCGCGCTGCGTCTGGCGCGCCGCCGCGGCCTCGCCGCCGGCGCCGCCCGGCGGGTGGCTGCGCTTCTCGGCAGGCTCGAGCTGCCGCCGCTGCCGGCGCTCGCTCCCCAGGACCTCGCCGCGCGCATGGCGCGCGACAAGAAGGCCCGCGAGCGCGGCCTGGTGTGGGTGCTGCCGGCGGCGCTCGGCGTGGGGCGCATGGTCGACGACGTCGGCTGGGAGGAGGTGGTCGGCGAGCTGCGCGACTTCCTGCGCCAGCCGTTCGGCGTCCTCTAGCGGCCAGTACTGCCTTCCGGAAATACGGTGTCACACCGAGGCCGTCGAGCCGCCGTCCCAGCTAGGCGCGCGACTGAGGCATAACCAAAGCCTATGCCGCAGGGAGCGCAACGAAGCTGGGGCGGATGGATCGGCGGCCGAATGTCACCGTATTTCCGGAAGTCAGTACTTAGTTTCCACGGCCCTCCGGGGGGGAAGGGGACGCCCCCTCCCCTTCGCTTCGGCCAACAGTTTCGGCTTAGAGCCGGCGATCCGCCGTGCCCGATCAGTTTCTCAGTGCCTGCACCGGGTCGGTCCGGGTCGCCCGCCAGGCCGGCAGCAGGCACGCGGCCAGCGCCACGACCGCCATCACCGCCAGGGCCGACCCGAACGCCAGCGGGTCGCGCGGGCTGATCTTGTACAGCATGTCCCCCATCAGGCGGGTCAATCCCAGCGCCGCTGCCGCGCCCAGCGCGACGCCGCCCGCCGTCAGCGCCAGGCCGTGCGAGATCACCAGCCGCAACAGTTCCGGCGCGCTGGCGCCCAGCGCCATCCGCAGGCCCAGCTCGCGCGTGCTCTGCGCCACCGCGTAGGACATGACGCCATAGAGGCCGACGGCGGAGAGCGCCAGCGCCAGGCCGCAGAAGGCGAAGAGCAGCACCA
>DASZHY010000504.1:0-15199 GCA_035949675.1 Thermoanaerobaculia bacterium
ACCGCGCGGCGGTCGCGGGCGCGCCGGTCTGCGACTGGCGGGACTACGACACCCACTACACCGAGCGCTATCTCGGCCTGCCGCAGGCCAACCCGGAAGGCTACCGCCGCAGCTCGGTCGAAACCTGGTGCCCCGGCCTGCGGGTGCCGCTGCTCGTCGTCCACGGCACCGCCGACGACAACGTCTACTTCATGCACAGCCTCAAGCTGGCCGACGCCTTGTTCCGCGCCGGCCGCCCCTACGACTTCCTGGTCCTCCCGGGATTCACTCACATGGTGCCCGACGCCGCCGTCCAGCGCTCGCTGCAGGAGCGCATCCTTTCCTTCTTCACCGCGCACTTGAAATAGCCGGCCGACAGGCGGCGCCAACGATCGGCGCTATCCGGCGGGCGGCCGCCCACCTCAAGGACTACGGCTCGAGCCCCGAGATCAAACTCGCGAACCGGTCGAGGTCCACGTTGCCGCCCGACAGCACGACGCCGACCTGCCGGCCGGCCACGTCGGGGACCCTGCCGTGCAGCAGCGCCGCGAAGCCGGCGGCGCCCCCGGGCTCGACGACGAGCTTCAGCCGCGAGGCGAGCAGCGCCATCGCCCGGCGCAGCTCGAGGTCGGAGACGGTCAGCACGTCCGCGGCCAGGGCCCGCACGATCGCCAGCGTCCGCGCCGCCGGCCGCATGGTCATCAGCGCGTCGGCGATCGTCGCCGGCAGCGGCACCGTCACGGGCTCGCCGGCGGCCAGCGAGCGCTTCATGTCGTCCCCCGCCTCGGGCTCCACCCCGAAGACCCGCAGCTCCGGCTTCTGCCCGCACCCGGCGACCGCGATGCCGGACAGCAGCCCGCCGCCGCCGCAGGGCGCCACGACCACGTCGAGCTCGGGCACCTCCTCGAGCAGCTCGAGCGCCAGCGTGCCCTGGCCGGCGATCACCGCGTCGTCGTCGAAGGGCGGCACCAGCACCGCCCCCTCCTCGGCCACGACGCGCCGCGCGATCGCCTCGCGGTCCCCGGCGGCCCGGTCGTAGAGCACCACTCGCGCCCCGTAGCCGCGCGTCGCCGCCATCTTCTGCGCCGGCGCGTCGGCGGGCATCACGATCGTCGCCTGCATGCCCAGCTCGCGCGCCGCCAGCGCCACCGCCTGCGCATGGTTGCCGGACGAGAACGCCACCACTCCGCCCGCCCGCTCGGCCGGTCCGAGCAGGGTGAGCCGCGAGAACGCCCCCCGCACCTTGAAGGCGCCGGCCCGCTGGAACAGCTCGCACTTGAAGAAGAGCCGGCAGCCCAGCCGCGCGTCCAGCTGCCGCGAGGTGAGGACCGGCGTACGATGGACGCGGCCGGCGATGCGCTCGCGCGCCGCGCGGACGTCGGCCGGCGAGACCGAGAGCGCCGGCGTCGAAACCGTGGTCATGCCGTCTATTCTGCGCGCACCACGGTGATCGGGTCCACGCGCAGGGCCCGCAACGCCGGCACGAGGCTCCCGGACGCCGCCATCAACAGGCACAGGACCGCCGCCGCCGTGAAGGTCGGCGCGTCGCCGGGCTCGACGCCGGCGAGCAGCGCCTCCATCGCCCGCCCCGCCGCGTAGGCCAGCGCCAGCCCGGGCACCACGCCCGCCGCCGCGGCCGCCAGGCCGCTGCGCAAGACCATCGTCAGGATGTCTGCCGACCGCGCCCCGAGCGCCCGCCGCACCCCGATCTCGCGCGCCCGCTGCGACACCGCAAAGGACAGCAAGCCATGGATGCCGATGCCGGCGAGGAGAAAGGCGATCGCGGCAAAGGCGCCCAGCACCCGCACCTGCAGCGAGCGCGATGCCGTCTGCTCGGCGACGATCGCCGCCATCGTCCGCACCTCCGAGATCGGCTGCGCGGGGTCCGCCTCGTGAATGATCCGCCGCAGCGGCGGCAGCAGGGCGTCGGTGGCGGTCGCCGTGCGCACCAGCAGGTCCTTCGGCGCGTAGTACGTGAGCCAGCCGTCCGGCACTTGCTGATAAGGCACGTAGACCTGCGGCTCGCTTGTCCGGTCGAGCCCGCGGACGCGGACGTCGCCCACCACTCCGACCACCGTGCGCTCACGGAAGGCGAACTGGAAATGGCGGCCCAGTGGCTCCTGGCCGGGCCAGTAGCGCCGCACGAAAGACTCGCTCACCACCGCCACGTGGGGCCGATCGTCGGCGTCCGCCTCGCTCACGTCCCGTCCCCGGCGGAGCGGAATCCCCAGCGTGGCGAAGAAGCCCGGGGTTACGAACCGCAGGCTCGCCACCCGCGACGCCTCGCGCTCCAGCGGCTGGCCTTCGAGGGACACCGGAAAGATGCCGCCGGAATGCGCCATCGGCAGGAAGCTGATGTAGGCAGCGCCGGTGACTCCGGGCAGCGCCCGCACGCCGGTGAGCACGCGGCGATAGAACTCCGCGCGCCTCGCCGTCGAGTTGTATTTCGGAGGCGGCTGCCCGCTGCTCTGGGTGAGAGGCTGGATCGGCAGTGCGGTGCGCATCGTGAGCACGCCCTCGGCGCGGAACCCGGGGTCGGTCGCCTGCAGCCGCCACAGCGCCCGGATCAGCAGCCCCGACGAGATCAGGAGCACCACCGCGGCCGCCACCTCGACCATGACCAGCGCGGCGCGCAGCCGCTCCCGGCGCCCGCCGCCGGCGCGGGCTCCGCCCTCTTTCAACGCGGCGAGGTCGGCGTTGTGGCAGGCACGCAGCGCGGGGACCAGGCCGAAGCCGATCCCGGTCACGGCGGTGAGCAAGGCGGCGAACAGCAGGACCCGCAGGTCGATCGCGGGAGCCTGCGCCATCGGCAGCGATGCCGGCACCAGCCGCGCCAGGAGCGGCAACGCCCCGAGCGCCAGGAGGACCCCGAGCGCGCCGCCCAGGAAAGCGAGCACCAGGCTCTCGGTCACCAGCTGCCGGATCAGCCGCTCCCGGCCGGCTCCCAGGGCGGCCCTGACCTCCAGCTCCTGCTGGCGCGCCAGGGCCCGCGCCAGCAGCAGGCTCGCGAGGTTCGCGCAGGCGATCAGCAGCACGCAAAGCGCCGCGCCCGAAAGCGCCAGCAGCAGCAAGCGCGACTGCCGCGACAGCTCGTCGCGCAGGTCGATGACCGTGGCGCCGGTCCGCGCGTCCTCCTTCGGGTACTGGCGCGCGAGGCGTGCGGCCACCACCGCCATCTCCGCTCTCGCCGCGGCGAGCGAGACGCCGGGCTTCCTCCTCGCCACCACCTCCAGCCAGTTGTCGTCGCGGTCCTCGAAGACCTGGTCAGGGAGACGCGCCGCGGTCCACAGCCGGGTCCGGCGGTCAGGGAAGTAGAAGTCCGGAGGCATGACCCCGATCACCACGAACGGCGCTCCGTCCAGGATCACCCGGCGCCCGAGCACGCCGCGGTCGCCGCCCAGCTCGTCCCGCCACAGCCCGTAGCTCAGGAGCACCGTCCCCCCGGTGCCGGGGCGGTCCTCGGCGGCGCTGAACCACCGCCCGAGCACGGGCCTGACTCCGAGCAGCGGCAGGACCTCGGCGGTGACCGCCGCGCCTTCCAGCCGCACGGGTTCTCCCTGGCCCATCATGTTGACGGCGATGCCGGTGAAGCCGCCCATGCCCGCGAACGCCGTGCTCATGCGCTTCCAGTCGCGGTAGTTGGCGGGGGACGGTTCCATCCGCGGATAGCCCGGGCGGTTCTCCCACAGCTTCACCAGCCGTTCCGGCTCGCGAAACGGCAGCGGCCTCACCAGCACGAAGTCGGTGACGGTGAACGCCGCGGTGTTGGCGCCGACCCCCAGCGCCACCACCACCAGCACGGTGGCCGCGAATCCCGGAGCCCGCCGCAGCGTGCGCGCCGTGTAGCGCAGGTCCTGCCGCAGCAGGTCCCAGTGCGCCGCGGCGGCGTTTCCCGCCACCTCCCAGACTGTCTCGAGCCACAGGCCCACGACCGCCGGCCAGCTCTCCGCCTCGCGCCGGCGCCGGCCGAAGATCGCCTGCATCTCCGCCCCGTACTGGCGGCGGAAGGAGGCCGGATAGAGCACCAGCAGAGCCCGGTAGAGTCCCATCAGGCCCTTCCCGGCGCCAGCCCGCGTTCCCGCGCCATGTCCAGCAGCGAAGCCAGCCGCCGCGCCTCCGCCCGTGCCGCCGCGATGCCGAAGGCGGTGATCCGGTAGTACCGGCGCCGCTCGTCGTCGAGCTCCGGAATCGGCCGCTCCCGCACCTCCACGATCAGCCCCTGCTCGAGCAGCCGCTGGATCGTGCGGTACAGGGTGCCGGCGCTCAGCCGCACCTTCCCCCCGGTCCGGGCCGCCACCTCCTGGATGACGGCATAACCATGCCGGTCCTCGTCCGCCAGCGCCAGCAAGATATGGAAGGCCGCCGGCTGCAAGGGCAAGAGAGCTTCAGCTTCGGTCATCCTCTCTACCTCCGCCCCGACTATAACCGATGCGGATATAGATGGCAAAGCCTCCGTGCTCAGCCTGCTCAGCCGCAGCTCGGCACCTCACCGATCTGCTCACCGCTGCGGTCCTCGACCGCGAACCAGAGGTGGTCGCGCTCGCACGGCGTACCGCTCGGCGTGAGTTCTTGCAGAACGGCCTCCGGGTTGCCCCTCGGCCCCTTCGCGACCTCTGCCAGAAACCTCCAGCCCATGCCTAACGGGATCGTCTTCCTCGCGAGGCAGGCCCGCACCTTCTCTGACAAGTCCCTGCGCCCGCCGACCAGCAGCTGGACCTCGTGCGCCCCCGCGGGCAGGCCGAGGAGGCCTGGGTTGTAGCGCAGGAGTACCTTCTTGCACAGCAGCGCCTGGTCCAGCTGGTAGGGGGCACCTTCCGACTTCCAGACCTTGGTGTCCTTGTCCCGTAGGGTCAACGCCCCAGTCTTCGGGTCGACGAAGAGGTCCGCGCTGGCGACTGTGAACCACTTGCCATGATGAGGCCCGTCCTTGTAGACCACCGGCTCCTTGTCCGCAAAGCGTCCTCGTCCTCCGTCTAGGGGATTGCCCTTCAGCGGATGACCATCCAGATCGGACAGTGTCAGCTCGTAGTTCCAGCCCTCAGGGCTTTCCCAGCTATGGTGGTTGCGATAGGTCCGCGCGTTGTACACTCTGATCTGGACCGGGTTGCTCCCGGCACCCAGCACGAGCGCCCCCGCGGCGCTCGGCTTGCCGCCAAGGGTTAGGACATCCTGCTGATGGAGCGCCAGAACCAGGTCGTCATCCGCCGACTCGATGACAGCCTTCACCTGAACCGCCGGTCGCAGCGCGAAGCCCTTGGGAATGTCCCCTTCCTGCCACGGGATCTGGTCGCTGTTGGGGGCGTGCGCCACCTCACCCCACACCTTGTCGAATAGATCGGTCAAGAGGAGGCCGGCCTCGCGAAGGTGCGCCAGCAGAGCCGCGGTGTAGGGAGAGTTTTCTTTTGGAGACCCGGCCGCCGCAGTGCGATTGTAGATCGTCGCGAAGCCGATCACTACGTTTTGGCTTGTTTCGTTTTGTACCTTGGCCAGCCCCGGCACGGCTGGCTTTTTGCCGTCAACGAGGACCGACTCGACGCCGCGGCAGGAATCGAGAATGATGATCTTGACCACATCGGGTTGTTGATTGACCGAGAAGACGTCCAGGACGTCCTTGAGCTTGAGCAGACCCGCAAGTTTATAGCTTGCCGCCTTCGGGACTAGGTAGTTCTCGCCGTCCTGCTGGAAGCCATGGCCCGAGAAGTAGAAGAGCACGACCTTGACTTTGGGGTTGGCGATCTTCTTTGCAAACAGCTCCAGCGCCGCTTGCATCTCGCCGATGTGTGCGTCGGCGAACCAATCGACGTCGAAGCCGAGTTGCTTGAGATCGCAGGCCATGTCCTTGGCGTCCTTGACGCCGCTCACTTGCTCGCTCGGTCCATAGTCGGAGTTGCCAAGGACGAGTGCGAACCGGTCGCCGGTCAACGGGTCGCCCACGCAATGCGGCCCTGGGTCCTCGGCCCGGAGGACGGAATACATCGTGATCAAGAGGACGGGGAATAGCCAGCCGACCTGCCGACCTGGCACCCGAATACTGCTCAACCGCTCGGAGTGCATAGGGAACGCTCCTATTGGATGAAAGATGCCATGGCACAGATGGGCCGGCTCATAAGGCCCTTCTTCGGATGGTGCACGCAGGCAGGATTCGCCACCTCCTCCTCCGTGACCGCCGTGGTCGGCGTGACGTGCGGCAGTAACCTCTCGTCCCAGCTAGGCGGATTTGCCGCCAGCTCGTAGACGAGGCCAAAGTCCCGCCCGACACCGTCGTCGCAGGGGTCGTCATAGGAGAGGGGCTGATCGCGCTCGTTCGTCAGCTCGACGTCGACCGTACCTGACTGTGGCAGGGCGATCGCCACCTCGTTGTCCCCGTGCAGGTCACTCATGTGCAGGGTCAGAGCTCCTACCGAGGTGTCGAATCGGTTGGTGACGACCAGGCGTTGCGCCGCCGCTTGGCTCTTGTACTTGCCTCCGTCGGGTAGCTCGTGGAGCGGGCGGAAGCTGAGGGAGTGGACGTTGCTGTTCTCCTTGTCTCGGGGGCGCGTAGCGAGGTCACAGGCAAGCAGCGTTCCGAGCGGGAAGACCATCCGCGCCGCCAGTGAAGGCGGAGAATCGTTGAGGACCTTGGGATCGAGCCTCAGTTTGGCGCTGGCCACATTGGCGACGTACGAGAAGCCGGGATTCTTGTCGGACGGGATCTCCGTGGACGGGACGGCCGGGAACTGTTGCGGAGGAGGAGAGGAGTCAGGAGTCAACCAGATCCTGCGTGACCTTGGCACGCACGAGCACTGGAGGGGCGTCGCCGGGGTGGCAGGCAGGATTCGGCAACCGGCATTTCTGCAGGCCAGGGTCGAATCGGTGGGAATGGTGAAGGCCAGCTGCGGATGATGTTCAGCGAGGCACCGCTTCCCTTCAAATGTATCGGGTACGATGCTGAGGTCCTCCGCGTTGACCAGCAGTGCCGCCATGTGATCGGCGCCAGCCAGGCCGCCGGGCGTCACCGTAAGAGTCGCGCCGCCAGTCACGTTCACTGGCACCAGGGCGATGAGACCGTGCAAGGCAATGCTGACAACGACCGTGCTCATGTCGACCTCCTTGTCGCGTCGCCGGCCATATGCGGCTGGCAGGTTCTCTGATCTCGATCCGCCGGGGCGGATCGCGGGTTCAAAGCCCATAGACGGACCGACTGCCCGCCATTCCTACGCCTGGCGCCTTCCCTCCCGGCAGGTGCGGGTCCCCCTTGCAGCCCAGCCTGCCGAGCGCCATAATCAAACAGCCTTCGCTACCAGCTCAAACCGAGTTTTAAACCCGTGCCGCTAATGCGAGCTATTTGTCGCCGAACAGAGGGTTTGGGCCGTCGGCGCCTCGCGCCGCCAGGCTTGCTTGTCCTCCTCGTCTTCGCCGCCTGCTTGAGGCCGGACGCCGGTAGGCTCGGCGATGGCGCGGATGGTCTGACCGGCCCCTTGTCACCCGGCGGTGGGCGCCTGGTCGTCCAGGATCCCCACATCCTGCAACCGGCGACAGATGCATCGCCGCCGCCCTCGGCTCCCACCGCGCCGGCTACGCGCTCGGCCCATCCCGCCGTACCGCGATCGAGCGCTTGGCGGCTGTGGACGGACGGCCGCCGCGCGCTCGTGCTGGGTCGTGCTGATCGCGCTATAAGCCTTCTCTCCGCAGCGACCGAGATCGAGACGCGGGACGCACGACTTTGGAGCGACCTCTCGGCAGCACAGCTACAGCAAGCCTCCGTGGCCGGCGACCCCTATTCCGTCGTCCTGGCCCTTACCGCAGCCGAACGGGCCTCCACCCTCGATCGATCCCTACTTGCCGCGAGATACAACCGCGCAGTGGCGCTGGAACGCGTCGGCCTTTTGACTGCCGCCCGCGAGGAGTGGTGCCGGTTGCTGACGGTCGAACGTGACGCCAACTGGTTGCGACGTGAACAGCGCCAGGGCCAGCCGCCGGTGACTAGAGCGGATCGCGCCTGGGACGCCAGCATGGAAGCGCTGACAGCAGCGGCGTGGCACGGCGAGGACCGCCGTGTCCAGGCAATCGTCGCCGAAAACCCACAAAGATGGCGAGAGCACTTCGAGGCCGTGTCGCTGGTCGCCTGGGCGAGGAGCATGATCCGCAGTGAAGACGCGGAGAGTCGTCGTTGCTGGTCGTTGGCTAGTTCGCTCGGGCGGGCGCTCTCAGCCGTCACGCGCGACAAGATGCCCGGCGACATCGTCGCCGCCGTCGATCGGGGGAGATCGGCGCCGGCTGGCGATCGAGACGCGTTGCTGCGAGCCCTGCTGGCGTACGGACATGCTCTCTCGCTGATCGAAAAGACCGACCTCGCCAGCGCCCTCGCAGTGCTGCGGCCAGCCGAGCGTCTGCTGCGCTCTCAAGCCAACCCCATCGCGCTGCGGGCTGCGGTAGAGATCGCCGCATGTCGATACAAGCGGTCGGAATACAAGCTAGCCGGTGCAACGCTTGAAGAGCTTGCAGCGGACGCCAAGCGGCGCGGCTACACCGCGCTCCATGGTCGCTCAGTCTGGCTGCTGGGGCTCATTGCCGGGATCCGCGGTGGTCCCACCGCGGCGCTTGCCGGGGCGACCAGCGCGCTGGCGGACTACCAGGCCATGGGAGAGACCACCAACGCCGCCCGCATGCGAGCCCTGGCCGCAGAGGCGCTCGACCTCCTCGGCAACAGCCCCGAGGCCTGGCGTAGCCTCGTGCCTGCGTTGTCCCAGCGATCAACCTTCGACGACCCGGCGACACGGTGCTACATCTTCGATGTCGCCTCCTGGCGCTCCCTCGCGCAGGGCGAGACCGGTCTTGCGGCACTGTTCCAGGAGGAAGCCTTGCGCTCTGCCCGCGCTTCGCGCAGACCCGAAGCGATCGTGCCGGCGCTACAGCGGCAAGCCCTCATCGCGGCACAGCGGGGAGACCTCCAGCACTCGCTCGCTTCCCTGCAAGCGGCCGACCTTGCTGCGGCGCAAGTGGCTGACCCCCTGGTGCGCCGCACTCTCGAAGGTGACATTGACCTGACACGAGGGGAGTTGGATCGAACCATCTCCCCACAGCGCTCCAAGGCCGCGCTGGACGCCGCGATCGACGTATTGCGGGACACGACTTATCACTATCGCCTGGCACACGCGCTCTACCTCCGCTCCAGCGTGGAGGCGGCGCTGGGCAATACCGGCGCAGTCGAACGCGACCTCGCCGGCGCAATCGAAGAAACAGAGATGCAGCGTGAGGCAGTTTGGCCTATCGAGCAACGCATCCCCTATCTCAATCAGACCCGCGCGCTGTTCGAGGCCATGATCTCCCTCCAGCTCCGACAGCACCAGCTCGCAGCGGCCTGGCGCTACAGCGAGGAGATCAAGGCCCGCGCGCTGCTGGACTGGAGCCTGGCACAACCTCTGGGCACGTCCGGTTCAACGCTGGCCGATCTCCACCCCGTTCAGCTCGAGATCTCCACCGTTCTCCGCGAGATCCCCCGCGATACCGTTCTGGTGGAGTACGCCTGCCTCGCCGACCGGCTGACGATCTTTGTCCTCCGGCGCTCGCGGTTGCAGGCTGAGACTGTCGAAATTGCCACCTCGGCGCTGGTCCGTCTGGCGCAACAATTACACTCGGCGCTGCGCGACGGCCGTTTGGGTGAAGCTACCGATTCCGCAACCGCCCTCTACGACCTCTTGGTGCGACCGATAAGCGCCTCGCTGCAGCACGCCGAGCGTGCGGTGTTCATCCCGGACGGCACTCTGCAGGCACTATCCTTCGCGGCGCTGCGCGACCGCCGGACGGGCCGATTTTTGGTCCAGGACCACATCATCTCGACCGCTCCCAGCGCCGCCATCTTCGTGGCCAGCCTCCGGCACGAACGCCGGCTCCGAGGGAGTGCGGCCGTACGCGCGCTGGTAGTTGCGGACCCGGAGTTCGACCGCCGCCTGTATCCGGCCCTGGGCCGCCTTCCCGGCGCCGCCGCCGAGGAGCAAATCGCGCGGGAGTTCCCAGGCTCGCTCTGCTTGCGGGGCGCTGCCGCCACCAAGGCCGCCTTCCTCGCGTACGCGCCGGCCTTCGAGGTCCTGCACTTCGGCGGGCACTCGGTCGTTAACCTCGAGTTCCCACTGCTTTCCCAGCTTGTCTTCGCCGGTGACCCTCGCGATCCGGCCGGGGGCGTGCTCTACTCGGGCGAGCTGCTCGCCGCCCGTTTCCCGCGAACACGGCTCGTCGTGCTCGCCGCCTGTGGCACCGGAGCAGGACGGATTTCCAGTACCGAAGGGGCGGAGAGCCTGGCACGGCCGTTTCTGGCGGCGGGGGCGTCCAGCGTTGTGGCGTCACTGTGGGACATCGATGACCGCATGACCGCTCCGTTCATGCGAACCTTCTACGCGCATCTCCATGCGTCGTTCGACGTTCCGGCAGCCTTGCGAGACGCCCAGCTCGCTGCCATGGCTGGCGGCGCTGACAGCGGCGCGCCGGCACGGGTGTGGGCCGCCTTCGCAGCGATTGGCGCCAGCCCGTCAAGGTGACCCAAGGGCTCGATGGGTGAACCCTTGACACACGTCCGTCCAAAACGCAAGAGCCGGCCTCGGCTCCCGACCCGCCCAAGAAGGACGACAAGAAACCGCCACCGAAATAGGTAGGGTCTCACAGCCGGTCATTCGCTGATAACCCAGATCGCCCGAGGAAACCAGATCAGAGGTCCGTCCTTAGAAGGGCCCGAGCATGGAGCTCCGGGCTCCCTCAGCGGAGATTTCGGCATGCGCCCAACGAGACTCTTTGGCGTCGTCACGATGATCCTGGTCTACTCTTGCCTCCTTGGACCCGTCGCAAGCCTGGCTCAAGCCGATCCGATCGAGCTGTACCTCGCGAGTGCTGAACAGAAGGCAACCGCGGTCGTCAACAGCGCCGGTGCGCAGGGCCGCGGGATCGCCATGGAGGCCGCCCAAGCGGCGCTCAATGCCATCGGCGCCTTCCGCGCTGCCTACGCCGACTCCTTACGTCAGACTGGCGAAACCCTCACGGGCCAGCAAGCCGATCTGTTCCGGAAGATCCATATCGCGATGGAACAACTCGACGCATACCAGACCAACGCCACGACTAACCTGCGGGGCATCGCCGGCATGGTAGCGGCCGCCATCAGAGATCTCCCACTTTCCAAGGACATACCGCGCGTGACGGATATTTTCCCGCTGTACCTTGTCGAGGGCCAGGAAGGCCGCCGCGAATTGGTCCTACATGGCATCGGCCTTGCCAACGGGAGTCCACTTCTCCGGGGCTCCATGGGCACCCTCCGTCCCAGTACCGCGACCGACACCGAGCTTCGCTTCGCCCTGCCACCCCTCGCCGCTGCCTCCAACCACCACCCAGCGCTCGTTCCCATGACCCTTCAGCTCTTTGAGCGCAAGACCCATCTCCTCTTTTTCTCGTCCTTCGTATCGCACACCTCTCCGGTCACCCTGGCCGTCTACGCGCGCGAGATTGGCCCGGTTGCGATCACGCCACGCCGGCGGGTGGCCTCTATCGAAAGCCGCCCGCAGCGCACCCAAGAATACCGTTGCGACTCGCCTCGTGGTGAGGGCAGCGCGACAGTGCCAGTAAACGTAGTGCCCACTCCCGGATGGAACATTGACATCTCGAGCATCCGATACGACCGCAACTACTCGAACCACGGCTCCTTCACGATGGGCACAACCTCCGCCACAGGCTTCACTGCCTCACTCTCGTGCTCGGGATGGGGCAGGGTTGTGGCGCTCGGCATCGTCGTCGATCAGGGCTCCATAGGCGTTGAGAAAGGGGGATTTACCTTCACCGAGACTCGCTCCATCGAGACCCTGCAAAACGGCGCGTCGGAAACTAGGAGTCTTCGCTGGGGAGATTCCTTGGCGATCTCGGATCTACCCAATGACACAGAGACCATCGTCGTCGAGCTGAAACCTTTTACCGGTGATTCCCTCGCAATGGAGGGAGAAGGAAGCAACCGCTTCCTAAGAGTTACCTTCAACCGGGTCACGCGGGTAGCAACCTTGGCGGCGAAGACGATCGAGGGCGCACTCAGGCAATAGATAGTATAGCAGCCCGTGGTGAAAGGCTGAGCCTCAGGCAGCGTGGGCAGCATCGAGGATGAGGGCGGAGAGCGAGCAACCGGTTGTTGACATAGTCAGTTTGCAGACTCGCGAGCGCAAGAACGCCGGCGAGCGGCAGATCACTCGCCGGTGCTGCCTTAGCTCCCTAGCGAGATGATTCTCCCGCCTACTCCCTCCGCAGCGCCGCTGTGGGATCCTGACGCCGAACAGCATGCCCGCGCAGCAGGCGCGTTGGCGCCGAGGGCCGCGACCACGCCGATGCCCGCGCCTGGCCGGTGGTGGCGCGCAGGGCCATGCGGGTGCCGATCTCCTGGACGCGGCGGCTGACGTTGAAGGAGGTCAAGTCGAAGATCCCTACCGCACCGAGCGCCAGGGCCAAGGCAGCGAAGTTCGCCAGCAGCCACATTGTCGAGCGCGGCGTGCCAACCGATGCGATGGGCGGGTGAAGGCGTGCGGCCGGAGCAGGTGGCTCTGGTCGACGGAGCCCTGGCGCGGCACTTCCGGCCGGGGTGGAGCGCGGTCGGTAAGCACCTGCGCTACATCTGGGAGAAGCGATGGCGCCGATCGTCGGAGGTTGGTTGGCGACGTCCGCGACGAGTCGCTGGTGAAGCGCCCCCGATGTTGGCTGAGGCGGCTTGGCGCTGGCCAACGCCCTTGACGCCAATTAAGTTAGGCTTCCTGAGCTTCGTTCTCCTGACCGGCAGAGCTCAGGGCGGAGATACCCGATAGCATGTAAGGCCAGTCATTTACACTGGACCGCCCCTCCGACCTTTTTGCATACGATCGCCTGGCCCGTGCTAACGCCGTCTGTCGCATTCCAGTCAGGACGGTCTTCCGGCTTTTGGTCGCCGCAGCAAACGAAGGCACGCGCGGCATTGAACTCATAGTACCGGTCGATCTTGCCATGCAGCAGGTCGTCGTGGGCGATGCGCTCATCATCGCTTGTCCACGAGATGGTCGACGCGCCGGCGCTGGAAACGATCTTGATCGAGAAGCCATCCGGTGCCCGCTCCACCCGTGCTACGCATTCGCCGTCCCGATTCATCAGCGCGACAAGGCTGTCGGGGTAGCCCGCCTGCTTCAAGTGTTGCTTCTTTGCGGCGAGCAGCGCCGGATACCGCGAATCGCCGTGGCAGAAGTCCGGCCCGCATTGGGCACAGTCTGCACCGGCAGCTGGCGCGGAGAAAGCCACCAGCGCCATTACAAGTGCGGCGAGAGTATCCGCTTGCCTACCAGATTTAGCAATCATCGATCTGCACCTCCTTTGATTAGTGGCTCGGGTTCAGCGTCTTGAGTTGCGTTACGTAGTCGGCGGGCGTCTTGGTGGACGTGGAGCTCGGCGCCTTGAGACCGGCCGCCCGCGCCACTTGGTTCGCAAACGCCGAGCACTCGCAGCGTCCAAGGACGAATCGCTTGACGTTCCAGCTTGTTCCGACATTCCTGATCGTTTCCAGCTGAACGTCGGTGATGGAATGGCTGTAAGTCACGAAGGTCGCATCCACCGTCGCCGGCGGACTCACCAGGTACTCCGAGCATTTTCCATTCAGGTCATTGTCTTTGCAGCCTGGGCCATATACCGCCATCAGGCCACCTGGCTTCCTGAAGAAGCTGAAACACTCCGTCTTGCCATCAGGAAGCATGATGCAAATCAAGGGATCGCGATCATTCCAGTTCTCCCATTTCCAATCCTTCTTGGCAAAAAACTCGATAGTGGTTTGTTGCGCCGCCGGGGGCGCCTGTCCCGCCAACGCCCCGGCGGCGAGGACCGTCAACAGAGCGGCGATAGCACGGCGATGGATCTTCATGGAATCTCCTTTTGCTTGCGCCCTCAAAAAGGGGTGAGCGAATGGCCCACGTCGCCTGCAGGGCACTGCGGAACAGTGCGGGTTTCACGGCGGGATGCTCGCGAGAACCCGGTCGGTTAGATTGAGCAAGCGCTGCAGCGTCAGACCAGGTCCGGGCTGGCGGCAGCGCACCGCGGCGAGGAATGCGTCCAGGTCGAGCGGGTCGCAGCCGGCGACCGGCAGCGCTGCCAGGGAGGCAGAGCCTCGGCTGCCGCGGACCAGGATCTGCGATGCCTTGGCAGCGGCAGGTCCCCTCTCGACAGTCAGCGCGAGGGTGAGCCCGCGCCGCACTCCATTCTCGCCGTCCAGCTCGAGATACATCCGCCGATCCATCCAGCGGCCAGGCAGGCATCGCGAGCCGCCTGCCGCGAGCGCGCGGACGACCTCGCCGCCGAGGACCGCTGAGGCAAAATCGGCCTCGTCAAGCAGGTCATGCAGCAACTCGGGAGCAGCGAGCGGACGCGGTGACTGCAAGCGGGTCTCCACCATGGCGCTGCTGGCACCGGCACCTCCGGCCGCGACCAGGCCGCGCGCCGCGCCATGGCCGAGAGCGAAGCGAGATGTGCGGGCGAGGTGAAACTGGACGGAATGCCGGGCTGCGAGGGTGGCAAGCCGGCGCAGGGCAGTGGTGTCGACGGCAAACGGCCGCAGCAGGAGCACGTCTTTTCGTGCCTGGCAGGCTGCCCCTGCCAGCGCCAGTTGGTCCGGTCCCGCCGCAGCCAGCACCACCGCATCGACTGACGGGTCGTGCAGGAGGCGCATTGGCTCGCCGGTCGTGAGCTCGGCCGCGGCGCCCGCCGCAAGCAAGCGGCGAATTACCCGCGGCTCGCGGTCGCAAAGCGCTGCGACACGGATACCCTGCAGGCCGCGGCAGAGCGCGAGGGCCAGCTCACCCCGTCGGCCGAGGCCGATGAAACCCAATCCCAATGGACGCTCGGCGGGCCAGGGGAGACTCACTGCAGCGCCGGCGCTCAGAGCTGCGCTCCACCAGAGGAACTGGCGCCGCGAGAGCAGCATTCCGACAGGCTCGCAGGACTCGGCGGCAAGGCGCCCGGCGGTGGCACGGTTCATCGCACCTCCCCGCGCTGGACGGCAAAGCGCTTGGAGATCCGCACGATGCGGCAACGGGTGGCATCGGGATGCCGCTCAGGCTGCTTCGGGGCACTCGGATCGGCTGCCGCGGCGTAGGAATTTAGGTCGAAAAGCGCGTGCCATAGGCCATCGCTGCAGGTGATCCGGAGCGGCCGCGGGCTCTGCACCTCGATCCAGCGCAGGTACAGCTGCTGCTCCGCCGCAATGCCGCCG
>DASZHY010000505.1:0-15480 GCA_035949675.1 Thermoanaerobaculia bacterium
GATCGTGACGATGCCCGAGGGCGCGTCCGACCAGACGGGTAGCCGTCTCGAAAGCGCGAACGGCCGCTGCCGAGAGCGCGTTGACGGCGGAGGTCCCGAGGGCGTGCCCAGCTCGCAGGAGGTCTTGAGCCAGGGCGTTGAGGTCGGGTAGGTGTCGAAGACTGGCGGCAATGTGTTCGGCGCGCCGGCCGCTGGCTTCGATGGTGTGGACGAGACCGTCCACCTTCGCGTAGTGAGCATCGGCGGCGGTCGAGGCGGCCGCCAAGCCGCGCAGCTCGCGGGCAGCCTCGGGCGTGGCGGCGAGCGCTTCGCGGCGAGATCGGGTTTCGAGCCGGCCGAGGCCTCGGCCATGGAGATGCCCGAGTTCGGCCGGCCGGTGTTCAAGGGTGTAGGCAGCCTTCTCGAGCCCGCCACCTTTGAGCGCTTCGGCCAGTCGGTTGTAGACCGCGGCGGGTTTCTCGTAGATGCGCGTCAGGTGGTACTCCAGACGGAAGCTGTGGCCACCGACCTCCCGGGCCAGGCGGGGGCCTTCGTCGAGCTGCCAGTGGGCCTGGAGGCCGGTTGCCCGCTCCAGCGCCAGCTGGTGGGTCAGCTGTTGATGGCGCTCCGTGAGCTCCGGCGGCGGGCGGCGCGGTGGGCAGCGGATCATCTCGCCGCGCGGCGCGCCGCCGACCCCGCTATGCCCGGCGAGCTCGACGACCGCGCGGCCGACAACTGGCGGCCTTTGCTGGCCATCGCCGACCTCGCGGGCGGGGAGTGGCCGGAGAGCGCGCGGCGGGCGGCGCTGGCGCTGTCGGGCAGCGGCAGCGAACCGCCGGACAGTGCGCGCGAACAGCTGCTGGCCGACATCCGCGAGTCCTTCGACGAGCGTGGCCCCGGCCGCCTCCTCACCGAGGACCTGTTGCAGGACTTGCGCGCGCGGGAGGATAGGCCCTGGGGTGAATGGCGAGGCGGGTATCCCCTCTCGGCCGTTCAGCTGGCGCGGCTGCTCAAGCCGTTCGGAGTGCGACCGCGGTTGTTCCGCACCGGGGGGCGCAAGGCGCCCTCGGTGACGCCGCCTGCCAGGTTCTCGCCGTGGTGGATCTGCTCGAGGAGGTCTACCGCGGTCTCCCACCCCCGGCAGACCTGGCCGACCGGCAGGAAGGCCGCAAGGCCTATGACGTCACCACGGACGTTCTGGCGACGATCGAATGTGTGCTCGAAGACGACCTCCGCCCTGCGGTCGAGACCTTGCAGCGGTCGGCCGCCGTCACTGACGCCGAGCTCGAGCGCCAGTTCCAGGAATGGCGAACGCAGAAGCGCATATGAGCCGCCCGCCAGCAACTCTGATCGCCAACAACCGAAGGTAGACCCCCCTCCCCGCGCCACGTGAGACAAGCAGCTCGGCGAAGCGATGCTCTCCTCGCCGAGCTGCTCGCCGCCGCTGGCCATGCTTATACCGAAAACGGTATAATGAGGCATGGCTCGTTCTCCGACGCCGAAGGAAAGGCCCCTTCATTGGGTTGGCTCGTCGAAGAAGGACTTGCTGGCGTTTCCGGGCGAGGTCGTGGACGACTTCGGATACGCGCTGAGTGTGGTCCAGCATGGCGGTGCACCACCTTCAGCCAAGGCGTGGAGGGGGGAAGGACCGGGAGTCTTCGAGCTGATCGAGGAGCACCGTGGCGATGCGTTCAGAGCCGTCTACACGGTGCGTTTCGAGCAGGCCGTCTATGTCCTGCACTGCTTTCAGAAGAAGTCGACCTCGGGCGTGCGCACGGCCAGGCAGGATGTCAGCCTGATCCACGAACGCCTGAGAACGGCCCAAACCGACTACGAGGAGCGCTATGGGCGAAAAGAAGACTGAGACGGTCGAGCCTGGGAGCGGCGACGTGCTGGTTGATCTTGGCTTCGGCGACGCCAGCGAGCGGAAGCTGCGCGTCGAGCTCGCGATGCGGCTCAACGAGCTGATCGCTGCCCGCCGGTTGACTCAGGCGGGCGCGGCGCAGCTGTTCGGCATTCCGCAGCCGCACGTCTCCGAGCTCAAGCACTACAAGCTGAGCCGGTTCTCCTCAGAACGGCTGCTGCGCTTCGTCACGCTCCTGGACCGCGACGTCGAGATCGTCATCCGGCCGAAGGCCAAAGGACACGCGTCGGGGGTCGTGTCGGTGTCAGTCGCCTGAGTCGTCGGGCGCCGGGACTGGCGCACGATCGGGGCGCCGCCACCGGTCAGCACCACGGCCGTAGCGATCGAAGAGACCGCCAGCAGATCGATCCGCCAAGCAGTCGGAACTGCTACTCCGTCCGCTGCGAGAAAGGCCAGCGCCAGCCGTGGCGCGGTCACCGTCACCGCCCGGCCTGCGGCGGAGCAGCCAGACGAGAGCCGGCGGGATGGCCGACCACTGCAGGTGCGGGCCGAGGCCGATACCCGCGATCTGCGGCATAGCCGCGGCGTAGGCCCAGGTGCGGACCATCTGGGTGTTGTGAACCTCGCTCCAGACCGTATAGGCAGACCGACGGCGACGAAGAGGCTCGCCGCCGGCAGGCCGCGCGCGAGCGCCCACTGGCGCGTGCGGAAGGCGAGCGAGGTCACCCAAAAGGCTGCCAGCAGGATGAGCACGTCCCCTCCCGTGCAGTGCAGGAGGGTGCGGACCAGATAGCCGGCGCCACGGTCGGAGTCGCGGTAGAGAGAGGACTGAAGCGCCTCCCACACCGCATTCAGGAGGAAGCCCCACGTCGCGAGACGGACCTCGGGGATCGCCATGCGGTTGCCGATCATACGTTGCGAAGACTCGGCCATCCGAGTAGCCCACCAATCCCTGCCGGGAAGCTATGCAGTTTCCCGGCAGGGTGCGCTGCAGCCCGTGGCCCATCGTTATGGCGTCACCGTCTGGACCAGGGCGGCGGAAGTGCTGGTCAGGAACTTCGAACTCCCCCCGTAGACCGCGGTAATCTGATGCGTACCCACCGCGAGGGACGAGGTGGTGAACAGGGCTTGCCCCGAGGCATTCAGGGAAACAGCAGCCAGTTTCTTAGTACCGTTCTTGAAGGTGACCGTGCCCGTGGGGATTGCCGTGCCCGGGGCGTTGGCAACCACGGTGGCCGTGAAGGTGACGGCCTGGTTGTGCGCCGAGGGGTTGAGAGAGGAAGTCACGGTGGCCGTCGTGCCGTCCTTGCTCACCGTCTGGGTCACGATGGCGGAGGTGCTCCCGTTGAAGTTGGTGTCGCCGCCATAGACGGCCGTGATGGAATGCGACGCCACGCTCAACGTCGAGGTCGTGAAGGTCGCGTGCCCCGTGCCATCGAGAGCGCCGCTCCCCAGGGTGTTAGACCCATCCTTGAAGGTCACCGTGCCCGTGGGCAGTCCGCTGCCCGGGGCGTTGGCCGTGACGGCGGCCGTGAACGTGACCGGCTGGCTGTACACCGAGGGGTTCGCAGAAGCGCTCACCACCGTCGTGGTGGCGTCCTTGGTCACGACTTGCGGTGAGCTGCCGTCGGTGCCGCTGCTGTTGGCCCAGCCGCTGGCCCCGGTGAAGGCGGCGGTGAGGGTATGGCTGCCAACCGCCAGCGCCGCGGTGCTGAAGGCGGCGTTGCCGGTGCCGTCGACGGCGACGCCGGCAGCCCAGACGGTGGCTCCCTCGGTGAACGTGACAGTGCCGGCGGGCACGCCGGCGCCGGAGGTCACGTTCGCGGTGAACGTCACCGACTGGCCGAACGTGGAGGGATTGGGCGAGGAGCTCAGCGTGGTGGTGGTGGCGGTGGCGCCCTGGATGGTCTCCGCGACGCAGTTGCTCACCTGGAACGGGCAGGTGCGGACGCGATACCCGTAGGTGGAGCCGCTGGCGACGGTGGTGTCCGTATACGAGCCCGTGGTGGTCGATGCGATGCCGGCGAAGGTGCCGGCGCAGCCGCCGTTTGCCCGCTCCACCACGTAGTTGGTCACCGGCGGCACGTCGGGCCAGGTGAGCTGCACCTGGTTCGTGCCCACCGTGGCGCTGAGCGTCGCGCCCGAGGCCGGGCAAGCGTAGAGCGGCACGGCGGTCGAGGCGATGAGCGCGATCGCCGCTTTCTCGGTCGGCCACGAATAGTTCTGATCGAACATCAACGTCGTGCCGCCGACGGGATAGAACTGGGTGACGGTGTCGCGGCAGGTCGAATTCTGAAACTGGTCGAAGCACGGACAGAGGTCGTTGTTGGTGAGGTCCTCGTTGAGATCGATCGCGGTCACGCCGGCGTTCCAGAACGAGCAGTGGTCCGTCTGGCACATCTTGGTCGTGTTGCGCACGATCTTGGTGGGATCGATGATGTTGCCGTAGTCGGAGTTGGCCTGGACGAAGGCGTCGCCGAAGGCCACGCACGAGGGGCAGCTCGTGGTGTTCCAGTTGTACAGGTTCATCAGGCCGTCCTTGTCCCCGTCGTACGCGGTCTGATCCATGTTGAGCACGCGCCACATCGCCGCGGTCGGGTTCATGCGGGTGTAGGCCGTGGAGCCGCAGAGCCCGACCTCTTCGCCGCTGACGAACAGGAACTTCACCGTGTACTGCCAGGCGTAGCCATTGAAGATGCGCATCGCCTCGAGCAGCGCCGAGCCGCCCGAGATCGCATCGTCCGCGCCCGGCGCGTTGTTGGCGTCGTTGGCGGCGCTCTCCGAGATGGTGTCGTAGTGGACGAGGAAGATGACCTGCTGGTTCTGCGCGAAGTCGACCTGGGCGGGCAGCGTGAAGACGAGGTTCTGCCAGGTCATCGAGCCCTGCCGGGCGGTGCAGCCCGAGTTCGCCGCGGTGTAGCTCTGGCGCACCGCGTTCGGCGCGACGAAGCCCCAGCCCGCGGCCTTGTTCTCCAGGTACTCGGACGCGAACGGATTGCCGAGCGGGTTGCCGGTGTTGTTGGGCGGGAACATGTAGTTGTTGGCGCGGGTGCGGATGCGGCAGGCGGTGCAGTAGCCGGGGATGGTCACGTCGCTGTCGCCGGACAGGTCGCGGACGTCCTGGAACCAGTTCGCCTGGCTGGTGGCGTCGACGATCTGCTGCACCAGCGCGATGGGGGCCAGCGGCACCAGCGGCCCGGCGGCATCGGCGGGATGGACGCGGACCGGCGGCAGCGCGACGCGAGGCACGCCGTGGAACAGGGCGTGCAGCTTGAGCCCCGGCAGCTCCATCTCCAGCCCCGCGGGGATGAGATAGAGCATCGCCCGAGCGTTGATCTGGAAGCGGCGCAGGCCGGCGAGGACGGGCGGCGTGAAGTAGCTGTCGTGGCTGAGGACGTGGATGCCCTCGCCGCGATCGGGGACGCTGAAGATCGGCTCGATGCCCTGCGCCCCTAGCACCTCGAGCTGGGCCTGGGAAGGTCCGGCGATGACCACGCCTTCCTCGCGATCCCAGATGGGAACGGAGGCATCATGGAGGATCGGCTCCTTGTCGCCCGGGAACAGCGCGATCCACCGATCGCGTTCGACGTCCGGTCCCGCAGCCACGGCGATGGGGGCGGCTGCCGTGAGCCCCACGAGGCACGTCACGGCAAAAACACCGGCAACACCGTTTCTTGTGAACAAGCTCATGGTCGTCTCCTTTGTCACGCCTCGCTGGGCGTTTGGTCCAACGAAGCGCACACCTCGCCCAAACCCCGGTTCCAGCGCGAGGCCGGAGTCGCTCGCGACGATCGACTTGGTGAAATCACGCTGGTTAGTCTAGAATCAAGCTCGTAAAAACGCAAACTTTATAGGAGATCAGCCATGCGATCCAAGTCCGTCTCTACCGTGCTCTTCGCCCTCCTGCTCATCGGCTCGTCTGCGACCTTGCTCGCCGACGGCTTCCCGGAACAGTGTGCCGGTACCTACCTGAACCGGGAAGGCAGCGGCGCCCAGAGCATCTGGACCCTGGGAGAGGATGGCTCGTTCCTCGGCACGAGCTCGACCCAGAGAGTCTTCAATTTCAGCGACCAGCAGGGGGCCTGGGAGAACGATGGCAGTGGGGGCGCCAAGGGCGTCTTCCTCGACTTCTCGTTCGACGCCAGCGGCGCCTTGCTCAACATCGGCCGCGTGGACGTCGTCTTTCACGCGGTGGGCTCTGAGTGCGCGAAGATCGCGGGGTCGTTCACGCTGCGCTTCTTCCCGCCCGGCGAGGATCCGCTCAATCTCAGCAGCTTTACCGGGACGCCCATCACCGACACCTTCACAGGGCGACGCTTGACCGTAGCCCACTAGAAGTGACGTTCCCGACCGCAGACCGACGAGAGTAGGCGTCGACGAGAGTAGGCGTCGAGGGGCGGCGGGCGGGTCCAACCCTGGGTCTGCCCCTGCGAGTGGCCGAGGCGCCTCGTTGCAATGCTGTTCTTGGAAATTTGGGCCAGCAAAGGGGGGTCGCCCACTTACCAACTCATATCCTATGCAACCGAGCGCATAGATGTCCGTCGCGCCGGTGGCCCTCTCATGTCGCCACTGTTCGGGTGCGGCGTACTCATCACTCATCCAATCTCGCACCGTCTCCGCCCGCGTCGCCTTCTTAGCTTCCTTCGCCAAGCCAAAATCAGCGATCTTCCATCGGTTCTCGTGAAGCAGAAGGTTCCGTGGCTTCAAGTCCCGGTGCACCAAGTCGCCGAGTTCTTCAAGGCCACGCGCTACGTCGAGGAGAACCTGAACGGCCTCAGCTGCTGGAAGTTGCCCCGCCCGCAGCTTAAGTTCGTCCTCGAGGTTCCTCTCGGCCAGAGGCATGACAATATAGTCTGCGCCTGTCCTTCTGTCGCGACCACAATCTAGGACCTCCATAACGTTCACGTGATGTTTGCCTCGCAGCGCCTCGGCGTTCGCCAGTTCCTTCTCTACGACCTCACTGTGGCCGAACAGTCGCTTGATTGCGACTTTGGTGCTCCCGTGGTCGTCACCCTTAAACACCTGGCCGATGCCACCTTCGCCTAGCTTGGAGTGCTTGTCGAAGCGCCAGCGTCGCCGCAGTTCAATTGATACCCAGTCGGCCATTCATGCCGGCTTTCCAGCTTCCTGTACACAATGTTAGGTGCGGGGGACTCCCCTCAAAGGGATTCAGATGACGAAGGTCGTTCGCGGGCTTAGTGCAACAACTTCCAAATCTGAAGCACCGTTCTTGCGAACGACACAGCCAGCTGCGCTCCAGCAGCCGACCAGAAGGACCAGTAGCCCCGCACACGCACCCACCGCGCTTTCCAGAGCCGCCCCTGTTCCAGCGCTTCGCAGTACTCGTCTAACAGATCCCGTAGCGTTGGTTCGAGTACTAGCTCAGAGGTCCTTCTAGAGAAGAAAAACTCGGCAAAGCTTCGCAGGTGGCGACCCGGCGGGGTTAGAATGCTACCAGTAGATCCGTAGAGCTCCTGGTGGGCCAACCAAAACCAGTGCCAATGCATTCTGAGGACTAATCTCCTCCAACGCCATTGATCCTCTTGCTTCAAAAGTAACAGCGACCAAAAACCCTGACATATCGTCAACATCAAGCCTAAGGAGCGAAGGGGTTCTCGCTGCGAAGACAGGAATTTGATAAGCCGCTGGCGCGCGGTTGCAGCAGACTGAGGATAGGTCTCAGGCGTGGCCGGAAAGGCATGCATGTCCACCACGGCGAAGAAGTTCCCTTCGCGGAAGCTGTGGCCTTGGATGCACTGGCGTCGCATTAGGCACCCCCGGTAAGTAGGCGTGGCGGAAAGGTCAGGACTCGTGCCGCCGTCTCCTCGCCCGCCGAGTGGTCTCCTGCCACGAAAGCACTCGCAAACTCGAGAGCGCCGAACAGCCTCGCTCCGTAGGCTGTCGCCCGAAACAGCCGCTTCGGCATACCGCTACCGTCGTCTTGGGGAATCGTGCGTGACTCAACATAGCCCTTGTCGGCCATCCGCCCCAGCGTCACGTAGACCGTGCCCCGCTTTAGCTCGCCGTTTGACTCGGCCACCAGTTCAAGCCCGTACATTTCCCCCTTCCCGATGATCAGCTTCAGGATGAGGGCTTCCTTCGAGGACAAGCGCGGGATATTCATAGCTGAAGCTTACGACTTGTAAGACTGGAATGCAAGATCACCGACTCCCCTTCGCGCCAAGGGAGTGGCTGGCAATTCACAGCGGGCAACTCGCCTACGCACGACAGGACCACGTAGCCTACTCTTCTTCCTGCTGCCCAGGCGCTGCCCAGGTGATGTCTTCGGCACCGGCGAGAAACGGCGCGCGCTCCTAAAACGCCTATTATTAGCTATTTACATGGTGCCCAGGGGCGGAATCGAACCGTCGACCCCGTGATTTTCAGTGACGAGTCAGCCAGTTACACCATGTGCTCCCATCTGCGCTTTTCTACCCTAATCAGCTTTGTTTCAGAGATTTACATGCCTAGCCTTGCCACACCGAGAGCTACATGCTACCCTCCGAATTGCTTACCGGCGCTTACCCCGGGCTTACCGGAGAGGACATGCCCAAGCTCACCAAACGCACCGTCGACGCCCTCAAGCCCCGCCCCGGCGGCGATCTCGTCGTCTTCGATTCCGAGCTGAGCGGCTTCGGCGTTCGCATCAAGCCGAGCGGCCGCAAGTCCTACCTGATCCAGTATCGCAACGCCGGCGGCCGCAGCCGGCGGCTCACCATCGCCGGCCACGGCCGCATGACCGCCGACGAGGCGAGAGACGAAGCCAAGCAGCTCCTGGCCGCCGCCGCGCGCGGCGAGGACCCGGCCGAGGAGCGGCACCGCGCGCTCCGTGCTCCGACCGTCGCCCAGCTCGCCGCGCTCTACCTCGAGCGTCATGCACGGCCGCGCAAGAAAACCGCCATCGCCGACGAGTCGATGCTGCGCCGCTACATCCTCCCGGCCTTCGGCTCGCAGAAGGTCGAGGCGGTCACCAGGGCCGACGTCGCCCGGCTGCACCACGACCTGGCCGACAAGCCGCTGGCGGCCAACCGGGTGCTGGCGCTGATCAGCGTCATGTTCAACCTCGCCGAGAGCTGGGGCCTGCGCCCGCAGGCCTCGAACCCCTGCCGGCACCTCAAGCGCTACTCCGAGCGCAAGCGCGAGCGGTTCTTGAGCGCCGAGGAGATCCAGCGGCTTGGTATCGCGCTCGTCGAGTCGCAGGGTATCGAGCACCCCAGCGTGCTCGCCGCCATCCGCCTGCTGCTGCTGACCGGCGCGCGCAAGTCCGAGATCCTGACCCTCAAGTGGGAGCACGTGGACCTCGAGCGCTATGCGCTGCGGCTCCCGGACTCGAAGACCGGCGCCAAGGTGATCGCTCTTGGCGGCCCCGCCGCCGCGCTGCTTGCCCGTCTCGCTCGCTGCGAAGGCAATCCCTACGTGTGCTGGGGCGACAGCCCCGGCAGTCACTTCATCGGCCTGCAGCACGCCTGGCAGCGCATCCGGCGCCGCGCCCAGCTGCCCGAGGTGCGCTTGCACGACATGCGGCACGCCTACGCGAGCTTTGGCGCGGCGTCGGGCCTCGGCCTGCCGATTCTCGGTGCCCTTCTCGGCCACAAGACTCCGGCGACGACGGCGCGCTATGCGCATCTCGCGAACGACCCGCTGCGCGCCGCCGCCGACCGCATCGCCGGCGAGATCGCCGCCGCCCTCGACGGCCGCCCGCTGGCCGAGGTGCTGCCGTTGAAGACCGCTGTTGACGCGGAGAGGAGGTGACGGGGCAGGACATCCAACACGCAACCTGGCCGCCGCCGGAGGGGACTGCCGCGCGATCCTGATGCGTCCGTCTCTCTCCGAACCAGCAAACGGCCCCGGCACGGGCGCGAACCCAATGCCGAGGCCTGACCACGCACGAGGTACAAGCTCATGCATGGCTCCCAGCAGTCTAGCAAGCCGCCGTCCCTGCCCGTCGACCTCGACCTCGAGGTCTACACCGAAGCCACCCGCCGCGCGCTCTACGACATCGTCGTCGCCGTCCACTTCACCGCGCCGCCCGAGGTCACCCGCGGCGACTGGTTTCCCGGCTACACGCCCGACCAGGCCGGTCTGGCGGTCCACTTCACCGCGGGACGCTGGCTGGCCTGTTGGACCCGGCTCGAGGAGGCTGAGTCGGACCTGCCGGTGGCCCGCCGCATCTCGCTCGTCCGCATCCAGGCCACGCCCGAGGCGCCCTACGGGGTGTCGTTCCATGAAGTCTGACGGCGCCACCTCCGGGCAGGAGGACCCGACCCTCGCGCCAGCTGATCGCCAGCCTCATACCCTCACCGACGCCGAGCTGCTCGGCCTGGTGCTTGCCGGCGGCCGCGTCGTCCGCACTGCCAACAGGCTCGCTCGGGAGCTGCTCGGGGAATGGGGCGGACTCGCCGCTCTCCCCGGCACCTCCCGGGCGATGCTTCGCCACCGCGGCCTGAGCGAGGCGCAGGCCACGGCCCTGCTCGCCGCCTGCGAGCTCGCCTGCCGCCTGGCCCGCCGGCGCATCCCGCCCCGGCGACCACTCAGCCGGCCGGACCTGGTGGCGCACTTCCTCGCCCTGCGCTACCAGCTGCGCGACCAGGAGGTCATGGGGGCTCTGTTCCTCGATCGTCACCACGGCCTGCTCGGCGATACGGAGATCTTTCGCGGCACGCTCCACCGCGTCGCCCTCGAGCCGCGCCAGATCCTCCGCCAGTGCCTGCTACGCGGCGCCGCCGGCGTCGTGGTCTTCAATACCCACCCGAGTGGGGACCCGACACCCCGCCTCGAGGACCTGGCGTTCACGCGCCGCCTGGCGGCCGCCGCGGCACTCGTCGGCGTCGACCTCGTCGATCATCTGGTGCTCGGCGCCGGCGGGCATTGGGTGTCGCTTTGGGCGCGAGGCGGCTGGTGAGCAAGAGCGTGGAAGCGGCTAACTTCAGCTCCTCGAGCAGGCTGTGACCGCGAAACCGCGCACCACAGTGTGATGTTGAGCGAGTCGGCAGCCCTGATGCGTACAGAACCTCACCAGGATGCGCGGGTCCGGGGCCTTGCCAGGTATGGGAGCTCGTGCTCGCAGATCCTGCTGCGAGTCCCTGCCCAAGGCGACCGCTCGCGGTCGGCCAGGCGAGCGCGCGCACGCGACACACGGCCCTCGGGCGCTTCGCCTATCACAATCCTGCAACCCTGTCCCGCCTTGCCCTACGGTGAACCTTGCCTTCGGCGATCGCGCCCTTGCCACACCCTGAGCCCGTGTGTCGCGCGCGCTCGCTCCGCACCCACCTGCCCAAGCCGTACCGTTCGACGTTCCACCGCCAGCACCCAGCCCGGTCGCGCTGCCGAGCGCCGGCGGGTCAAGAAGGGCCGCGGACGCTATCCGCGCTGGCCGTTCCTTGCAGCTTCAGACGCAGGTGAGTGGCGAGCTACCTCCTCCGCCACCATCGGTCGTATCAAAAGCATCCGCCATCCACCTCCCTCACCCCCCCTCGCTCGACCAGCCTACCAACGCCGGGATGCCCGGGCGTCCAGGTTGCCCTCGCTGCGCTCGGCGGCTTCGCCGACCTTGACCCCCGGGCACCCGGCGTGGTGCCAGTGAGACATAGCGAGGGGGGGAGCAGCCCGCTCAGGAAAGAGCAGGTAGGGAGCCCAGCCCGACACCACCGCCCGTGGACTCCAGAAGCGCCGCTCCCAGCAAATCTTCGCTGGCCCCGTGGCGGCTCCGGGCCGCGCTGCGGCAGGAACCTCGCAGCCGGCCTGCTCCAAGCGCCGCCGCCGTGCAGCGCGCTCAGCTCCCCTGCCAGCAGGCTGCCAACCGCTACCAGCCTGCTCGCGTCGGCGGCCGGCAGTCGTCGGCCTGCCGCTGCGCCTGCCATCGCGCTAGCGTCGCTCGCCCGAGCTCGCAGCTGCCAGCTCTGCCGTCCTGCGGCGGGCCACCAGCGGCCCCTGCCGCACCTGTTCGAGCAGCCAGGCAACCAGCACCCAGCGTGCTCCCAGGTCCTCGCTCATGTGGCAACGGCTGCGAGCTTCCTGCCGCAGCCTGCTCCAAGCACCGCCGCTGTGCAGCGCCGCTCAGCATCTCTGCCAGCGGGCTGCCAGCCGCTACCAGCCTGCTCGAGCCGCTGAACCAGCGAGCTGCCAGAGCGCTCGAGCCGCTACGCAGCCCGCTCCATGCAGATGCTGCGTGGCTCGTACCGCGCGCTGCCGGCAGCGCCAGCGACTCGGCAGGCTGGTTAGGCCCTGCGCACCACCATCGCAGCGGGAGGAGCCCTCCATGAAGAACGCTTCCCGGTGTCAAAGCGAGGAACGCATGGCCTCGGAGACAACGGACGACACTCGGGGACGCTCGGCGACAATTGGCGACAATTGGCGACAATAGATCAGGTTTTGGACTTAACAATCAACGCACGAAGGATTTGACAATCATCGCCCAATCCGTAGAGTAGTAGCGTAGTGCAACCGGGTGCGCGAGCGCCTTACCGCGAGGGATGGCGCGCCGGTGCCGCGGGTTTTCTCCCGCCTCGTCGCAAGGGTTTCCGCTCCTGCCCAACCCGCGGCGCTCCTCCCGGTTCTCCGCGCCGCAGCCGGCGCGGCGGCTCTACTCGATCGGCCGGAGCGCACTCCCGCTCCTGCCTACCTCTCGTCGAGCGCCCGGATCGGGGCGGATTTCCGATCTCTGCGCGTCCTCGCTCGTTGCTCGCCGTTGCGATCCAGGTACGGCGGGGGGCGAAGACGACAAGGAGGTGTCCCAGGGCACTTGCGACCGATGATCCCTTCGATTCCTTTCTCTGCTTCCGTTGTCATGCTCGTTCAACTCAAGCGCCGGGGCGCGCCCCGGCCACGCTTTTGATCCGAGGTGCTCATGTCCGTCCTCCTCAATACTCGCCAAGCCGCTGCGCACTGCAACCTCTCCCCCCGCACCCTCGAGAAGCTCCGCGTCAAGGGCGGCGGCCCGCACTTCCTCCGCCTCGGAGGCGCCGTCCGATATCAGCTCGAGGACCTCGACCTCTGGATTGCATCGAGCCGCCGACGCACCACCTCCGAGGAGCTTTCCCTGCAACGCTCGCTTGGCGCTCCGGCGCTCAAGGAGCTCTCCCCGCTCTCGGCTCCTGGTCCCACTTCCTCAGTGAGCGGCCCTTCCGAGCGACTCGCGAGCGGCGCTCCGAAGCGGCGGCCACCAAGCGGTCGCAGGCCCCGGGGCAACCGGCGCTCCCGAGAGCGACGCCCGCAGCGCTCGCGGCGTTCCTGAGCAGACAGCGAGCCTCGCTCCCGAGCGGACCCTTCGCACGGCAGCGGTCCTGCTGCCCGCCGCTAAGTCGGCAGCGCCAGGCCCTTGCCCTCAGCGGCCCCACTCGGGAGCGAGGCTCGACCAACCAGAGCGGCGCTCCCGAGCGCTCAGCGCGGAGCGCAGCCGAGCAGCGCGGCGCTCCCCGGCGCTCAGCTCCCAGCGCTCGCCGCTCTCGGGCGCTCAGGCTCCCTACCGCCTCACGAGCGCCGTTTTTCGACCCGCCAGCCGAAGCCGCTCCATTCGCGTCCACACTTCATCTTGCGGCCGCCGCCGCAGACCTTCGTTCCTCACCAGCACCTGCTCTTCGGCACACCCCTACCGATCCCAAGCGTCGGACGCCTGGCCACACTCCGCTGCCAGAGAATCGGGTAAGGAGCCAGCGATGTTTTGCGCTGGCGCGCAAAACAGCTGGTCGGGGGCTGCGCCCCCGATCCCCACTCCGCTTGCAGCGCGCCGCTCCGCGGGGACCTGGCACAGCAGCTCAACGATGCCCCCGCGAGGCAGCTTGCCCCGCCGCCGCGGACGGTGCGCGGCGATCGGCGCCGGGGCCTCGCCTGCCTTGATCGTTCCTGCTGCGGTCCGCTGCACGGCCGACCTCGCCGCGAGCTACTAAGGGCCTCAGGGGCGCCAGACGGAAACCGAGTAGTCCCTCAGGCCCGAACCCACGGTTCAGTGTTGGTTGGCGTTGGCGTTGACGGGCCAGCCTCTCTTGCTGTATCATATTCTCTACGAAAAGGAGATACGCATGAACAGGAGACGGCTTGGGATCGTAGTCCTCATCACCTTATCGGCCCTGGTCGCTGTGGCCGCCCTCTACGCAGGGGACTCGTCTCGGATGTCCCCAGCACCGATGCCTCGGGCGGATCGTGCCGTGTTGGTTCAAAACGACATGTGCTCGAAGGACGCTAAGTTACTCAGTGCGGCAGCCAGTACGCTCGTTTATTGCTGTGGTGGGCCCTATACCTGTGCTGCGACCACCATCACAGCTTGCGAAGACGTTGGCGGCTCGTGGTACTCGAACAGGGCGACCTGCTTCAATTTCTGTCACTGAGGAGACCCCGCGACGCCAACGCCACGGCCAGCCATCCGGCGCCGGCCGCCGGCGAGCGCAGCAGCGATCGTGGCGCTGGTCACGTCCGCCGCCTGGTGCAGCGGGTCGCGGTCGGGGTGGAGCGCCGCGACGATGATCTCGGAGTAGCCGGCGTCGGCAGCGATGCTGCTCCGGGTCGGACCCGGGGTCGCGGATCGGGGGATGACCGGTGGTGAAGACCAGGGCGTCGGCGCCGGGGAAGCGGCGGACCTCCTCGGTGGCGTGAGTCCTGGCGCGATTCTCGGGAGCTGGTATCGCCGGTGCACGGACCTTTTTTCCGGGAGAAACTCGAGCTGTCATGTGGCGGTGTCAACTCTCGCGGGCCTCGATCAGGGGGCCATGCTGCCGGCGCTGGTTTAGGGGGCTGGTCTCGAAGACTCTTGATGGACGCGCGGGTGCCTGCGGACTGCTGCGTAAACCTATGAGACGACGCTGAGCAGCTGCCAGCCCGCCATCTCCATCGCCGCCGCCATCTCCATCGAGCATCCGGCTGCCTGGCCACCGCCATCGACTTCGGCCAACCCTCGGGAGACCGGGCACCGCCGGTGCCATCGCGGCCGTCCTCAGGTCGCTTGCCAGGGATCTCTTCTCTCCCGCGCCCCGCAGGCTAGGGACCGAGACGGACCAACGCCAGCGAGCACGGCGCGCACCGCGCGCGACCACATCCGTTCGGCGCCGCCGTCGTGGCCGCCAGCCTGGTTGTGGAGCTCCAAGCACCCCCCTCGCCTCCACCCAACACCGTGGCAGGGTTCGGTTGGACGTGCTTCGCACGTGGGTTAGTTACCCGCTCCGCATCGTCTTGCCGGGCAGGAGAGCGCTCCGCTCCGCGGATCGTTACACGGCACGCCGCCAAGGCGGCATTGGCTCTGGACCTTCAACCACATGCAACGCATACCACCGTCTCCGCTTGTGCAAGTCCCGCTCTTCTCGCAGATAGAGCCAGCTATCTGCATCGTCGTTTTGAGCTTGGGGAGGACGGCGGCAAGGGGAAGGCCAAGCGGCGCTCTCCCTGACCTCTCAGGGCGCGCTATCAGACGCCTGGGAAGGCCCGGTAGCAGCAACCCGAGTTGGCACCGGTAGGGCGGAGGTGGTGAGATGGAGTACCGCATAGCGGACTCATCTTATTCACCGCTAACCCCTTTAGTCCAAGACGCTTATACGAGACATTGGAGATTGCCGATGTCCCGGGGATGTCCCAAGTTTCACTTTGGGACATTCCCATGTCCCAAGCCGGGGCACACTCGGGACAGTCAGAAGTCGCGCCCGGTGGAGTTG
>DASZHY010000506.1:0-2967 GCA_035949675.1 Thermoanaerobaculia bacterium
CAGCGCCATGCGCCCGCCCATGCCGCTGCTTGCTGCCTGCCTGATCCTCGCCGTCGCGCTGCCGGTGACCTCCCTCGCAGCGCCCGCGCCGGCCACGACGCCGGCCGCGGCGGCCGCCCCGGTCAGCGCGCCAGTCACGCCCGCCGGCGGCGCCATCGCGGGCCGCCTGCCGAGCGGCGCGCGGCTGCCGACCGGGGCGAGGCTGGACCCGGCGGGCCGCTCGTCCGACCTCGGCAACATGCCGATCGCCATGGCGCTGGCGCCGGAAGGCGACCGCGTCGTGGTGCTGCTGGCGGGCTGGCGCGAGCAGGGCTTCCAGGTGGTGGAGACGAGCAGCGGCCGGGTGGTGCAGACGGTCGAGCTGCCGGCGGCGTTCCTGGGGCTGGCCTTCACCGCCGACGGCCACACCCTCTACGTGTCCGGCGGCTACGAGGACGTGGTCTACCGCTTCGACTGGCAGGCGGGCAAGGCCACCCCTGCCGGCTCCGTCCCGCTCGCCGACCGGCAAGACGCGAAGAAGGGCAGCCGCTATCCGGCCGGGCTGGCCCTGTCGCGCGACGGCAAGACGCTGTACGTCGCCGAGAACCTCGCCGACTCCCTGGCGGTGATCGACCTGGCGAGCGGCAAGGTGCTGCAGCGCCTGCCTGCCGGCCACTATCCGTACGCCGTGGCGGAGGGCGCCGGCGGCGAGGTGTACGTGTCGGCCTGGGGCGGCGACGTCGTCTCGGTTTTTGCGCCGGCGGCTGGCGTCGGGACGGCATCCGAGGGACTGGTCGCGGCCGGCAGCGTTCAGGTCGGGCGGAACCCCTCGGCGCTGCTGCTGAGCGCCTCGGGCACGCGCCTGTTCGTGGCTTCGGCGAGCACCGATCGCGTGGCGGTGGTCGACACCCGGACGCGGCGGGTGGTGGCGCAGCTCGGCGACGCGGCGCCCGGCGGGCCGGCGGAAGGCAGCACCCCGAGCGCGCTGGCGCTCGCCGGCGGCGGCCGCCGCCTGCTGGTGGCCGAGTCCGACAACAACGCGGTCGCGGTCTTCGACCTGACCGCCGAGACCTCCGGCCTCGAGGCGGCGGCGGCGGCGCCGTCGGCGCCAGGGGGCCGGGCGGGCGCCGGCCGCGACCGCCTGGCCGGCCGCATTCCGGTCGGCTGGTACCCCACGGCGGTGCTGGCGGCGGGCCCTTCGCTGCTGGTCGTCAACGGCAAGGGGCGCGGCACCGGCCCCAATCCCGCCGGGCCGCACTTCGGGGAGGCGAAGCGGGACCCCCGCAGCTACACGCTGGGCCAGACCAGCGGCACGCTGACCGTGCTGCCGGCCATACCGGGTCCGGCGGCGCTCGCCGCGCTGGACCGCCGGGTGGCGCGGGCCAACGGCTGGGAGGCGGCGAAGGCGGTGCGGCGGGCCGGCGGCCGCTCCCGCCCGCTCTACCCGCCGCTGCATCACGTGGTCTTCATCATCAAGGAGAACCGCACCTACGATCAGGTCTTCGGCGACCTGCCGGGCGGCGACGGCGATCCGCGGCTGCAGTACTTCACTCGCGCCGAGGCGCCCAATCACCGCGCCCTCGCCGAGCGCTTCGGGCTCTTCGATCACTTCCTCTGCAACGGCGAGGTGAGCACCCAGGGGCACCTGTGGTCGACGGCGGCCTACTCGACCGATTACATCGAGAAGACGACGCCGTCCGGCTACTCGTCCCGGCGCGGCGAGGATGCCGACGAGGAGCCGGCGCAGTTCCCGGCCGGAGGATTCCTGTGGGACCTGGCCCGCGCCCGCGGCCTCGGCGCGCGCGTCTACGGGGAGATGGCGAAGGCGGTCAAGGAGCCGGCGGGCGCCACCGTCTACCGCTCGGTGGTGCCCTCGGCGGCGCCGTACACCAGCCCGACCTACCCGGCATGGGACCTCGCCATCCCCGACCAGCGGCGGGCCGACGCCTGGCTCGCGGAGCTGGCGGCCTTCGTCAAGCAGGGCCAGATGCCGGCGCTCGAGGTCCTCCACCTGCCGAACGACCACACTTCCGGCGCCAAGCCCGGCATGCCGACGCCGCGCGCCTCCATGGCCGACAACGACCTGGCGCTGGGCCGCATCGTCGAGGGCCTGAGCCATTCGCCGTTCTGGAAGGACACCGTGGTCTTCGTCGTCGAGGACGACGCTCAAAACGGCCCCGACCACGTGGACTCCCACCGGGCGCCGCTGCTGGTGATCTCCCCCTACAGCCGCCCCGGCGCCGTGCACCGCTTCGCCAACACCACCGACGTGCTGGCAACGATCGAGGAGATCCTGGGCCTGGACACCCTCTCGCAGTTCGACACCTTCGGCCGCCCCCTGCGCGGCATATTCGCCGCCGCTCCCGACCTCACGCCCTACCAGGTCCTGGTCCCGGCGCAGCCGCTCACCGACGTCAACCCGCCGAACGCCCCGGCCGCCCAGAAGTCGCTGCGGCTCGACTTCAGCGCCCCCGACGCCGCGCCGGCGGCAGAGCTCAACGAGATCCTGTGGCTGACGCTGAAGGGCGGCGAGCCCTATCCGGCGCCGGCCCGCCTCTCGACCCTGGACGTCCAGCGCGGCTTCTGATTGCGGCTCAGCGCCGACAGCGATGCGCGGCTGCTATGCTTCCCGAAAAGGGGGAGGACGGTGGACTTCGGTGCAGTGCTGCGGACGGTTTCCGCCTTCCTGGAAGGCAAGGGCTACCGCTTCGCCCTGATCGGAGGGGTCGCGCTGGCCGCCTACGGGCTCGCGCGCACGACTCTGGACCTGGACCTGCTGGTCGAGAGCCGCGGGCAAGAGGACCTCATCGCCTTCATTGAATCCCTGGGTTTTGCGACGCTGCACCGCTCGACCGGATACTCGAACCACCTGCACACTGACCCCGCGTGGGGGAGGCTCGATTGCGTCTATGTCGGGGGCGCGACGAGCGAGCAGTTGTTCGGCGCCTGCCGCCTGGCCAAGGCACCGGGGGGCCTGGAGCTGCGGCT
>DASZHY010000507.1:0-20317 GCA_035949675.1 Thermoanaerobaculia bacterium
CGCAGCAGGTGGTGGTCGCGCCGGCTGTGTGCCGCCGTGAGGGTCGAGCCGGCCCAGCCCCCCAGCCCGTCGGTCTCCAGCCACTCGAGCCGGCTGGCGCGCTCGAAGTCGCGCAGCGTGTCGCGGTCGATGTCGATCATCAGGGCACCACTTCCAGGCTGGTCACGCCCTGGAAGCCGCGCGGCAGCGCCGCCCCGCGCCGCGCGCGCTCGCCCTCGAAAGGCGCCAGCTCGGCCGGCTTGAAGTGCCGGAAATGCTTGCCGGCATGGACCTTGAGGTGCGCCCCCTCGGGCAGGACGGCGGCCGCGACTAGACGCTCGCCGCGCCGCAGACCGATGATCCGCACGCCCTTGCCGCGCGCCAGCTGCGGCAGCTCGCGCAGCGGAAACAGCAGCAGGCGCCCGCCGCTGGTGACCGCCGCCACCCGGTCGCTGCCGCGGTCGTGCACCAGCTGCGGCGGCAGCACCTGGGCGCCGGCCGGAACGGTGAGCACCGCCTTGCCGGCGCGGTTGCGGGCGATCAGGTCGCCGGCCTCGACGACGAAGCCATGGCCGGCGTCGGTCGCGAGCAGGACGAGGCCGCGGTCCTCCGGCAGGCCGCCCAGCAACAAGCCGACGAAGCTCGCCCCGGCAGGCGGCGCCAGCTGCGAGGACAGGGGCTCGCCATGGCCGCGGGCCGAGGGCAGCGCGTGAGCCGGCAGCGCGTAGCTGCGGCCGGTCGAATCCAGAAACACCGCCAGCTGGCTGCTCTTGCCGCGCGCCGCCAGCAGGAAGGCGTCGCCGGCCTTGTAGGGGAGCGCGCGGGGATCGAGATCGTGACCCTTGGCGGCGCGCACCCAGCCCTTCTCGGAGAGCACCACCGTCACCGGCTCGACCGGCACCAGCGCCGCCTCGTCGAAGGCGCGCGCCCCCTCGCGCTCGACCAGCGGCGAGCGGCGGGCATCGCCGAACTCGCGGGCGTCTGAGGCCAGCTCCTCGCGCACCCGCCGCTTGAGGCGCGCCTCGCTCGAGAGGAGCCTTTCGAGCGCGTCACGCTCCTTCTGCAGCTCCTCTTGCTCGCCGCGGATCTTCATCTCCTCGAGCCGCGCCAGGTGACGCAGCTTGAGCTCGAGGATCGCCTCGGCCTGGGTGTCGGTGAGCCGGAAGCGCGCCATCAGGCGCGGCTTGGGCTCTTCCTCGGTGCGGATGATGCGGATCACCTCGTCGAGGTTGAGAAAGGCGACGAGGAAGCCGTCGAGCAGGTGGAGGCGGCCGAGCACCTTCTCGTAGCGGAAGCGCAGGCGGCGCCGCACCGTCTCGATGCGGAAGGTGAGCCAGTCGGCAAGCAGGCGGCGGACGCCGGCGAGGCAAGGGCGGCCGTCCAGGCCGATCACCGTCAGGTTGACCCGGTAGGAGCGCTCGAGCTCGGTGGTGGCGAAGAGGTGAGCCATCAGCGCCGCGGCGTCGACGCGGCTCGAGCGCGGCGTGATCACCAGGCGGGTGGGGTTCTCGTGGTCGGACTCGTCGCGCAGGTCCTCGACCATCGGCAGCTTCTTGGCTTCCATCTGGGCGGCGATCTGGCCCAGGACCTTGTTGCCCGAGACCTGAAACGGCAGCGCCGTGACGACGATGTCGCCGCCGTCGACCTCCCATATCGCGCGCAGGCGCAGCGAGCCGGTGCCGGTCTCGTAGATCTTCCGGATCTCGCTCCGCGGGGTGATGATCTCGGCCTCGGTCGGGAAGTCGGGGCCGGGCAGCGCCTCCCACAAGCGCTCGTCGGGCACCCGGCGATCGTCGAGCAGCAGCATGCACGCCTCGGCCACCTCGCGGGCGTTGTGCGGCGGGATGTCGGTGGCCATGCCGACCGCGATCCCCGAGGCGCCGTTGAGCAGCACGTGCGGCAGGCGCGCCGGCAGCAGCTTCGGCTCCTCCAGGGTGCCGTCGAAGTTGGGGCCCCAATCGACCGTGCCCTGTCCCAGCTCGGAGAGCAGCGCCAGCGCGAACGGCGTCAGCCGCGCCTCGGTGTAGCGCATGGCGGCGAAGGACTTGGGCTCGTCCTGCGAGCCCCAGTTGCCCTGCCCGTCGACCAGCGGATAACGGACGCTGAAGGGCTGCGCCATCAGCACCATGGCCTCGTAGCAGGCGGCGTCGCCGTGGGGGTGATACTTGCCGATGACGTCGCCCACGGTGCGCGCCGACTTCTTGAACTTGGCGTTGGCCGACAGGGCGAGCTCGGACATGGCGTAGACGATGCGGCGCTGCACCGGCTTCAGGCCGTCGGCCAGGTGCGGCAGGGCGCGGTCGAGGATGACGTACATCGAGTAGTCGAGGTACGCCTTTTCGGTGAAGCTGGCCAGGGACTGGCGCTCGACGTCCGCGGGGCCGGTGGGACCGCCGCGGCCGGTGCCGCCCGGACCGCCGGGACCGGCCCCGAACGGCAGGCGGGGCGTGTCGTCCGCGGCTCCGCCCGTCGCCCGGCTGTGCGTGGGACGGCGCAGAGTCAGACCTCGACCTCGGCGCGGTTGCCCTGCCTCATCAACCATTCCCGGCGGTCGGCGGCGCGGCCCTTGGCGAGCAACATGTCGATGACGGCGTCGACGGCATCGTCGCCCTCTGCCTGGCCGGCCAGCCCGCCGGCTCCGGCAGTCTCGCCCGCGTCTGCCTCGGCGCTCCCCGCGGCGCCGTCCGCGGGGGAGGGCGCGGGCAGGGCGAGCAGCAGCTGGACCAGGCGGCGGGTCTCGGGCGCCATGGTCGTCTCGCGCAGCTGCATCGGGTTCATCTCGCCCAGGCCCTTGAAGCGCTGGACGTTGACCTTGCCGCGCAGCTTCTCGGCTTCGATGCGGTCGAGGATGCCCCGCTTCTCGCGGTCGTCGAGAGCGTAGAAGACGTCCTTGCCGACGTCGATGCGATAGAGCGGCGGCATGGCGACGTACACCCGCCCCGCGGCGACCAGCGGCCGGAAGTGGCGCACGAACAGGGCGCAGAGCAGGCTGGCGATGTGGGCGCCGTCGGAATCGGCATCGGCGAGGATGCAGAGCTTGCCGTAGCGCAGCCCCGAGACGTCCTGCGATCCGGGATCGACGCCGAGCGCCACCGCGATGTCGTGGACCTCCTGGGACGAGAGCACCTCCGCCGACTCGACCTCCCAGGTGTTGAGGATCTTGCCGCGCAGCGGCAGGATGGCCTGGAACTCGCGGCTGCGCGCCTGCTTGGCCGAGCCGCCCGCGGAATCGCCCTCGACCAGGAACAGCTCGGTCGATTGCAGGTCCTGGCTGGTGCAGTCGGCGAGCTTGCCGGGCAGCGCCGGCCCGCTGACCACGCTCTTGCGCTTGACCGCCTTGCCGGCCCGCAGCCGCGCCTGGGCGCTGTCGATGGCCAGCCGCGCGATGCGCTCGGCGTCGCCGGTGTGCTGGTTGAGCCACAGGCCGCAGGCGTCCTTGGTCACGCCGGCGACGAAGGCGGCGGCGTCGCGCGACGACAGGCGCTCCTTGGTCTGGCCGGTGAACTGCGGCTCGCGCATCTTCACCGAGAGCACGTGGGCGCAGCGCGCCCAGACGTCCTCGGGCGCCAGCTTGACGCCGCGCGGCAGCAGGTCGCGGAACTCGCAGAACTCGCGCAGCGCCTCGGTCAGGCCGGCGCGGAAGCCGTTGACGTGGGTGCCGCCCAGCGGCGTCGGGATCAGGTTGACGTAGCTTTCGGCGATCAGCGGCGCCGGCGCGGACTCGTCGGCGAGCCAGGTGACCGCCCAGTCGACCTCCTCGTCCTTGCCCTTGAAGTGGCCGACGAAAGGCTCGGCCGGCACGTGCTCGGCGTCCCCGATCTCGTCGAGCAGGTAGGCGGTCAGGCCGTCCTCGTAGTACCACTCCTCGTCATCGTCCGGCACGTCCTCGTGGACGAAGCGCAGGCGCACGCCGGGACAGAGCACCGCCTTGGCGCGCAGCGAGCGCTTGATCCTGGCGATGGTGAACCTGGGCGAGTCGAAGTACTTGGGGTCGGGCCAGAAGCGGACCGTGGTGCCGGTGTTGCGCTGGCCGACGGTGCCGACGACCTCGAGCTCGGAGGTCTTCTCGCCGCCGGCGAAGCTCATATGGTGCTCGCGGCCGTCGCGCTTGACCCACACCTCGAGCCGCCGGGACAGGGCATTGACCACCGACACGCCGACGCCGTGGAGGCCGCCGGAAAAGCGGTAGTTGCCCTCGGCGAACTTGGCGCCGGAGTGCAGGCGGGCGAGGATCACCTCGACTCCCGAGACCTTCTCGCCGCGATGCTTGTCCACCGGCATCCCGCGGCCGTTGTCGGCGACCGTCAGCGAGTCGTCCTCGTGCAGGGTGACGCCGATCTCCGAGCAATAGCCGGCAATCGCCTCGTCGGCGGCGTTGTCGATCACCTCCTGCGCCAGGTGGTCGGGCCGGTCGGTGAAGGTGTACATGCCGGGGCGCCGGCGCACCGGCTCGAGCCCGGTCAGGACCTCGAGGGAGGACGAGTCGTAGGAGGAGCTGGACATCCGGATTTCACTGCCTCTGGGCGGCATCATCAGCTGGCCGATGATAACGGGCGGCCGGCGGCTTGACGAGGTGCTTGACGAGCGTGCCTGCCGCCTGATAGGGTACGCGGTAACAAAGCGTAAGGTCAAGTCAGGCCCCTGTTTTCAGGTCATTTCAGGTCAAAAGGAGAACGTCATGAGGAGCTGCCTCGCTCGCCTCGCCGCCGCCCGGACCTTGGCCGCACTGCCGATCCTGATGCTGTCGCTGGTGGCGCTACTGGTGCCGCTGGCGCTAAACGCCGCCGAGCCGGCGCATCAGGGCGCTACGGCCGCGCCGCCCGCTCAACCCGCTCAAGACACCGCCCAGGCCAAGAAGGCCGCCGACATGGAGGCCTACATGAAGCTCGCCCAGCCCGGCGAGCATCACAAGCGCCTGGGCAGCTTTGCCGGCAAGTGGAAGGTCACCGGCAAGAGCTGGATGGAGCCCGGCGCGCCGCCGACCGAGTTCACCGGCACCATGGAGGCGTCCTGGATGCTCGGCGGCCGCTACCTCCAGTCGGTGCACAAGAGCAGCTTCTTCGGCATGCCCTTCGAGGGGCATGAAATCGACGGCTACGACAACGCCACGCACGAATACTTCAGCACCTGGATGGATACCATGGGGACCGGCGTCATGGTCTTTCGGGGCACCTGTGAGGACCCGTGCAAGGCCCTGACCGAGACCGCCGAGTACTTCGATCCGATGGCGGGCAAGGCGGTGAAGACCAAGTCGGTGACGACCTGGGTCGATCCCGACACCTACCGCTACGAGATGTACACGGTCGGGGCAGCGGCCGACGGCAAGGACGCCAAGGTCATGGAGCTGGTCGGCAAGCGGGACAAGTAGCGCGCGGATCGCTCGCCGCGCACCACGGCCCACGTGCCGACACGCCTTCAAGCATCGCGATCATCACGAAGCTGGCGCGGAGCCGCCGATCCATCGGCTTGCTCGCGGCAGCCGAGGTCGAACGACCGCGCCAGCGAGTCGGCGACGGCCAGCCCCTGCAGCGACGGCACCAGCCGCCCATCGCGCTCGGTCAGGAGGCCGCGGGCGGCCAGGTCGTCCACCAGGCGCTGGTTGTGCGCCGCGAGGTCCCAGCCGTGGCGGCGCCGGAAGCCGGCGAGGTCGATGCCGGCCGCGGTGCGCAGCGACAGCATGACCTCTTCGAGGGCAAGCTCGCGCCGGCCGAGATCCTCGCCGCCGGCGACCGGCCGCTCGCCGGCGGCGAGCTTGCGTTGCCAGGTGCCGAGCTTGCGCTCGTTCCACCAGCGCCGCCGGCCGTCGAACGAGTGTGCTGAGGGGCCGAGCCCCAGGTAGGGCGTGTGGTCCCAGTACTTGCGGTTGTGTCGCGACTGGTGCTCGACGGCGCTGGCGAAGTTGGAAACCTCGTAGGCGGGATAGCCATGGGCGGCCAGGTAGGCGTGGGTGAGCTCGAAGCTCGCCGCCTGCTCCGCCTCGGGCAGCTCGCCAAGCTCGCCGCGCGCCGCTCGGAAGCCGAACGGCGTCCCCTCGTGGATCGTCAGCTGGTAGCACGAGATGTGATGCGGTCCGAGCGCCACCGCCTGCTCGAGGTCGCGCCGCCACCGGGCGAGCGCCCGCGCCGCCTTGGTGCCGTAGATCAGATCGATCGACACGGTCGGGAACCCCGCGCCGAGCGCCAGCTCCACCGCCTGGCGCGCCTGTTCCGGCGAGTGGCGGCGGCCGAGGAAGCGGAGAGTCCCGGCGTCGAAGGACTGGATGCCGAGCGAGAGCATGGATGCTCCCAGCTCCTCCCGCCACCGGCGGACGCTCGCCTCGGCGACGTCCTCGGGATTGGCCTCGAGCGCGATCCAGGCGTCGCCGGCGATCGGCAGCGCGGCGCGCGCGGCCGCCAGGATGCGGGCCAGCTCCGCCGGTTCCAGCGCCGAGGGCGTGCCGCCGCCGAAGTAGATGGTGTCGATGGTCTCCCAGCGCCCGGCGTCCAGGCGCCACGTCTCGATCTCGCGCAGCAGGCTGTCCACGAACTCCTCGCGCCGCTGCCGCCCGCCGGTCAGCACCGAGAAGTCGCAGTAGGGACAGATCGCCGAGCAGAACGGCACATGCAGGTAGAGCCCCGGCCCGCAGGGCGTGTCTGGTGACCGAAGCGAAGGGGAGGGGGCGTCCCCTTCCCCCCCGGAGGGGAGGGCAGGGGATCGAGGGGTTGCGGGGGGAGACCCGATAGACGCTTCGAGTAGTCCTAGAACGCCCGCTTTTGGCGCCTGTTTCATGGCACGGGATCGCCGGAGGCGTTGGAAACCAATCAATGCACGATGGGTGGCGCGTAATAGTCGCCGGGGTCGAGCGGCTCGACGCCCATGCCCATCAGGGCGAGCAGGATCCGCTGGCGCTCGTGCGGGCCGTCGGCCTCGAGCAGCGCCTGCTTCTCGGCCGGCCGGAAGGGCAAGGCCACGGCCAGGCCGTTGAGCAGCGCGACGCCCGGCAGTGCCGCGAGGACGTCGAGATCGAAGGCAAGCCCCTGCGCCTCGCCGAACTGGCGCACCGCCAGGAGCAGCGGGGCGGGGTCCAGCTCCGCCTTGGGCTCGAGCAGGTCGGCCGCGAACTCCACGTACTCGGCAACCACCCGGCGGTAACCGCGCAGCAGCGCGAGCTCTCCCTGCACGCGAAACCGGCTGACGCCCTTGAGCAGGATGAGGTAACGCCCGTCCGGCTGCGGCTCGCAACGCTCGATGCGGCCGGCGCAGCCGACGGTGTAGAGCTCGGGGTTGGCCGGCGGCTCTTCGAGCGCCGGCCAGTTGTCCTGGTGCGGCACCCGCGGCTGGATCATCCCGATCCAGCTCCCGCCCCCGCCGCCGTCCTCGACCAGGTTGCGGTAGCGCGGCTCGAAGACGTTCAGCGGCAGCCAGTTGCCGGGCAGCAGCAGCGAACCGGTCAAGGGAAACACGGGGAGCACCGCGGGCAGGGCGGCGGGTGAAGCCGACGCGGCCATCAGTCGAGGTCCGATTTGAGCACGGCCATGAATGCCGCCTGCGGCACCTCGACCGATCCCACCATCTTCATGCGCTTCTTGCCCTCTTTCTGCTTTTCGAGCAGCTTGCGCTTGCGCGTGATGTCGCCGCCGTAGCACTTGGCGGTGACGTCCTTGCGGTAGGGATTGATCGTCGAGCGGGCGATGATGGTGCCGCCGATCGCACCCTGAATGGCGATCTTGAAGTTCTGGCGCGGGATGGTTTCGGCCAGCCGCTCGCAGTAGTGCAGGGCGCGCTGCCGGGCCTTGTCGCGGTGCACCAGCTGCGACAGGGCGTCGAGCTTCTCGCTGTTGACCAGGATGTCGACCTTGACCAGGTCGGTCTCGCGGTAGTCGAGCAGGTCGTAATCGAAAGAGCCGTAGCCCTGGGTGATCGTTTTCAGGCGGTCGTAGAAGTCGAACAGCACCTCGGCGAGCGGCAGCTCGGACGTCACCTGCAGCCGGCCCACCGCCAGATATTCGAATTTCGTGTTGCCGCCGCGGCGCTCGCGGCACAGCTCCATCACCGCCCCGAGATAGCGCTCCGGCACCATGATCGAAGCCTTGATGAACGGCTCCCGCACGCTGGCGATGGTGCCGGGGTCGGGAAACAGGCTGGGGTTGTCGATGCGCACCAGCTCGCCGTTGCTCAAGATGACCTCGTATTGCACCGAGGGCGCGGACAGCAGCAGCGACAGGCCGTGCTCGCGCTCGAGGCGCTCCTGCACCACCTCGAGGTGCAGCAGGCCGAGGAAGCCGCAGCGGAAGCCGAAGCCGAGCGCGGTCGAGGCGTCCTTCTGATAGGTGAGGGAGGCGTCGTTGAGCTTCAGCTTCTCGAGCGCCTTCGCCAGGTCCTCGTAGTCATCGGTGGCGATCGGGTAGATAGAGGAGAACACCACCGGCTTGGCTTCCTTGTAGCCGGGCAGCGGCGCCGCGGCGGGGCGCTCGGCGCCGGTCATGGTGTCGCCGACGGCGATCTCGGACACCGCCTTGATGCCGGCGATGACGTAGCCGACGTCGCCGGCGGCGAGCTGCTCGCTGCGGACGCGCTTGAGCCGCAGCAGGCCCACCTCCTCGACGGCGTGCTCCTTGCCGGAGTGCATGAGCCGGATGCGCATCCCGGGGCGCACGGTGCCCTCCTTGACCCGGCACAGCAGCACGGCGCCGCGGTAGACGTCGTACTGGGCATCGAAGATCAGCGCCCTTAGCGGGGCCTCCGGGTCGCCCGCGGGCGCCGGCAGCTTGTTGACGATCGCCTCGAGGACGTCGTCGATGCCGGTCCCCAGCTTGGCCGAGCACAGCACGGCCGCGAAGGGGTCGAGCCCGAGGTCGGAGTCGATCTCCTCGCGCACCCGCTCGACGTCGGCCGAGGGCAGGTCGATCTTGTTGATCACCGGCACGATCTCGAGGTCGTACTCGAGCGCCAGGTAGAGGTTGGCGAGCGTCTGCGCCTCGACGCCCTGGGAGGCGTCGACCAGCAGCAGGGCGCCTTCACACGACATCAGGGAGCGCCGCACCTCGTGCGAGAAGTCGACGTGACCGGGAGTGTCGATCAGGTTCAGGTGAACTTCGTTGCCGTCCTTGGCGGTGTAGAGCAGCGACACGGTGTTGCTCTTGATGGTGATGCCGCGCTCGCGCTCGATGTCCATCGAGTCGAGGATCTGGTCGCGGAAGTCGCGATCCTCGACAGCGCCGCAGCGCTGGATCAGCCGGTCGGCCAGCGTGGACTTGCCATGGTCGATGTGGGCGATGATGCAAAAGTTGCGAATGTTGTCCAAGCCAGTGCTCCCGCGCCGGTCCGCGCGGGCTAGATCCTACAACGGATCGGTCATTGTCCACCTCGCCCAGCCCGCGCAGTCAGCCGGTTTGTCGGCGGCTCGTCGTCGCCGCCTTTGGGGTCGCACTCCTGCGCCTCAGCTGCCCAGTCGATGCCGAGAAGCGCGACCACTATGCGCGTTTTCGTGAGTGCGATATTCTGGTCGATGGCGAGTCCCCGGACCGAGGATGATGTGGCGTCCGCCGAGGGGACCGGAGTCCTTCCGTATGCATCAGCTGCCCATCCCGGCGAGCGGTAGCGAATTCGAGCACCTGGTGGCGGCACTCCTCGAGCGGGTGCTCGAGGTTCCGCCCTCAAAGGCAGGAAAAGATGGGGGAAAGCAGTTCGGGATCGACTTCGTCGTCACCACCCGCGGAATCACGTTCGGGGTGCAGTGCAAGAAGCGCACCAGTGCCCGCTCCCTGCCGCCGAGCCGACTCAAGGAGGACATCCTTAAATTCTCTACCTGGGTCGCGGCGAATCGACACCTCTATTGTTGTTTCATGCTGTTTACCACGTTACCTTCGGATAATGCGGTGCAGCGCTCCGTGGTAGAAATCATGGAGGAACACCGGTTCGAGTTCGAGGCCCAGATCTATTTCTGGGAAGACATCGAGCGGCTGCTCTACGACCATCCGGATGTGCTCCGGCGCTTCTATGGAGAGATCATGGTGCCCGAGGAGCAGGACGTGTCAATGGGTCCGCTTCCTGTCCGCACCGATCCTGGAGTGGCCGTGCATCTGGAGACGCTTGCAATCCGCTGGCGCGAGGCGCAGAAGATCGACCCTCACTCGGTCATGATGGATCATTCGACGATCTCTTTCGTCAGCGACGTCAGTGAGCGGCAGGGTGAGGGTCGACCGCTCTCGAACTTCCACCTGCCCGCACTAGACCAGTTTCTGGAATGTCTGCTTTTCAGCAACAAGATCTACGTGGCATCGCATCTCCATCCGCACCGATGGCAGCGGGGCGAGATCAGCAAGTCGCTGGCGGGCATCGTTAGCCCTGTGGTGTTCACCCCCTATCTGAGCGAAGGCGTGACCAGAGCAGCTGATGAGTGGTTGCAGGACTTCTGGACCAGCCGTTCCTCCAAGGGGTTCTTGGGACGTCTGCTACATGCACAGGTGGAGATAGCGAGCGAGCGCCTGAGCATGCTTGGCGACTCGCGAGACAAGTTCCGCCGACTGGACATGCTCAAGAGGGAGGTCTCAGAGAGGGTGGTAGTTACTTGCAGGCGTCTGTGGGACGACTTCTTCGATGAGTCCGTCAAAGCTCACCGCGCCGTGCCAAAGGTCGGCACCCTGCCGCGTGAAGATTGGGGTAAGCTGCTGAATGAGCTGAAGCCGATAGGACTGTCGCTGATTTACTGGATGTTCTACCGCACATTCTACTACCAATCGCACAGTCTCGTGCTTGGCGGCGTGCCGTACTTTTGCCATCCTCTGAGATCGTCGGCCCTGTTGTTCGAATCCTCTGGAAGGAACCGCAATATTGCCGCCTTGGCACTCTCGTATATCAAGAAGGGCGAGAAGAATTATCGAGAGATGATGGACAAGGGAGGGTGGCCAGTAGTGCGTTCCATTCACATGCCGCCGGTAAGTCACTTCATATTGAACCAGGTCGATGGCGATCTTACGCGGGCGATCGGCTATGCGGTGGAGCTGCGCGAGCGCCAGGATGTGAAAGCATTGCGCGATTGCTTTGCCGGCTTGGAGGAGGCGCGCAGGAAGAACCCAGCGCGCCTAGCCAGGATGCTGAAAGAGTTCGAGAGAATGGTCGATGAGTCAGTGGCGCGCTGGGGACCTGGCCCAAGCAACCGAGTCATCATGGCACTGAGCAGGCCCGAGGCCATGGTGGGCACGTTGGTGGCCAGGTTCGGTGCACGGTTCGTCTACCGCTACGCCAGCTTCTACAAAAGTCTCGTCGACGCAATCGCCTATCACAACTACGGTCATCCGCATCTGCACATCGAAATGCGCCACGACTATGAGGAATCCGAAGCGCAGGCGATCGGCGAGATGGCCGCGCAAGCTGACCCGCGCCCGGAGCGTGCGAGGCACAGGCGCCGGCAAATGAACCGTGCGAACCGGGAGCCGAGAGGCATCATTCGGTTCCCGAAGCGAAGCGATTACGGCCGGAAAAGGCTCATAAACCAGACTGTCCGCAAGATCGTCGATACTTTCGGAGGGTGGGGCAGTTGACAGGACGGGGAGCCGCGGTGTTCGTGTCCGGCCTCTGGGGGGCCGGCAAGACGACTTGTCTGCGTCGCCTCGAGCATGAAGTGGGCCGGGCGATACCTGTCTGGAGTATCAAGAATCACGAGGTCCATCAGCAGCGCGCGAGAGTACGCAAAACAGGCATCGGCGTCGCCGATCTCCGCGTGTATTACGATTACGTTGCCGAATCCTTCCGCGGTGTCATTGAAGGTGAGGTCTCGAAGGGAGGCATGAAGATCTTCGAGGTCTCTCCACCCCTGCTTTGGAGCCTCATGGATCTGACGGGGCGAGCATTCTACCTGGATACCCCCAGGCACAAGTGCGCGGAGCGCCTGGCGAAGCGAGAAAGTTGGACATTGAAATTCGCTACCCGTCTGGTCGAGGCACAATGGCAGCTGACGCGTGAGCGAGGCCGGGCTTTCTGGGGACGGGTCGAAGCGGTCGACGATGCGCAGCTACATCGTGCCCTGCGGCAGATCGTACAGTGCGAGCGAGCCGATTTTCGTTGGCCAGGAATCGGAGAAGGGAGAGCGCGATGATTTTGATCACCGGTCCGCCGGAGAGCGGAAAATCCGAGTTGGCCGAGTGTTTGTTCGATCAGGTGTCGCCGAAAGTGTACGTGGCCACGCTGCCGCGAGCCGCGGAACACATGGCGAAGATAAGGCGACACGAGCGAGCGAGGCGGACCAAAGGTTGGCATACGCTCGAGTACTCCGTGCGGCGTCCCTTGCCGGAGCAGCTGAGGGCCGAACAAGGCGGTGGCGGCCTGCTCGTCGATGGCCTCGTCGCACTCTTGATACGGCGAACGATCGCGGCAGCTTCGGCGCAAACCGATCCTGGCACTCTGATCCGCGAGGTCGCTGCAGCGGCCTTCAGGGAATTTCGGCAGGGTACTTGCATGGCCGCACTGGCAGTCGTAGTCTTTTCGGATCGAGCGTGGCGGAGCGAGCAGTCGACGGCTCGGTGCCAGGCGATGCGTTCCTGGATGGAGCAATACACAAAAGTGTTCCCCGACGTCACGTTCTTCCATGGACGGGAAGGCGCGCAGGTGGTCTGTCCCAGCGGCGAAGAGGATCACTTGCTGGAACTTGCCGGCGAAGGAGTGAGGCGCAAACTGGATCGGGCCGTTGTCATTCCAGGCGGCGGCGTCCTCGCGGATGGCTGGTATCCAGGCACCTCGTGAACAAGCAGGCGACCGACTAGATCAGAGCTTGAGCACCATCTTGACCATGTCGTGCTGGGTGCCGTCCGGGTCGGTGCCGTAGCCGGGGATCAGATAGCTGTCGAAGCCCAGGCCGGTCAGGGTGCGGACGGCGTCGGCCTCGAAGTCGGCGACCAGCATGCAGGTCAGATGGCGCAGGCCGTCGTTGTGGGCGATGCGGATGAAGTCGTTGACCAGGATGGTGCCGAGGCCGAGGCCGCGGTACTTGGGGTCCATCAACCATTTGATGCGCCCGACCAGCCGCAGCGGGCTGCCCCGCCGCCGGTGCAGCGTGGCGTCGGCCACGATGCGCTGGCCGTCGGTGGCGAGCAGCGGCAACACCTGGTCGTAGTTGAGCTCCCGTCCCCACTGCTCGACCAGCGCCCGGCTGTCGATGCGGTCCCAGGCGAAGCGGCGCACGTCCTCGGGCAGCCGCTGGAAGAAGGCGTAGAGGGCCCCGGTGTCCGCCGCGGTGAACGGGCGAATCAACAGCCGGCTGCCGTCACGAAGCACCGCTTCTTGCGGGAACCGGTCGCGCATGTCAGCCACCTCCAAATCACCATGAAAACCCCGTTGAAAAGCTCGCAGGCCAAGGCGGATTCGGAGCGTAGCACAGCCGTCGCCGGCGCCGCGGCGCCGGCGGCCTTGCCGCCACCGCAGGCCACGCGCGCTGCCGGCTCGTGTTTCGCGCCCGGGGCGCCGCCCCGCCGCTACTTTGGCGCGGCAGCGGCCGGCGGCGGCGGCAGGTAGCTCCAGGCGCGCAGGCTCACGGCGAGCCACTTGCCGCCTTGCTTCTTGACCACCAGAAAGGCGTGGTTCTTGAGCGGCTTGGCAGGGTCGGGCGCGAGGGTGCCGCCGGTGATCTCGACGTCCATGTCCTCGACCGCAAGACCCGGGTGCAGCAGCCGGGGAGAGAAGACCTTGATCGTGAAGGTCGTGCCCTTGGTGAGCGTCCCCAGCTCGGCGGCGAAGAACTTCTCGATCCCGGCGCGCCCCTTGGCGGCGGCGGCAAAGGGGTTGATCAGGTCCGCATCGACGGCAAACAGCGCCGCCATGGCCTTGGCGTCGCCATGGTTCCACCCGGCCGCGAAGAGCTCCGCGTCGGCGCGCAGCTCCTTCTCGGCGCCCGCCGCCGCCTGCCGCCCCGCGGCCGCCCCCACCGCGAGCAACGACGCCAAACCGACCGCCGATCCGACCACCACCGCCGCCGACAGCTTCCGTCTGGTCATGCGCTTTCCTCCTCTTGGGACGTGGCGGAGTCATCCGCCGTTGGCTCGAACCTTCGCCGACCGGCTGCCAGGCCGCCTCGCGGGCCTGGCCTGCGGGCGGGCGCGACGCGGTCCACCGTCCTGGTGTCCGCCGCCGTCCGCCAGCTCCGCCGGCAGGGCCGCCAAGCCGCCGCCGGCCTCCTGAGCTTGAATGGCGGGCATTATACCGAGGCGCCGCGCGGGCACCCCTGGCGGTACACTTGGCCTCCATGAGCGAACGCGTGTGGGAGGAGCTCTCCCGGACGCTGCGCAGCAGTGCGCCCTATCGTGCCCTGCTCCCGGGGCGCGGCGAGGTGGTGCGGCTGCCGGTGCCGGCGGCGGCCTGGGTCGGCAACCTGCTGGCGCGCGACCTGGGGCGGCCCCTGGTGGCGGTGGTGCCGCGCGAAGCCGACGCGCTCACCTGGCTGGAAGCGGCGCGGTTGTTCTCCCCGGCTGCCGCGGCCCCCGGGGTCGCCGGCGCCGGCGGCGAGCAGGCTGCCGTCTACTTTCCGGCCCCGTCGCTGACTCCCTACCAGGAAGCCGAGGTGTCGTTGCAGGTGCGGGCGCAGGAGGCGGTGGCGCTCGACTGCGTGCTCTCCGGGGCCACCGCCAACGTGGTGACCACGCCGCGCGCGCTCTTCCGCCGGCTGCCGCGACCGGAAGCCTTCGCCGCGGCGGTGCTCACCCTGCGCACCGGCGAGGAGCATCCCTTGGAGCGGCTCACCGCGCACCTGGCGCGGCACGGCTACCGGCGGACCGACCTGGTCTACGAGGTGGGCGACTACGCGTTGCGCGGCGGCATCCTGGATTTCTTCCCGCCGGGCGAAGAGGCGCCGATCCGGGTGGATCTGTTCGGCGACACCATCGAGTCGATCCGCTGGTTCGAGCCGCAATCGCAGCGCTCCGAGGACACCTTGGAATCGGTGCGCGTGCTGCCGCTCTACCTGTTCCCCGGCGGCGCCCAGGAGGCGCGGCGCCTGGCCGGCCTGCTGCTCGAGCAGGACCCCGACCTCGGGCCGGAAGGGGCCGAGCTGCTCGAGAGCCTGCGCAACGCCGGTTCGTTCCCGGGATGGGAGAACTACCTGCCGCTGCTGGCGGAGAGCGTGTCGCTTCTCGAGGCGCTCGCGAACCCGCTGGTCTTTGCCATCGATCCCCCGGCCCTCGACGCCGAGGCCGAGCACCACGCGGCGCGCCTGGCCGCCGACTTCTCGTCGCGGCGCGAGGTCGGCCGCCTGGCGGCGCCGCCCGAGGCGCTCGAGCAGCCGGCAGCCGCGGTGCGGGAGGCGCTGGCGGCGGCGGCGCTGGTGCTGAGCGACGGCGGCGCCCCCCCCACGGCGCCGCCTGGCGGCGCCGGTCCAGGTGTGACGCCGCCAGGCGGCCCCGCCGGGCCCGCGGCGCCTGCTGGCGCCAGGCCGCGGGTGGACTTCCATGCCGGGCTCACCGATCTGTTCCACGGGCAGCTGCCGCGCTTCCCGCAAGAGGTGGCCACGGCGCGGGCGCGCGGCGAGCGCTGCCTCGTGGTGGTGCCGCCGGTGCACCGCCGGCGCACCGAGGAGCTGCTCGAAGGGCGCGAGGTGGCGCTCGGCCGCGGCGGCGTCGAGCTGGCCCCGGGCGAGCTCACCCGCGGCTTCCGGCTGCCGGCCGCCGGCGTCGCGCTCTACGGCGAGCAGCAGCTGCTGCCGCAGGCCAAGCTGCAGCGCCGGCCGTCGCGGACGCGCTACGGGCCGTTCCTCGCCAGCCTGCGCGACCTCAAGGTGGGCGACTACGTGGTGCACGGCGACCACGGCATCGGCCAGTTCGTGGCGCTGCGCTCGGTGGGCCGCGACGGCGACGGCAATACGAACCTGCCGCCGGTGCTGCGCGACCTGGCGCACGGCGGCCCCGGCGCGCCGGGCGATGTCGGAAGGCAGGGAAGGCAGGGAGGGCAGGGCGGCGCCGGCGCAGCGGCCGCCGGGGGAGCCGCCGCCGAGACCGAGGTGATGGAGATCGCCTACGCCGCCGGCAAGCGCCTGCTGCTGCCGCTCAGCCGCCTGGACCTGGTGCAGAAGTACAGCGGCATCGAGGGCGTCGCGCCGCGGCTCGACCAGCTGGGCGGCACCTCGTGGAACCGCACCAAGAACAAGGTCAAGGGCAGCATGCGCGACATGGCGGCCGAGCTGCTCAAGCTCTACGCCGAGCGTCAGCTCGCCAAGGCGCCGGCGCTGCCGCCCGACAGCGACCTGCAGCGCCAGTTCGAGGCGGCCTTCGCCTACGAGGAGAGCCCCGATCAGCTCGAGGCGATCGCGGTGATCAAGGAGGACTTGCAGCGCGAGCGTCCGATGGACCGGCTGCTGTGCGGCGACGTCGGCTACGGCAAGACCGAGGTGGCGATGCGGGCGGCGTTCAAGGCCGTCGACGGCGGCGGCCAGGTGGCGGTGCTCGCGCCGACCACGATCCTTGCCGACCAGCACCTCGAGACCTTCCGCCGCCGCTTCGCCGGCTTTCCGGTGTCGATCGAGATGCTGTCGCGCTTCCGCTCGCCCCAGGAGGTGCGCGAGCTGCGCCGGCGGCTGGCCGCCGGCCAGCCGGACATCCTCATCGGCACCCACCGGCTGCTCTCCAAGGACATCCACGTCCCCAAGCTGGCGCTGCTCATCGTCGACGAGGAGCAGCGCTTCGGCGTCGCCCAGAAGGAGCGCTTGAAGCAGCTGAAGAAGGACGTCCACGTGCTCGCCATGTCGGCGACGCCGGTGCCGCGCACGCTGCAGCTGTCGCTGGCCGGGGTGCGCGACATGTCGGTGATCGAAACGCCGCCCAAGGACCGCATGGCGGTGGAGACCGCCATCCTGCCCTGGAACAAGGAGGTGGTGCGCGAGGCGATCGAGTTCGAGGTCGAGCGCGGCGGCCAGGTGTACTACGTTTACAATCGCGTCGAAACCATCGAGAGGGTGCTGACCTCGCTGCGCGAGATCGTGCCCGGGCTGCGCATCACCGTCGGCCACGGCCAGCTCGACGAGGCCGAGCTGTCGCGCCGCATGCACGCCTTCACCAACGGCGAGTTCGACCTGCTGCTCGCCACCACCATCATCGAGAACGGCATCGACATCCCCAACGTCAACACCATGATCGTGCATCGCGCCGACCGCTTCGGCCTGGCGCAGCTCTACCAGCTGCGCGGCCGGGTGGGGCGCAGCAACCAGCTGGCGTACTGCTACCTGCTGGTGCCGGCCGACCGGGTGCTGTCCGAGCCGGCGCGCAAGCGCCTCGCCGCCATCCGCGAGTTCACCGACCTGGGCGCGGGCTTCCGCATCGCCGCCCGCGACCTCGAGATCCGCGGCGCCGGCAACCTCCTGGGCGGCGAGCAGAGCGGCCACATCGCCGCGGTCGGCATCGAGACCTATCTCAAGCTGCTCGAGGAAACGGTGCGCGAGCTGCGCGGCGAGAGCGTCGCCGAGGCGCCGTCGGTGGCCATCGACCTGCCGGTGCCGATGTCGATCCCCCAGGGGTACGTGAGCGATGCCAACCTGCGCATGGAGCTGTACCAGAAGATCGCCGCGTTCGAGACCGCGGAGCGGGAGCTGCTGGCCGAGCTCGCCGATCGCTTCGGGCCGCCGCCGCCCGCGGTGCGCACCCTGGTGGAGGTGGCGGCGCTCAAGCGGCTGGCCGAGTCGCTGCGCGTCCAGTCCATCTCGGCCAAGGGGCGCGAGCTGACCATCCGGCTGCGCCGCGATGCGCGCATCGACGTCGCCAGGCTGATCGACCTGGTGTCGCGCACCGAGGGCGCCAGCTTCAGCCCCACCGGCGTCCTCACGCTGAGCGGCGCCGGGGTTGCCGGCGGCGGCGGCCAGATGCTCGCCGCCGCCCGCGCCACGCTCGAGGAGCTGGCGCAATGACGAAACAGCCGGCGCGGCGGCGGGGGCGGGCTGCCGCCCGGGGGCTCCTGGCGCTGGCGGCGCTGGCGGCGGGCGGGCTTGCCGGCTGCGCACGGCGGCCGCCGCCGCCGGCGCCCGACGTGGCGGCCGAGGCCGGCGGCATCGCGATCCGCTACGCGGAGTTCCAGGACTACCTGTCGCGCACGCTGGGCGACCCCGATGCCGTGGTGGCCAGCGACGTGCTCAGCCAGCTCTTCGACCAGTTCCTCGAGGAACGCCTGCTGCAGCGCCTGGCGGTCGATCGCGGCCTGGTTGCCGGCGGCGACGCGCCGCGTCAGGCCGTCGACGCCCTGCTGCGTCAGGCCGCCGGCCCGCCGCCGGGCGCCGCGGAGATCGCGGATTACTACCGCCGGCACCGCCAGGAGTTCGCTCGCCCCGAACGCGTGCGCCTGCGCCAGATCCTCACCGAGGACCGCGCCGCCGCGGAGCGCGCCCAGCGCGCGATCGAGCGCGGCGAGGACTTTCAGGCGGTGGCTCGCCGCCTGTCGCGCGACGCCAGCGCCGCGGCCGGCGGCTACCAGGGCGAGCTCGCGCGCTCCGAGCTGCCGCCGTCCTTCGTCGACGTCATCTTCGGCCTGCGCCCCGGGGAGGTCAGCCGGGTGGTGCCCGCCGAGTACGGCTTCCACATCTTCCAGGTCGTCGAGCGGCTCCCCGAGGAGGTGATGCCGCTCGCCGCCGCCTCGGGCGAGATCGCCGCCCGCCTGCGGCGCGAGCGGGCCGACCGCGCCAGGGCGTCGCTGGTGGAGCAAGCGCGGTCCCGTTACAATGCCCAGGTGTATCAGCGCAACCTACCTTTCGAGTACGAGGGCTCCTATGGCGAAAACCACGCGGCGCTGCCGGCATCAGGCGGCGCCCACTAGCGGGCTGCCGGCCCCGAAACGGGTCCTGGCCCTGCCTCGCATCCCGGTCATCCCGGTCATCGCTCTCAGCGCTCTCAGCGCTGCCGTCGCTCTCGGGGCGGCGCCCCGGCCCGCCGGCGCCGAGGCGCTCAACCGCGTCGTGCTGCGGGTCAACGATCAGATCGCGACCCTCTACGACTACGAGCGCCGCCGCACCGAGACGGTGCGCGAGATCGTGCAGCGCGTCCAGGATGTCAACGACCGCCGCAACGCCATCGCCCAGGCGCCGCCGAACGTCTTCTGGGAGATGTTCCAGGAGATGCTGCTCAGCTCGCGCGCCGATCAGCTCGCCATCGACGTCACCGACGCGGAGGTCGATTCGGAGCTGGGGATCATGCGCCAGCGCTTCGGCATCAAGACCGACGAGGAGTTCCAGGCGGCGGTGCGGCAGTCCGACATGACGATGGAGCAGCTGCGCAACCAGACCCGCCGCAACCTCCGCATTCGCGGCGTGATGGCGAGAGAGGTCTCGAGCAAGGTCAAGGTCAAGGACGAGGACGTGCGGCGCTACTACCGCCAGCACCAGGACCAGTTCACGGTGCCGGAGCAGGTGCAGCTGCGCGAGGTGGTGGTGCTCGAGGACAGCGGGCTGCCGGAGGCGGAGCGCGGCCGCGTGGCGGCGGAGATCCGCCAGGCCGCCCTTGCCGGCAAGAGCCTTGCCGACGCCGCGGCCGCCTACAGCGCCAAGGGCCAGGCCAGCAGCATCGTCGAGCTCGGCTGGGTGTCGCCCAAGGACCTGGATGCCAAGCTCGAGGCGGCCGCCTGGAAGCTGCAGAAGGGTGCGATCACCGAGCCGGTGACGGGACGCGGCGGCCTGCACCTGCTGCAGCTGCTCGACCGCCACCCGCAGCACGTCACGCCTTTCGCCGAGGTCCAGGCGGCGATCCAGCAGCAGGAGCAGGAGCATCTGTTCCGCGAGGAGAGCATCAAGTACATGGCCGACCTCGAGGCGAGGTCGCTGGTCGTGGCCGATCCGCCGCAAGAGGCGGCGAACTTCCGCCGCCGGATCGGCAGCGGCGCCGAAGGAGAAGCCCTCAAGGGCCTGGCTGCCGCCGGCACGGAAGCACCGCAAGGCGCCGGGGCCGCGGCGTCCCCGGCGCCCGCGGCTCCAGGCGACGTCGGCGAGACGCACCCGACCGCGATCGACACCACCACCGATCGCAAGCAAGGCGGGCTGCCGGCCGCCAGGCCGGTGGGCGCTCCTCCCAGGGAGCCGGTGACGATTCCGCCGCCGTCGAACATCCCGCCGCCGCCGGCACCCGTCCCGCCGCCGCCGGCCAGCACCCAGCCGCCGCCGGCGAGCACCGAGCCGCCGCCGGTTTAGGTAAAGAAACGCCACCCGACCGGGCCCGGGGGGCCCTCCGTTCGTGGCGTGTCAGGCTTCGACGGTCGCCCACCTGGCCCCCATCCGCCGCGCACCGTCCCGCGCGAGCCTCCGATTCGCAACCATTCTTACGGCCGATTACCGCCTGACCTGACGCCGCCCGTGGCGCCTTCGGCGGACCGTAATGGATCACGAGTGGGATCTAGTGGAAAAAAATGG